>CAZYFX010000063.1:0-11452 GCA_964646725.1 uncultured Oscillospiraceae bacterium
CGCTGTTCCGTTTCTTCGGCGCTTCCATCGGTGCTTGACAAAAAGCACAGCTGACGGCACCGGCCGGATTCTTTCGTCCGCATCTGCTGCATTTCATATGTTTTTTTCTCCCTTCTGTGTTACAGGATTTTTTCATCGTTTGCGGTTGGATGTATAGGTGTGCTCATCCTCTTTTGTGCTGTTTGGAATCTAAATATTCGGCTTCGGGTGACGTAGGCTCAGAGGTTTCCGTGCTACTGCCCGTATCGCCATTGCCGGTAGCGTCACTGCTGGGCGGCGGCACAGGGTCTGGGGCGGAATCGGACGTGATATCGGATACCGCGTTGTTACCCGTGTATTCTCCTCCGCCTAACATACCAGGTAACGTGCTATCCGTCGGCATCGTGGGGCTTTCTTCCTTTGGTTCATTTTCTTCAGCATTTTTTGTAGTTTCCGCGTCATCACTCTCTGTGTCAGCTTCTACTACAGTGCCCTGCGTTTGTTCCTTCTTTGTGTCATCATTCTTTTTTGTATTCTGTTTTGGGGGATTCTTTACCGGCTTCGTCTCCGCCTTGGACCCCTCCGTACCGTCATTCGTTTCGTCATTGATCTCTGTGTTCTCGGCATTTTCGGGATTCTGAACGTTGTTCTCATCAACGGACACGTTGTTCTCATCGGCGGGCACGTTGTTTGCATTGTTATCGATGTCGGAGCCGGCATTATTGTTGACGGGCCGATAATACTCATAATCGACCTCATCCTTTGTATCCTCTTTTCCCCTGTCGCTAAAGCATGCCACAAGGATCGCGATCACCAAAACGAGAATGACCGCCCCGCCGACAATGCAAAAGATGAGCATGTTTTTCGGATTTGACAAATTGAAAAAATCGGACGCGGAGCTCGGCTTTTTTCCGTAGGCTTCGGGGAAAACCTCTTCCGTTATCGGGAACTGCTTCGAATCCGGACTCTTGCTCCAGTCATCCAACTCATGCTCATCGTAATAGGTTTGTCCGCCGTCCGTCAAACGGATGGTCGCACCGCATACTTTACATTTTTGCGTATTGGGATCTATCTTGCTTCCGCAGAATTTGCAATACATAACCTTTCCTCGCTTTCCTACGCAATAATGCCGGCCATAACGGTAAAATTATCGTTCTCGGCCGAAAACTTCAACAGAAGACGCACAAGCATGAACTCACACCACTGCGCAGCCGTTTGGGCTTTCGACAGATCGATCTCCATTTCCTCCTCCAGCACATACTCCCAGAAGCCGTCGGAGCACAAGAGAAATGCGTCTCCCGGCTTGCAGGCGATCGGAGGATAGACCGTTCCCGGTCGGGTGCCGTCGGTTTCCTGTCCCAACACACTCAAAAGCTTGTTTCGGTCGGCACTGAAGCGAATATCGTCAAAGCTTTTGTCCCCCGTCTTCACCAACATTTGCGGAACGCTGTGATCTTCGGACATGGCGGACAAAGCACCGTTTGAAAAATAATAAAAGCGCGAGTCGCCGCAGTTGAAAAAGCGTAACGTTTCGTTTTCCAGCACACAGCCGACTGCGGTTGTTCGCATTCCCTTTTGCGCCGGATTCTTTTTCTGCAAATCCAACAGCTTATCGTTGGCTGTATTCATAGCCTCCGACAAGCTCTCGTCATTCACCGCAGGCGCTTGTTTGATACTGTCGATCAGGCTCTTTGCGGCATTCTTCGAAGCCACTTCCCCGCAATCGTAGCCGCCCAATCCGTCGCATAAAACCAAAATGCAGCGATTGTCGTCCCCGACCTTATCGCAGTAGTCTTCGTTCAATTCGCGAGCACCCTTGGAGGAATAGGTGTACAGATCCAACTTCATTCTCATTCTCCTTTGCAAACGCACATATAGCTGTTTTTTATCTATAAATAAGCGGCAAGCGGCTATGGCACAAGGAAATCCGATGTGCCGAGGTTTTGTGCTTCCGCGATCAGTCAAATTTTCGGTATTGCCGTTTTTTGCACCGCCGAGCGGTGCGGTATTCGATGCTGTGAAACAAATATGTTCTGACGATATATATAGATAAGATCGCGCTTTCAGCCTGAGCGCTAAGCTTTTTACGGTTTCTTCTTTTTTCGGCGGAGGAAGCAAAGGCTTTCGGCTTCCTCCGCCGAAACATCATTTACTTATCAATCTTCGCGCGATGTCTTTTTTTCCCAGTTGAAGTTCTCGTTGCAGAACGAACGGAAGACCAGCTTGCAGCGACCGATCTCGATCACATCATAGTCTTTGAGCTCAATGGGCGTCATAAGAAGCTGATTGTTGACATAGATGTTGTTGCGGGCTTCATCGTAGTAGATGAAGAACTTATTGTTGCGGTCATCGTAGGAAATACCCGCATTGCTTCCGACGGAGATCGTGTTATCGAAATCCAGAACGATATCGTTTTGAACGCCGCGGCCGATCGTATTTCTGCCGCCGCAGATACGGAAATCGGCGCCCTTCCGTTCCCCTTCGACGCATACGAGCCATCCGCGAATCTCACGAATCTCTGCATATTTGACCGGATCGATCGGATGAGTCCCCCCACTGTAATCGTCGATCGGCATTGTACCGCCGTTCACGGGACCGATCGGCGTTGTTTTCGGGAATGAACCTACCTCGCCTGTCGGCTGCATTCCGTCTTCCCGCTGTTCCGTCGGTCGGAAACCGCCGCCGTCCGGGTAGATATTATCCGGAGTGTGGTTCGACTCATACTTATCGGTCACATTCATACTGTTTCCCGTACCGCACCACGGGCACTTGCTGTTCTTGGCGTCATCGTAAATATGACCGTTCGGGCATTGTTGCATAGCCATAATTAAATCCTTCTTTCATACACTTTCTCTTGTTTGAGCGCTGTTTCAAAATATGTTATTGCGGGATATCGCTTTCATCGATCGGCAAAATCGGCTCTTCGTTCGGCTGAGAGTTCGCTTCCGGAGCAGCGGCTTCGCCCGGTTGTACGGGAGCATTTCCATCGGTTTGAGGTTCCGAGGCTTCCGCACCGCCCATTGGCTGTCCTCCCATCGGCTGTCCTCCCATTGGCTGACCGCCGCCCATTGTCTGTCCTCCGCCGCCCATCGGGCCACCGCCCATTTGGCCGTTACCTATCCGGATCTCCACCGAATCGTTCATGGTGTTGTAGGAAACCGTCGTATTCTTCATGAATATGGACAGATCGCGCACATATACATAAACGATCCCGTTTGCTTCGAACGGAGCGGTAATGATCTGCACCGCGTTGGTAGCCTTGGTCGTCTGATCCTGCAGCGTGACACCGGTCGAACCGATCTCCAAAAGCAGAAGATCCGTATTGCTCAAAAGCTTGATGCTGTTTTCGTCACGGCTGTAATCATAATTCAGTGCTGCGGCAAAGCTCTTAAGATCGATATACGTCATTCCATCCGTTTCATAGAAAGCGATATCGGAAGGCTGTCCGTTCACCGTCGCACCGCTGCCGTTTGAGGGAAGCACGATCGTGGTATCCATCATCGGCGGCATCGGCGGCTCACCCGAATTTCCACCTCTTCCCATTAGTACCACGATCAGCGTGACCGCTAACGCGACGATAAGAACGATCACCGTTGCCACAATGGCGGTTCGCCAGGTTTTCGCTTTTTTTTCGGCTTGCTCTCGTTCAAGCCATTCCGAATAGTTCGGCTGCGCATAATTCGATTGCGTGTTCGGAATCTGATTTCCGTTGTTGTTCACTTCAATTCTCCTATCTTACTTCAAACATATTTTCCGGCGTTGCCAAATAAAAACGGTCACCGGGCTTTAAGGCGGCGGGCTGTGCATAATCGATCTTTCGGCCGTTACTCAAATACGTTCCGTAAGTCGAGCCGCGGTCGTTGAGGACATACATACCGGATATCGGATTGTAGGTCACATAACAATGTATGCGGCTGACCTTCGACTGCGACGACGGCAAAACCACCTGACAGCTGATGCTGTCCCGTCCGATCAAAAGGCCGTTCTCCGTAACCGCATAAACCGTCCCCGCCAAAGCGCCGCGCACACAGACAAGCGAGCGTGAAGCACCGCCCGACAGCCGACCCGTACCCGCAGGCTGTCCCTCCAAGACATAAGTCTTGGCGATCATATCGTGCAGGCACTGCTTTTCGTTGTTGAAAAATCCGATCAAATAACCGATACCGCAAACCAAGCCGGACAGCATTTTACCGATATAGCGCAAAAATGCAGTCGAATAAGAGATCCCGTTTCCGTAAGCGTCCGCCACATACAGAGCCATCATTCTTTTTCCGAGCGTTGCATGCCACAAACCGCCTTCAAGCAGGACGTAATACAGCACGGGAAGAATCAACGCACAAACAGCTCCCGCATAAAAAAGCGTGAATGTAAGCAAAAAGCCGATCATCGAAAGCAATATGCCGTCAATGATAAACGCCAAAACTCTTTTGCCCAAATCTCCGTATTTAATATAAATCGCCTCTTTCCGTTTTACAAACCATACTGTCCGTGACACGATCCTCTAAAAGCTCTCCGTTCTTTGCGAATATCAGAACAAAGACACCGGCCAGCTTGACAATGTTTCTCAACACGATCGCACCCGCATCCGCTTTAGAGTACGTCTTCCCCATGACCCGAAGGCTCAACAGCTTCTTTCCGAGCGTCGCGGACATAATCAACTCACTGATGATATTGATCAGCGTATAAACGATCGGATACAGTGCAAAGCATTGGTAAACGGCCGCGTCCGTTTCGGCAAACGCCGTCACGACCAAGGTATACAGAAAGCTCCAAATCACGGAATCCAACAGTGCCGCCGCAAATCTTACGCCGCAGTCGGCCCGTTTCGGCAACGGCTTGCGTTTGTTTGCGGAACGCTTCACCGATGAAAAGCCGCTCGGCAAAGACATCGGCGAGGGGTGAAAGTCGAGGTCGCGCATCATTTCCTGTACCGTTTTATAGCGATTCACGGCCTGAACGGCCATCGCTTTTTCTATGCTTCGCTTCAAAGCCTCCGGAAGATCCGGTCGGCAATACGAAAACGGTACCAACGGGTCGGCCTGCACTCTTTTGGTGGATTCGAGCGGAAGCCTTGCGGTAAACAAATGGTAGAACGTAGCTCCCAAAGCATACACATCGGTATACGGCCCCTGCTTCATATCGACGCTGTATTGCTCGATCGGCGCATAGCCGGATTTAACGATAACGGTCAAATGACGTACCGATTGCATCATCTCGTGTCGGGCCGAGCCGAAATCCAATATCTTGATGCGATTGTTTTTGGTCACAAAGATATTGTCGGGGGCTATATCACGGTGGATGATCCCTTTTCCGTGTATGTATGCAAGGGCATCCAGGCACTGACACAGCATGTTCATGCCTTCGTTGTAGTCCAATCTCCGCGTAAATCCGTTGGTATACTTCTGAAGATTCACACCGTCGCAATACTCCATGACATAATAAGCCGAACCGTGCTCGTAAAACCGTTCGTAGACCTTGATGACACCGGGATGATTCATCCCTTTGAGCAACTCCGCCTCTTTGACAAAGCTCTCCATCATTCTTAAGTAGCGCGGTCTGTCGGACTCCGAAACAATGACCTGCGCATTGGAAGGATTTCGCTTAGCCAAACGCATGGGAAAATACTCTTTGATGGCACATACGCCGCCTATTTTCGTATCTAAGCACTTATAGGTTATCCCGAAGCCGCCCACACCCAAGGCAACACCGATGATATAACGATTTTTCAAAAGCGTGCCGGGGTGCAGGCAATTCGGGTTTTGATGATAAGTCGCGTTTTGGTATCCGCACTTCGAGCAGACAGTCTCTGTGGGCGAAAGCTCACAGAAGCAATGATAGCAATATCTTTTCGTATTCATGCAGACCTTTCCGGACGTTCCTTAAAAGCTGATCGTAAAGGTATTCTCTTCGGATGCGATGTAGAAGCGGTCACCCGAACGCAAGAAGCAAGGCGTATTCGGCACAAGCTTTTTGCCGTCCATGGTGTAGGTACCGTAGCTCGAATTCAAGTCCTTGATATAGCACACGGAGCCGTTAAAGGATATCTCGCAATGGATACGGCTAACACCCTGCGTCTGCTCCGGGAATACAACGGTGCAGACATTGGAATTTCTTCCGATCTTGACCACGCCGGAGATCGGGAATCGACGGCCGTTCAACACGCCGCCCAAAGCGACAAGCTCTGCCGTAGGCATCGGACGAGGAGGAACTACCGGGATAATATGAGATTTGCGATTTTTCATAACGATCAAAACGATGACCAGAACAATGATGACAAACAGAACGGCGGCACCGGCCACAAGCAGCCAGTTGATATCACCGTGCTGCGAGAAAGGGATCTCCTCGGTCTTGAGGATACGAATGAGCTCGTTTATGCAGATCGCCACATTTTCATAGGTATAGACCACATTGCCCGCCGCGTCAACGGCAACGACTGCGCCCTTGTTGATACCTGCGACCTCACCCTTGGAATTGACAAGCGGACCGCCGGAGTTTCCGCTCTTGATGGTCAAATCGAGGTAGAAGATATCCAAGCCGTTATAGGTATCGTTCTTTTTGATACCGCCGCGGGTCACCGTGATATCGTTCTGGCTGAACTGAAGCCATTCGGTCAGCTCGATGCTGTCGCCGGGATAACCCAAGGCAAAGTAATCGTCATCGGGATTCAGTTTATCCTTTGCGCAAAGGACTAACGGCTCTCTCTCCGTGGTCGGCTCCGGAAGCTTTAAGATGGCGATATCCTTTTCCTTGTTGTAATAATACACACTGGCACTCATTTGTTTGTTGCTGGCAAGGCTGAAGTAGACCGTCGCGGTGGTGCTGACAATGTTGGAATTGGAGCCGTTGATCACATGCTCGTTGGTGACGATATACTGAACCGGCTTTCCTTTTTGGCCAATGGCAAAACCGGTACCCACACCGTAATCGGAAACGACGGCAACAACGCCGTTTTTCGCATCGGAGGCAGTGGCAGCCGATGCCGTGAAGGTCGCAAGGGAGAACATCGTAATCAGCGCGAAAAGCAGACAAGCTGTTCTTTTGAAATACGTGATTGTTTTCATTTTAGAGTTCCTTTCTTATGCATCTTTTTTGCATTCAATTACCAGTACGGTCATATTATCCTGTCCCGGCAAATGCGCGTTTGAAATGGTGGAAACGATCCGATCGGCGGTATTCTGCGCATCGTCGGATTGAAGCAATCGGATAAGCATATCCTCGGTCAGCGCGTTGTAAATGCCGTCCGAGCACAAAACGAACACATCGTTCGGCTTTATGCGATATCCCGTAAGACTCACATCGACATTCGTAAGCTCGGCTTTTCCGATAAAGGACACCAGACTGTCCTTCTGGGGATTGCTTTCGATATCCTGCAGAACGGAGATGTCTCCGTTCTCGCCGAGCTGCAGAAAATCTCTCAACAGCCGATTTTTGTAGTCGTGATCCTCGTTCATCGGGATCAAATGTCCTCTGCGGCAGCAATACAGACGGCTGTCTCCGACCGTCAGCCAATAGATCCGATTCTTAAAGATGTAGGCACAAACCATCGTCGCGCCCGCTTTGCTGACTCCGTCCGCAGAATACTTGGAAACGATAAACTCGTTGATGCTTCTTGCAATCGTTTGCAGCTGGTCACCGATATTGAACCGCGGATCCATCGAATCGAACATGGAAATCGTTGACTGAACAACAAAATCCGCAACGCTTTTTCCGTCATTCAGCCCTCCCATTCCGTCGGACAGCACAGCGAACATTCCCTTTTCGGAAACGAGCTTACTGTCAATGATGTTGGTAAAGCCGAACGAATCTTCCTGGTAGGGTCTTGCACCACGATCCTGACTGTTTCCGGTATGGATAAAGATGGAAGAATTGGCCGCCATCTTCAACTCAACGCCGCAGCGGATGCTTTCGCTCGGGCTTGGTGCCGTGCTCGGCGGCGCAAATCTGTTTTTGCGATCAGGCTGATTCTTTGCCATCACATCACCCCTTTCCTGTACATATCATCCAAAAGCGATTGTCTCTGTGTCGGACGGCTGTCAGCCACCCATGGGATTCGGGCCGCCGCCCATAGGACCCGAACCCATCGGCGGCTGGTTGCCTCCCAACAGCACGACCAATAAGATGATGATCAGCGCCACGATCAGTGCACCGGCAAGACCGATAAACACACCTCTGAACAATCCGCGTTTCTCGGCTTCTTTAATCTCATCCTTCGACGGGATATAATAAGAAGCTCCGGCTACGGAATGCGAATACGGGATGCCGCTGTAGTTCGGCTGTCCCGAATAATTCGGTTGCCGGCTGGGATTTGCATAGTTTGGCTGTTGACTTGGATTTGCGTAGTTTGGCTGTTGGCCGGGATTCGGCGTATCGAATTTGACGCTGTCCCCCTGGTTGTTGTACGACAATTCTACCATTCCTTTCCGTTTTATGTTATTTGAATTGTTTGTATCTTGATTCTCGGGCTTTTAAGCTCCGCGGTTGTTCGGATCCCCCTGTCCACCCTGACGCGGATCATTCATCCGTTGGTCAAACGGCGGTTCGCCACCGTTTCGATCAACGTTCGGAGGGGTCGGAGGAGTTCTCTTTCGTATCACGACAACGATCAAAAGCACCATAAAAGCAACCACGATCAGAGAAGCGATGCCGATGATCAGTTTCGTCGGGTCTTTCTCTTTCTTCGCTTGACCCGAATAGGGATCCGGCACGGGAGGGATGGGCATGGGATTCGGCGGTACGGGATCCGGCGGCATGGGATTCGGGGGCATGGGATTCGGTACGGGGTTCGGCGATACGGAGTCAGCTTCCCGGATCGGCAATTGATCCAAAGCGATCTTCAGCTGCCCCGCTGTCAGATACCGATTTTCGATTTTGAATGCCATACACCGATCGATCAACGCGATAAAGTCCGGTGATATATTCAAGGTTGGGTCAAAATACAGTGTCGGATTCTCATATCGCTTCAAAGCATCCGGTGGAAGCTTTCCCGTAACCGTATAATATATCGAAGCGCCCAAAGAATACAGATCCGTCCACGTGCCTTGATTGCCGTCGCTGTTGTACTGCTCAATGGGGGCAAAGCCCTGGGTCACCACGACCGAATAGTTTTGTTGGGCATTGCTGATGAGTTGCTTAGCCGAGCCGAAATCGATGAGCTTGATATCGCCGTTGTTGCAAATGAAAATGTTATCCGGCGATACATCCCGATGCAAGGTGTTCATGCCGTGGACGGTTTGCAGGGCGTCGCATATGGCCCGCATGATTCTTACGGCTTGCGGAACCGAAAGCCTTCCGCCGTTCATGCGGATATAATCCTTGAGACCGCAGCCCTCTAAGTATTCCATGGCATAGTAGACAGTTGCGTTGTCATAGAAAAATTCATAGACAGACACGATGTTGCGCCGACCGTTGAAGTGCGACATGGTTTCGGCTTCCTCATAGAAGCGTTTCGCGCCCTTTCCGAAGGTATCCCGCTTTTCGGCGGATATCGGTTCAAGGCTGTTATTGGCGCCGCGCATGGCGATACCCGTCGGGAAATACTCTTTAATCGCCACCGGTTCGCCGCGCTCAAAAGAATATGCCAGATAGGTGACGCCGAAACCGCCTCTTCCCAACACGCGCCCAATGACATAATTCCCGTGTAAAAGGGGCGTGCCCACCGACAGCGTACCGATCTCCGGGTGATAATTATCATAAGTCAGTCCGCATTTGGGGCATGGTTTTGTCGGGTCGATCGGTTCAAAACAGAAGTCACAAAGTATCTTCCCATTTACGACCATCTATTTTCTCCTCCTTAAAAATGTACAAGATCCGTGTTCGTATGCGATAAGCGTTTCAAGCGTCGGTATCCTGCCGATATCCGCACTGCGGACAAGCGGAACGTGTCTGCTCCGACAGTCGGCAGCCGCATTTTATGCAAAAATTTCGGTATGCGCGCTGCATTCCCGGATACTGCCGCTCACCGGCCGACAGTCCGGATGCTTTGGGGATCGATTCACGGAGCTTTTCGCCCCGTGTTGTGACGAACTGGATCCAAGCACCGAGCGCGGCTGTGACGACCCACAAAAGGTTCAGCATTACACTCTCGGCATCCGTCGTACCGCGTAACAGATCCAACGGATCGCTGCTCATAAACAGCATACGGATCACAGTCATTACGACACCGGCACCGGAGAAAGCGGTCGAGACAATGACCGTCGGCCGCACAAACAAGACCGCGAGAACACCGCACACCCCGGCAAGAATCAAAGCGATCGGGACGCTCTCGAAAAAGATATACATCGCGATCGACATCCAGAAGAATGTGAGAAGAAACACACCCACCAGATACAGCTTATAGGCCAAAAAAGCAAGCAATACGCCCAAAACGATTGCGAGAAAAACGCTGATATCCGCATTGTCCGAAATGATCGCAGTCGCAGCGCCGATCAGCGCTCCGATAAGAAAACCGCCGACCGACATGGAAATCTTCATGATCTTAAAGCCGCAAAAACATTTCAGCACCCCGAAGATCAGAGTAATGACACAAACGGCATAAATTATGACATAGTAACTATCCGAATTCATAACAGCCCCCTACGGAAGCTTAGCTCCGCATTTTCCGCAAAACCACGCTTCATTCTTGTTTCGATACCCGCACGACGGGCAAAGCTTAAAGTTCACGGGGATCGGTTCCATCTCGTAAGAGGATGAGCTTTCAAAGCTTTCTTCCGCTTGATCACTCACCGCTCGGTCGGATGCATCGATCGTTTCCGCGCCGCTATCGTTTGCGCCGTTGTCGTTTTTCCCGTTCACCGATTGAATCGAAGATGCTGCGAACGAGCGACACACCGACAGTAAACCGGGGTGAAGCGGTTTTCCGTCAACGTAAGAATTGTAGCAAAAGCAGCCGAGCTCGGTCAGCATACCGTTCAAGCCGTCCTCCAACCGACGGATCGAGGTCTCGTCCCGACCGGCGTTTTGTGCAAGCATCAAGCTCGTCATTTGATCCTTTATATTTCCCGCAGCTCGGTTTATCTCGACAGAGGAAAACGCTTTGTTCACATAAAGATTGTAGCACAAAAGCCCCAAGTCCTTCAGCTTCTCCGTGCGCGCTTTCTCCCAAACCCGGGTATTCATCATTTCAACCTGCGGCATTGTTCACGCTCCACTCACCGTTAATAATTACGTTTAAAGGCTTTGACGCCGACTAACATACCGATCAAGAGCAACAACAGAAACAGAGCGAACGTGATATTGATCCCGTCTCCGTTCTGCATTTGTATCATATCCGGCGGCATATTCGGCGGAGCACCGCCCGGCATTCCGTTCGGCACATCTCCCGACATATCGCCCGGTCGTCCACCCGGACCTCCCGGCCCGCCGGGGCCTCCCCCGCCGCCCATAGAGCCCATCTCATCAACGGAAAAATCTCCCGTAATAAGGGTTTCCGCTGTCTGCAGAGCGGTTTCGGACGCGATCTCTCCCCTTAACTGTT
>CAZYFX010000064.1:0-11451 GCA_964646725.1 uncultured Oscillospiraceae bacterium
TAGTGGCCGAGATCGAGGTCGGTTTCGGCGCCGTCCTCGGTGACGAATACCTCGCCGTGCTGATAGGGACTCATGGTGCCGGGGTCGACATTGACATACGGGTCAAGCTTTTGAGCGGCCACTTTCAGGCCGCGCGCTTTGAGCAGTCTGCCCAAGGATGCGGCGGTAATGCCTTTACCGAGACCGGAAACCACGCCGCCCGTGACGAATACAAACTTAGCCATAACAAAAATCTCCTTGCAATAAACGAAACGTGCCCTTACAGCAAAAGGGGAGATGTACGGCATACATTTCCCAAAAGAGCACATGATTTCACTGTTAAATATATATTACCACATTCTTCGACCCTTGTCAAGGAAAATTATGCACAAAAAGGGACCGTGTTTTTTGTATAACTCTATAAAATTTGAATGTTGCGTCAGAATTTACAAAAAAGTCATTGATTTAAATTCACATATGTGTAAAAATAGAATAAACATAATATGGAGATTCGAATTTTTACAGAACTGAAGGTAATGAAAATGAAAAAGTGTCAAAGAGCAGCCGTGGCTGCGGCAATATTCGCGTGCTTTTCTCTTACGGCGAATCTTTCCCTGTATGCGCAGGAAACGGACGAAACGGCGACTCTTGAAGGAAGCAGCGTTGACACCATCATCAGCATGACGCCGTTGTTTGATACGGACGGCTCGACGGCGGGGAATGCCGAGAACCCGTACATCGTTTCGGATTTTTCGGATCTGAAGCGGATTGCGGCATCGCTGGCGGCCGGAGACAGCCTGGAAGGAAAACATTTTGTGCAGGTCGGTGATATCACGGTCAACGCGGATGACGTTTTCGGTGAAACGAACGGCGTTTTGTCGCTGATCGAAGGAAAGAGCGTTACATATACCTCGCCCTTTGCGTCCGATGCATCCGTTCCCTTTAAGGGACATTATGACGGATTGGGCTATACCGTCCGCGGATTGGTCTTAACGGGCTCCTCCGGGGTATCCGGTTTGTTTGGCTATGTGGAAAATGCCGAGATCAAGAATTTGAACATTGCTCATTCGATCCTTTATACGGATACGGCTGCCGGTGCCGTCGCTTCCAAGGCGCTCGGTACAACGGTCATTTCCGGCTGCTCGTTTGACGGAACGGTCAAGCCGATGGCCAGAGCCGGAAGCATCGGTTACCAGGTCGGCGGTATCGTCGGAGCGGTTTCCGAAAAAGCTGTCATTGAGAACTGCGTCAACCGTGCGGTCTTTACGTTGTCCGATGTATCGGGCGTTATGTACGCGGGCGGTATTGCCGGTGCGAACGCCGGTTCGGTTAAGCAGTCCTCCAATTACGCCGATTTTGATGTGCGTTCGGGTTCGCTTGTGGTGGCGGCGGGCGGCATTGTCGGCGACAACAGCGGAACGGTGGTCGGCTGCTTCAATTACGGAAACATTCGTGCCGGTGTGACGAATGCGGTGGCAATGCTGTATGCCGGCGGCATTATCGGTGAGAATTCCGGTACGACCGAGCGTACTCAGAACAAGGGGCTGATCACGGCGTTGAATTATGAGACATACCCGTGCTACGCCGGCGGTATCGTCGGATACGGTGTGGGCGGCACGGTCAAGCTGTCGGATAATCGCGGCTCCGTACAGGGCGAAAGCTCGTACGTCGGCGGTATTGCCGGAGTGCTTCTTGCCGACAGAGTTTCGACATCGGTCGAAGAATGTATCAACAGCGGCGCGATTTCGGATGATACCGGATATGCCGGCGATATCGCGGGCTGGTTGGGCGCGTCGGACGATGCGGCAAGTGAACTCGCTTTGCGCGCCGTGCTTTCACTGGATGCGACACAGAATGCGAAGGCGGTATACGGTGATAAGGATATCGGATCGAACGCTACGTTTGATATGTCGGGCGTGTACGCTTTGAATAAAACGCAGGACGGTGTCGTTTCCCGCACGGAAAATGAGCTTGAAACCGCCGATGCGCTTTCCGGTCTTACGGAGGCGGCATGGGCTTTCCCGAAGAACGGGTTCTATCCCGCTCTTGCGGTGGTCAAGAATCTCGAACATGCCGAGGTCGTCGGCCTTTGGGTCAATGCTTCGGAGAAAAAAGTCGCCTTTGCCGTTTACAATCCGGATGCCGCGCTCGATGCGGAAGCGGTTGTCGCATTCTGTAAAGACGGACGTGTTCTCGGCACGATCTCTGTGGAGCTGTCTATGACCAAGGGCTATTCGGTATACACCGCCGCCTCCGCGTATGCCGCAGAGGCGGATGAGATTCGCGTGACCGCTTTCGGCTCACTGGTTACCCTTTCGCCGGTAGCGGAAATGGCAGACTTCAACTAAGGCTTACGGACGGCAGGTGGCTTTGCTGTCGTATGAGCAAGCAAAGCGATCCTTTGCTTGCTCATTTTCACGCCGTGGCAAACAAGGTGCTTTGCGAAAAAAACGAAATATTTTTGGGAAAAATTGCTCGGTATGGTTGACAAATAAACAAAAAGATGGTATGATATATCTGTAAACACCGAGAAACAATGTGTGCAAGTTGAATGAAAAAATCAGTCAAACCGTCTTGAAGTTATCTGAAAATTAACATATTCGGCTTGACATTTCGCGGCGCATATGTATAATTGTATTGGCTATCGAAGCAAGGGCACGGACGTGTCTCTGCACGGAAACGGAAAGGAAAGCGTCGGATCGATGAATGATACCAAGCCGCGTGGCTTTAGAAAAAACATGGAAAATATCTGGTATCACTACAAGTATGTGATCCTTGTCGCACTCGCCGCGCTCCTTATGTTTTCGGTCGCTTTTGCACAATCTTTCTCCAAAAAAGAACCCGATATTTCTGTTTACCATATTTCGACGGTCGGTCTTACGGCTTCGTCGCAGGATAACTTTCGCGAAAGCATGAAGCTTATTGCGGACGATTACAACGGTGACGGCCGTGTCGTGATCGATTTCAAAGAAGAAGTCTACGTTCCCGAAAAGGTAAACGCGAATCCGAATGAGCTTTCGGCTTCCGATCGGTTCAATTTGGAGTTGGCGCTCGGCGATTGTGTGATCTATATCATGGACGGAACGTTTTACCGAGGAAACAAGGACTATATGTGTACGCTCGAATCGGTTTTGGGCTATTTACCGGACTGCGCGTATGACGAATGTGCCATACGGTTGTGTGACCTCTCCGGATATGCAAACATTCCCGGATTAAGGGATTTCGACGAGGACTCTTATCTTTGTCTGCGTAAAAAGCGCTCCGGCATGGACGAAGCCGTGTATGCGGCGCATGCGGATTATTTCAAAAAGTTAGTTGAATTTACCGATTTTCACTGATCTTCGCTTTACCGAGGGATACCATGACCGATACGTTTATGTTTTGCGGAACGGGTGCGGCGGATTATGTTACGCCGGAGTCCGGATGTGAATTCAGAAAGTACACGCATTCTCTGCTAAACGAAGTCATACTATTGGATATAGGCAGTATGACCTACCGTTTCGAGGACGACGCGGTTTTGACAAAACGCTTTTCGGCGGTTCGTCATGTTTTGATCACGCATTGCCACGGCGATCATTTTTCGGTGAAGGCGCTTGAGCGTCTTGCGTCCGATAACGGCGAAATTACCGTTTATGTCGATAAAGCGTGTGTCGGCCTGATTCCCGATTCGCTGTCGAAGCTTCGGGTTGTTCCCGTGTCCGACGGAGATACTTTTTCGATTGACGGCTATACGGTGCATGTGTTTTCGTCCAATCATTTGACGCAATATCCGTCCGAGCACACGCATCATTATGTAATCGATACTCCCTCCGGAAAATCCGTTTTCTACGGTTTGGACGGAGCGTGGCTTCGCACCGACGAGGCGAAATACCTTATGGCTCATCCCGTCGATTTGATGGTATTGGATGCGACCAGTGCGGTTTCAAACGATTTCCGTACCTTTGAGCACAATACCCTTGATATGCTTCGGCTGATGATCCCCGTCATTCATGCCCATCATATGGTCAAGGAGAACGGTGTGATCTATGCCGATCATCTGGCCAAAACCCTTCATCCCGCACATAAGGACGCCGCGAGCGCTTTTGCCGAGATCGGCATGGAGACCGCTTACGACGGATTATGTATAAATTTCTGATCAAGGAGTGACGTACAAACACAAACGAATAACCGAAAGTGTTCCTTTCATTTTTTCCGCGACTATGTCAGACTTGCTTGCCGTACGTTATGCAGGTTCTGTCTGCCATAAAATTTGATTCAAAATCAAAATTGTAAAGGAGGAAAATGCATCGGACACACAGATTCCGTATGCATTACAGATCATGAAAAAGTTTTTAGCTATCGCACTCGCTACCATGGCTGTGGCCGCTACGACGGCTGTAGCCGCTTACGCAGATGCTCCCAAGGCGGCCGATTACGTGGCCGGCAACGGTTTCTTCATCTATGAAGGCAAGAGCACCAAGACGGATGTTCAGGATCCGACCACTCTTGCCGACACCGACAAGGGGCTTCAGATCGTTCACGGCGGTTACTACACCAGCGGCGAAAACTGCGGCGGTACCGTTTCGGCCGAAAAGTACGACATGAACGGCTTCGAAGCCACCATCTTCTTTGAAAAGGCTCCCGAAGTTACCACCGACACCGACTGCTGGGTTGCTGTTGACTTCTTGGCCGCTCCCCGCGCTTTCTACACCAACAACTTCAACCTTGAAGGCGACAACCCCGGTAACCAGGGTGTGTTAGACCTCATCCGTTTTGGCAAGCCCTACATCGAAATTTACGACGGTATCAGCGGCTTCAGCCAGGTTTACAACAGCCAGGGCGCCGATGCTACCCAGAACGCCATCTTCTCCATCACCTCCGGTACCACCCTCACCGTCAAGATGGCTCGCAATGATAACGGTACTTACACCATGACCTTTGCTCGCGAAGGCTTTGATGATTTCGAAGTTCCTTACGAGCTCCCGATGGGCGATGTGTTTGCAGACGGTAAGGCTCACTTCAGCGTGATCGCAAACTGTGAAATCGCTCCCGAGGACGGCTGGACCTACTACATCACCGACATCAAGAACGGTGTTGAAATGACCGAAGAGGAAATTGCCGCAATTGCCGCCGCTAAGGAAGCGGAAGCTCTTGCCGCAAAGACCGAAGAGGCCAAGAAGGAAACCGACAAGGCTATGGAAAAGGCAGAGGAAGCTATGGATAAGGCTACCGCTACCGGTGACGAGGCTGCAATCGCCAAGGCACAGGAAGCCGTAGACGCCGCCAACGCTTCTTACACCGCTATCGACGAGCAGAACTGGGAAGAGGCTCAGGCTCAGAGTGACCTCGCAAGAGACTACGCTAAGGAAGCCAACGACCTCTCCAAGGAAGCTGCTAAGGCTGCTGATGCCGATGACAATGCAGATAATGAAACCGCAAAGGACGCCGAGGACAAGGCCGATGATGCACAGGTTCCGTCGAGCAGTTCCGGTAGTGACTGGATCGTTTGGGTCATCATCGCTCTCGTTGTGATCGTTGTGGCCGTTGTGATCGTTGTTGTTTCCAAGAAGAAGAAATAAGCTGTAAGACAGACTGATTTTCTTACTTGAATAACTGAATACTTAGAAGAAGGACAATGCGATGTACGGCACGTATTGCCCTTCTTTATTTTTGCAATAACCGGAACAGAGCGGCATATACTGTAGCATAGCTTCGGAAGGATGGGTGAAGTATGCGACGAAAACGGTTGAAGCGCAGGCTTTTGCTGATCTGCGCGATCTTTTTTCTTTTTCTTGCCTTGAGTCTGTATTTGTTCGAAACACGGCTTGCGGGAATCCTTGCGGATACAGCCGAAAATGCCGTGAAAGCCAAGGCGGCGTATCTCATCAATGCCGCTGTTTTGGAGGAAGCCGAGAAAAGCGCCGCTTCGTATGATACGTTGGTATCTTTTGAAAAGGATGCGTCGGGGCAGATCACGGCGCTTAAAACCAATACCGTCGAGGTCAATCGGTTAAAATCCAAGCTTTCACTGTCGGCACTCGAAGCACTTGAGGGAGTGGAGGACGCCGGGCTTAACATCCCCATCGGAACGGTTTGGGGCAGCGAGCTGACAGCCGGCAAGGGGCCGAAGCTGCATGTTCATGCATTTCCCGTCGGGGTCATCGAAACGGAGGTACACAACAGCCTGACGGCGGCCGGGATCAATCAGTCGCTTCATCGCATTTTTATCACGGTTCGGGCGGAAGTCATTGTGGTGACCGCCGCGACAAGAAAGCGGACCTCCGTCGAAACCGAGGTTTGTATTGCCGAAACGGTGGTGGTCGGGCAGGTGCCGTATGCCAACATCGATGTGACGAAATGATCGGGAACATCGGATTTGTAAATTATTTGAAAACAAATCGAAGAAGGAGCCTGATCCCGTCCGTTTTATGCTATACTGTAAAAAATACGCCGAGCATAGGCGCTCGACGTATGTGTCGGATTTTATTTGACCGGCTTGCTAAAAATCCTTGATCTCACCGATGCAGCGACTGCACAAGGTGCGGCTTCCGACATGAAACAGAGCCTGCGTAGAACCGCACAGCTGACAGCTTAGCGGCAGCTTGGAGAGCAGAACACCCTCATCGGTCAGTGCGATCTGAACATGACGATCCTCGCCGTTCACCAAGAATTTTCGGTACACATTGGGAATAACAATGCGCCCGGCCTTATCAAACTCCAAGATGATCCCTTTCAATGGTAAATCTCCTTATAATATGTATAGATTATGTCCTTTGTCGGTATCCGTCCTCATACCGGCAGACATGATGCAATGCAATGAGATGGCTGAATTATATCTGAATTTGTGATATTATATCATGTTTTTTACCGTTTGTCAATGACCAATTATCATTTTTTACATTTTCGGCAACTCATGGATGCCCGATAACGCTTTGCGCAGGAAGGAAAGGAATATGAAAATCACGTTTTACGGAACAAGTCACGGCTTCCCGGAGGTCGGACGCTATTGCACAAGCCTGCTCATCGAGCACGGGGGAAGCCATTATCTGCTTGACCTCGGTGCGCCGATCAACTACCTGATGAAGCAGCAAAACATCTCGGTCGATACCTTACGTGCCGTTTTTGTTACACATATGCACGCCGACCATACCGCCGGACTCACCGAGTTGGTCAAGGATTTTGCCGTGTATCACAAAAACGCAAGGGCTTCTCTGTTTTTACCCGAGGAGAGCACGCCGCAGGTGCTCTCCGATTGGACACATGCGCAACATCTTGACGTTCCCGATCGCCTGCAAATGTGTGTGACCGAGCCGGGCGTGATCTACAACGACGGCAGACTTACCGTTACCGCCGTTCGTACCGAACATATTGCGCCCGATGTGCCGTCGTATGCTTATATTTTCGAGGCCGACGGAAAGCGTGTGCTGTTTACGGGCGATTTGGCTTACGATTATCATGATTATCCGCAGATCGTCAAGGAAGAATATTTCGATCTGGTGGTTTCGGAGCTGGTGCATTTGTCCGTCGAAAAATCGCAGCATATCTTGCGCGGGACCAAAACGAAGCTGATGATCTTTTCGCATGTCGGGCTGTATAACATCGAACAGATGGAAAAAATGAACATCTCCTTTGAGTTTCCGCATATCGTTGCCTGTGACGGCTTCGAATATTATGTGGTTTGACCGTTTGTATGGATTAACGGTTATTTTCGCGCGTTTTGGGAATACTGCGAAACGAAGGACAAAATAAAATAACGGAGAATCGAACATGAATAACAATCCCCTGTACACGCTCAGCTACGGACTGTTTGTTTTGACCGCGCGTCTCGGCGAAAAGGACAACGGAAGTATCATCAATACGGCGATACAAGCCGCGTCCGAGCCGAATCAAATCTGCATCAGCGTCAATAAGAGCGGCTATACGCACGATATGCTGCTTCAAAGCGATTCGTTCGCTCTTTCGGTGCTCGACCAAAGCGCAACGCTTTCGCTGTTTCGTCATTTCGGCTATCGCTCCGGGCGCGACTATGATAAATTTGCCGATTATATGAATTGTGCGCGCGCGTCGAACGGGTTGTATTATATCACGGAAGGAACGAATGCTTTTTTCACGGTCAAAACGGAAAACAGACTCGATCTCGGTTCGCACACGCTCTTTGTCGGTCGGGTCGATGAAATGCGTATGCTTTCCGACAAGCCTTCCATGACGTATGCCTACTACAGCGAAAACGTCAAGCCGAAGCCGACCGAAAAAACAAATAAGACCGGAAAGACGGTTTGGCGTTGCACGGTTTGCGGCTATGAATATGAGGGGGAGCACTTGCCCGAGAATTTTGTGTGCCCATGGTGTAAGCATCCGGCCGCCGACTTTGTGTGCGAAAAACGATGATGAACGAACATGACCGCTGTGTGTAAGGCACAGCGGCTGTTTTTGTTTGCCGTTCACCGACAATTGCAGAAAATTAACAATTAGATTGGTATTTTTTTGTCAAAGTGCTTGAAAAATCCAAAGGAAAGGTTTATAATAGTTTTTATAATGGGGGATAAGTTGGGAGAACAATTTGACCCATGAAATATATCAGGAGGTAAACTATGGATTTACAGAAAAGAAGCGATATGCTTGCAAAAGCAAAAAAGATGCTTTCTGACAAGTCCGCCGCCGCCGAGCTTCATAAAAACGGTAAGCAAAACGCTTATGAGCTTATGAACGCTCTGTTCGATGACGGTACTTTCTCGGAGATCGGCGCTTTTGTCAAAGCATACGCCAACGAACTCGGAACGAGTGACCCCGCACAGTACGAAGGCGTTGTCTGTGGCTACGGCGCCGTGGACGGACGTCTGGTCTTTGCCTATGCCGAGGATGCGTCCCGCAACGGCGGAACTTTCTCCAAGGCGGCCGCCGCAAAGCTTGTCGGACTTTACGACCTTGCGCTCAAAAACGGTGCTCCCGTCGTGTCGTTGCTTGATTCGCGCGGCGCTGTCGTTACGGACGGTGTGGACGTGCTCGCAGGCTACGGCTCGGTCATGAAAAAGTCTGCCGACGTAAAAGGAAAAGTCCCGCAGATCGCCGTCGTTCTCGGAACGGCTGTCGGCGCAAGCGCCGTGCTTGCCTCCATGGCTGATGTGACCGTTGTCTGCGACAAGGCTTCCTTCAGCGTAACGCCAGCCAACGTTCTCGTGGCCGCAGGCGCAGATAAAAAAGCGGGAACGGCCGCTTTTGCTTTCGCCGAGGGACTTGTGAACGATATGGCTTCTTCTGCCGAGGAAGCGCTTGCAAGCGCCAAGACCGTGCTGTCCTATCTTCCTTCGAACAAGCTGGACAGAAACGTTTATGCCGGTGCGGAGGATGACCCCAACCGCGCCACCCCCGAGATCGCTTCGATCACCGCCAAGGCCGATTACGATGTCCACGATGTGCTTGCGTCGGTCGCAGATGGCGGCGTGTATAAGGAGCTGACCGCCGGTAAGGCGAAGGCTCTTGTCACCGCCTTTGCGTTTGTCAACGGTTTGCCCTGTGGCGTGATTGCCAACAATCCCGCAGTGAATGTCGGCAAAATGTCGGCAGGTGTGCTTCGCAAGGCCGCTCACTTTGCCTCTCTTTGCGACTCCTTCGGACTTCCGATTGTAAATCTTGTCGGTACAAACGGTTTTGATGAAAACTGCGAAGCTCACGGTGGCCGCGTTTCCGAGCAGGCCTCCGAGCTTGCCTTGGCATATGCCACGGCAACCGTCCCGGTTATTACCGTCTATCTCGGCGATGCTTACGGCACGGCCTATACCCTTATGGGCTCCAAGGCACTGGGCGCCGACCTTGTGTATGCGCTCGACAGTGCCAAAATCGGTGTACTCAAGCCTTCCGCTTCGGTCGCACTTCTGTGGTCGGACAAGCTCACCGGCTCTAAAACGCCGCTTGAAAAGCGCAAGAGCCTGGAAGAGGATTGGGAGCTTTACAACACCACGCCGCTTCTTGCCGCAAACGCCGGTCAGATCGACGATATCCTTTCGGCCGAGCTTCTTCGTGCCAAGATCGCATCCGCTCTTGAAATGCTTTCGATGAAATCCGAATTCATCAAGCTTTAATTTGATTTGGTGGTGAAATAATCAATGATGATTCAAACCTTAGCAGTTAACGTTAAAATGCCGTTCGATTCGATTGGAGAAGCCCTCGGTTACGGCCTCCCGCTCTCCCTGTTCGGCTTCTGCGTCGTGTTTTTCGTATTGGCGCTTTTGTGGGGAATTTTGAGCTTGTTTAAGCTGTTTTTCTATACCATTCCTCAGGACAAGAAAAACTCCGGCGGCGCGTCAGGCTCCGTCAATTCCGCAAATATCCAGAAAATGACGCTTTCCGACGGCGGCGAAGCGGTTCTCGACGCTTCTTTTGCGGACGGCGAGATCATTGCGGCCATCACGGCCGCCATTGAGGCGTTCCGTTCTCAGAGCGGTTCGGTCGGCGGTTTTCGCGTCGTTTCCTTTAAAAAGAGAAAATAAGAATTGTGTTCGGTAATATATCGAAAGATAGGAGAATATGAAAATGGCTAAACAGTATAGTGTTACCGTGAACGGAACCGTTTACGATGTTATCGTCGAGGAGCTCGGCACGACCGCCGCTCCCGCTCCCGTCGCAAAAGCAGCTCCCGCAGCAGCCCCCGTTGCCGCTCCGACTCCTGCCGCCGCTCCGACTCCCGCAGCAGCACCCACTCCGGCACCCGCCGCTCCCGTTGCCGCAGGCGCAGGCGAACCCATTGAAGCTCCCTTGAACGGCACCGTGCTTAGTGTCAACGTTGCAAACGGCGCTTCCGTCAAGGCAGGCGATACACTTTGTGTGCTTGAGGCTATGAAAATGGAAAACGAGATCGTCGCTCCCCATGACGGCAAGATCACGTCTGTTGTTGCTCAAAAGGGCGCAACCGTGGCCGCAGGCGACCTCCTCTTTACCATCGCATAAGCACGGAAACAGAGGTGTCAAACAATGCTTGAAAATATAATGACTTTGTGGGAAACGACCGGTATTTACAAGATGATTTATACCATCGGTGAAAATGTCGCGACGTTCAACCCCGAATTCTACAAAACGCTCATCATGTATGTCATTGTCGGCGTGCTGATGTACCTTGCCATCGGAAAGGGCTTCGAACCCCTTTTGCTTTTACCGATCGCGTTCGGTATGCTCCTTGCCAACCTGCCCGGTGCTGAGCTGTTCCACAAGGAATGGTTCATCAACGAGCAAAGCATCATCAATTGGGCGGAGATCGGCCAACACGGCGGTCTGATGGATTACCTGTACCTCGGCGTTAAGTTGGGTATCTATCCGTCGCTCATCTTCCTTGCGGTCGGCGCAATGACCGACTTTACCCCCCTGATCGCCAATCCGAAATCCTTGCTCATGGGTGCCGGCGCACAGTTCGGTATCTACGTTGCCTTTGTCGGCGCACTGTGTCTCGGTTTTTCTCCGGCACAGGCCGCTTCCATCGGTATCATCGGAGGCGCGGACGGC
>CAZYFX010000065.1:0-11372 GCA_964646725.1 uncultured Oscillospiraceae bacterium
ACCTTCACTTCGTAAGTTACAGGTCAAAAAAGAAGAACGAAAGGCAATAAAAAAATCTCGGTCGCAACGCTTCCGAGATTTTTTGGTGGAGACAAGTGGAATCGAACCACTGACCTCTTGCATGTCAAGCAAGCACTCTAACCAGCTGAGCTATGCCTCCGTGTTTGAAACGAACTACTGCCCGCCTCGAACAATATTATTATAGCACATCCTTTCTCTTTTGTCAACCTCTTTTTCGCATTTATCAGAAAAACAGGCTAAAAACATTCCGACATTTCGACATGTGCACCTGTTGTCCTTGTCGAAAAATAAATCGGACATTTTGAGCGGATTTTGCGAAAGGACTTGATTTTTTCGGACGAATGTGGTATACTGTTTATGTTAAAGAATACAATTGAATGAGAGCTTCAACGGACGACCAAGCGACGTGCGGTATGAAGCAAGGTCACACCAGTCGGGACAGTAGCGGCGTCTTGCACCTGAAATCCGCTGTAGCAGGGATGGAATCCGAATCAGAGGGTTGCACCCGTGCGGCTGTCGCGCCGGCTTATGTGTTGAGGATCGGGCCTTACGCAATTGTCCCTCATGAACCATGTCAGGCGGGGAACCGAGCAGCATTAAGTGATACGGATAATGTGCCGTAAGCACACCTGAGCTGAGCATAGCCTGCGAAGGACGCGTATGGAGGTATATTCGACTTTTCGGTGTGTGATCTTGCTTTGCATCGTGCGTCGCTTTTGTTTTTTATAAAAAAATAATCACCCTTGCAGGTGATTATCGCGGTCTAACCGGGCATGACCGATGCTTCGGCGCTTTTCCGTTCTTCGAAATACGCCGAAACGAGCGTGTCCTCCAAGGTCTTGCGGAATGCGGCGTTGATGGGATGGACGATATCTCTGAAATCGCCCGCATCGGTCTTTTTGCCGGGCATGACGACGAAATACCGTTCCTTGGCGTAAACGATTTTCACATCGTGTACTGCAAGACAATTGTCGAATGTGACGGACAGAACCGCGCGCAGCGGTCGGTCATCAAAGGTTCGTCGTATCTTTACGTCCGTGATTTGCATATCTGTACAGTCCTTTCGTTTGTTGCGGCGTACAGATATTGTTTGCGTTATTTTGTATTTTATACCGAGCGTCAGCTCGGTTTCGGAAAGGTTGATTCGGTATGACAACCGATACGGTTTCCCGTTTTTCGTTTGATACGGGAGTGTATTTCATCGGCATCGGCGGTATCAGCATGTCGTCGCTTGCGCGCATCCTTCATGGGCGCGGTGTGCGTGTGGCAGGCTATGATTTTAAAAAAAGCGAGGTGACCGAGTCGCTCGTGCGAAGCGGTATCCCCGTGTATTACGAAAGTGAGCCCGCGCATCAGGATGGCTTCGGAACGGTCGTGTTCACCGCCGCCATGAATGAAAACGACTCCGAAATGGTGAACGCCCGCGCCCGCGGTGCCCGCATTCTTTCCCGCGCGGAATTGCTCGGTATGCTTGCGTCGGTTTACCCGCATTCGGTAGGCGTTGCGGGGACACACGGAAAAAGTACGACCACCGGTATGCTTGCCCACATTTTCGAAGCGGCCGACGCCGATGCGACCGTGCTTGCGGGGGCGGTCATTCCGTCGCTCGGCTCGACCTATCGGGCAGGACACGGCGATACGGCGATCTTTGAGGCCTGCGAATACAAAAATTCCTATCATGCCATGCATCCGACCGTGCGTGTGGTGCTCAACTGTGAGCTCGATCACGTGGATTTCTTCGGATCGATGGAGGATGTTGTCGATTCCTTTCATACCTATCTGAACGCGGACAGCGGTAAAGACGAAAACATCGCGCTCATCAATGCCGATTGCCCCTCTTCGGTTCGTGCGGCCGAAGGAGTATCCGCGAAGGTGTATACCTTCGCGCTTCGGGACAAAACGGCAGACTTTTATGCCGATGCACTGACCGAAAACGGCGGCTACGATGCTTTCGATATCTATGCCGACGGTCGGTTTTACTGCCATGCCGAGCCGGGCGTTCCCGGTGTGCATAACGTTTACAATGCGCTCGCGGCGGCAGGGGCGGCGTATCTGTGCGGCATTGACGGAAAAGCGGTGAGCGAGGGGCTTGCTTCTTTCGGCGGCGTCAAGCGACGCTTTGAGCGGTTGGGTATAACGAGAAACGGCGCGGTCGTTATCGACGATTATGCGCATCACCCGGACGAGGTTCGTGCGACGCTCCGAGCGGCCAAAGAGGTTTGCAAGGGACAGGTGTATTGCATTTTTCAACCGCACACCTATTCGCGCTTCACGGCACTGATGGAGGATTTTGCCGATGCACTGTCCATGGCCGATCATGTGATCATGGCAGATATTTACGCGGCGCGCGAGGTCAACATGACCGGCGTTTCCGCAGGCGATATTCGAAAATATCTGCCGCAGGCGCTCTATTTGGAAAGCTTTTCCGCGATCGCTTCCTATGTTGCGCACACGGCCGCGTCGGGTGACATGATCCTCACCATGGGGGCGGGCGATATCGACCGGGCGGCTCCGCTCATTTTGGCAGAATAAAAAGCATAAAGCAAAGCTCCCGAGACGTTAATCGCAAACGTTTCGGGAGCTTTTTTGACAAATCTTATTCGGTACAGCTTATAAATGCATGGGAGTAGGGCGGAAGCGGTTCTTGCAAATGCAAAATATCCTCCTCCAAATGCCCCGCGCAGTGGTAGCAATCGACCGAGCGATAGGCCTTGTCCAACTCAATGTCGGGTCGGAATACATAGTCGGGCGAAAGATTGAACAGCCCGATGTGCAGCGTTTTTCCGTCGCGTTTACACAGAATGTACAGATACGGCGCGCGGCGGCAGACGGCGGGGAGCTTCTTTCCGCACAGCCATGCGTAGCTGTCGATGAGCTGATCGCGGCGATAATAATTGCGAAACAGACCGTTGCTCCAATGACCCTTGGTTTTGATTTCGTTTGCGGCAAAGGTGTATACCAGAAAGCGTTGCCCTTTTTCGTTTTCGTAGCGGAAGCAGGCAGGGTAGCGGTCTGTGTCCGCGGTCGGCGCACCGCCCGTTCCCAAACAGCTGTCGGTCAGACAAAAATCGCTGAGAATTTCAGCTTTTTCTTTTAACGTAACGCGGAAAAAGCCGTTCGGACGTTCGATGGCGGCCGAGGTGATGTCAGCCTTGTCGCGGAAGTATTCACAGCCAGGCTTGGGGGCACTCTCATAGGAGCTTATCCCGACATCCACACCGCGACGCATGAGAAGAACGGCGGCACTCATATCCAAAATCAGACCATCGGAAAAGTGTTCTTCCGAGAGCAAAGCGGCGTTGTGCCCGAAAACCAGTCGAGCTCCTTCGGCATCATCGTCGTAGGTCGTCGGAAGCGAGCTCTCCGTTGTCATCCATTGACTGACAAGCGGCAGAATGCCGTGATCGACAAAGCCGAGATACGAAAAAGTCTCATCGTACGAAACGTCCGACAGGGAAAACGGTGTTTCGTATACGCACAGTCCGACGTTTTTTCCGACGAATCTGCGTTCGATCTCTGCGTAGACCGACGCATTGGCGGCATGGTGATCGATGTATCCCGTCTCATAGGCGTCGGAGGAATTGTAGTCGTGCATATACTTGAGAATACCGTCGGAGTTTCCGTCGGCTCTTAAAATCATGTCGAACAGTTCGAGATAATTGGCCGGGGTCACGAAACGCGGACGCGGATAAGTGTCTCCCTCCGTAAGGTTTTCGATTCTCTCATTCCGAAACCAAGCACTTTGCATACGCGCCGTTTCCACAGTCGGTGCGATGGTGGAAGCATTGTCTTTCCAATACGGCGCACCGGTTAAGCGCACGAAGGGCTTTGTGCTTCCGGCGATCGCCTTTGCAAGTTCCGTAAAGCCGACGCCCTCCATGTGGTAGGACGAAGCGTTGGCCGAAAGTCCGATTCGAATGTGCGGGCAAACGTCGTGAACCGCGCGTTCGATTCCGCGAGCCATATCGAGAAGCGTTTCACCGCACAGCGCAAAAAAGGTGTCACGGCAGGGATTTTTTTGACCGTCGATGAGCCGGGTGTGCAGTTCGTCGCGTGTCACCTTCTTCGACAGGCGTTCATTCAGCCGTCGCATGTGTTCTTCGCAACAGCACCCCATGCCCTGTAGGCCGAATTTTCCGCCGGACATCGTGAAGTCATCCTCCAACAGTATGCGCTTGACACCGAGTGCGGCAACTTCCGCGAACTGCTCGCACAGATCGTCAAAAAACGCCTTGTCCGTCGGGCAGAATGCGACAGCCTCCCGCCCGAGAGAATCGGTGATTTTTCGGTACTTTTTGGCGGCGTTTCTGTCCACCTCATCCACAGGTGAGCCGTATCCGACAGTCGGAGCGACCCACGCCGAAACGGTGAAGCCGGCTTTTTCCAGCCGGAGCTTGTTATCGGCAAACAGCGCGTTCATTTCGTCCCGCGCCTTGCGGTCGGCAAGCTTTCGGTAATAGATGAGAAACACTTCGTCGAGGTTTGCGCGCCGAAGTTCGCGGAGCGAAATGTCCCACTGCTCGTCCGTGCGATATTTTGTCATAAAGGGGAGTGCGATTTGATACATGTCAAAACTCCTTTTTGATTTTTGCAGGGCGAACCCCCGACGAGGGTTCGCCCTCTTTTTGACCGTAAAACGGTCAAAAATTCACCCACTCCTGCGTTCTTTGGCGAAATAAGGGAGTTTCGCCGTCTGCGGACGGCGACAAGGGCTACGCGCCCTTGACTGCGGCGCGGAGACCGCGCTCCGATTTTCGCGGGCTTATTTTTGAGAAATTGTGTAGTTTGCGGACGCGATTTTCACATCGTGTTCGTTGAACAGGATTCGCGATTCCGTAAAAAGACCGAGCGAGTTGAGACACTGTCGAAAAAAAGGATGGGCGGAGCGAATTTTCATTCGCTCCGCACCAATCCGTTTATTTGCGATAGATGCGAACGTTGTCGATGTAGTATTCTTCCGCCGTGTTCTTGCGGATGGAATAGTCGGCAATGCTTGTACCCTCGGACACGTGTCTTGTCACAGCCCAGGAGTACCATTTTCCGTTGCTCTTGACAACTTTTTCGGCTTCCCAAACGTTCGGGTCTTTGCGCGAGCCGTCCGCTTCGATCGTCTCGAAACGGATCCACTGGTCGATTTTCGCTCCGTCGGGAACATAGATATCGGCCACAAAGGTGTATTCGCCCGGCACGGAAAGCTTGCTCGTGAAGTTTACGGCATAGCCGCCGTGTGCGCCGCTCGGCGTGATCTTCAGGGCTCTGCCACCCTTGGAAGTATCGGGGTCGTCCGTTAAGTCAGAGCTGCCGCTCACGCCGTTGGCCGAGAATTTGAGCGTTCCTTCGGCATAGGTGGCGGCGGTGAAGTCGTTTTCATCGAAGTTGTTGTACCAGATGAGCGTACCCCACTCCTCGTCCTCGGTCGGGATGTCCGGCTCGTCGTAAACGACGGCAACGGTTTCTTCCTTGGTTTCTTCCTTCTTCGTCACATCGGTGGCGGTGGCCGGACCCGGTGTTACGCCTTCCTTGGGAATGAAGCGGATGTAGTCGATGTCGATCTGACCGGTCGTGTTGAACGGGTCAAAGCGAAGGGAGGTGATGAGATCCTTCCACTTGGTCACCTCGGAGAGATCCATGGTGTAAACTTCCCACTCACCCTTGGAATCGTTGCTGTTGAGGGTGATCTTGATGGTCTTGTCCTCGCTGAGACCGGAGGACTGGTTGGTACCGAAGTACATGGTCAACTGCTGCTTGGATTCGGAATTGTACTTGTAGCGAACGCGGTACTCGATGCGCTCGTAGTCCTCGGCGTTCATGCGAATGGTATCGGAATAAACGATGGTCGGATCGGTGGAGGAGCCGGTGGTCTCGCAGGACATGTAGCCGTCGTTGACGAACAGCGTCATGAAGGAGGATTTCCAGCCTTCGGTGTCTGCGATGGTGTTGAATTCCCATTGTCCGTACACGCGATCTTCTTCGTTTACTTCAAAGTAGGATTTTTCGGGTGTGTCAATCGAAATCACGTTGTCAATGCCGACCGAATAGGTGTAACCGACCTCTTCGCAGAGCGTCTTGATCGGGAGAAGCGGCAGACCGTCGATATCGGTGATCTTGTAGGGCAGCTTCTTGGTCGTGCCGTCCAAGGTGTAACTGTCACTGCCGACGGTGTACACGAGCGTGTGATCGGTGAAGTACAGCGTCAAAGTTTGCGTATCCTGATCCCAAGTGTGGTAGGTGTTGAGACGGAAATCGATGCCGACTTCGGGGTCAAAGGCAAGGAGCATGTCGCCGTTCTCGGCTGTCTGCGTGGAGAAGTACATTTCGCACTTCTGACCGTTGATGAGGATATCCTTGGACATCTTGCCGCCGACCGGGGAGAGAAGCTCCAGCTTGGTGACGGTGAAATCCAGTCCGGCCATCGATACGGGGTCAATGCGGATGCCTGCCAGCGTTCCGGTAAAGGCCTTGTGGCTTTCCATGGAAACGGTGTAAACGGCGATATCGTCGGTTTCGGAGGTCGCAAAGTTTGTGTGCTTGGACTGCGACCAGCTCTGATCGTCGGTCGTGATGTAGTACAGCTCGGCGGAGCTTCCCTTGGGAATCTTGGCGGTGAGGCGAACAGCGGAAACGTTGTCGAGCGAGATGTTTTCGTCAGCCAGCTTTTGGAAAATGATGATGGCATCGTCACCCGATGTGCCGGTCACGCCGTCTGCGTCGACGGAGGAGTTGTTCACGCTCCACAAATCGTAGCGATCGTCCTTTTGCGTGAAATCGAAGGTGTAAGCGACTTCGTACTCAACGTCCTTGACTTCTTCCTTGTAGTAGCCCTGTCTGCGAAGCAGATGCAGATCCTGCGGATACAGGTGATTGATGCGGTAGCGCTGTTCGGCGGTGGGAACGACGTTGACGGACGCGGAAGCCTTTTCGTCGGTGTATGCTTCGCGGGTCGCATCAAGATACATAAAGCTCTTTTCGTCGGTGGTCGGCATGATGTAGGTGCCTTCGCCGTACTCATTCCAGGTGGAGAGCATGACCAACTGCTTCTGCCATTCCTCGGTCGCATAGTTGGGAATGTATTCGTCCGTGACCCAGGCGTGAGCGGCAATGTAATCGCTTGCGCTCATCATCGGATGGCGGGTCTTGCCCCACGGCATGTTGTTGAAGCCGACGGAGATGGTCGGAACGGTGTACATGCTCTTGATGTTGGCGCTGGCCAAGATCGAGCTCTTGTTGACTTCAAGCTGATAGCCTGCCGTGCCCCAGTTGTAGGCATACGAGCCGTCGAAGCCCATGGCGGCGGCCTTATCGCTCGAAGCACCGCAGGAGAGATAGATCATGCCGTCAAAGCCCAGCTTCTTGACTTCATCCTCCAGATAGTCGAACATTTCCTTGACCTTGGAGTCACCGCCGATACGGCTCGACAGATTACCCGAGCCGAATACGCAAAGAACGGGGCGGTTGTCCACCGTCACATAGCGCGGGTCTTTGAAGTAGTTTTCGATGAAGTACGGAACATAGCTTTCGGTCCAGGTTTTCCATTCGCAGGGGCTCTGAGCGTTGGCGGCTTCCCAGATGATGGCATACTTTGCCATATCGGAATATTTGGCGTTCATGAAGCCGTCGTTCAAATGAACCGAGCCGGGTCTTTGCGGTTCGGTGCCCCAGCCGCTTTCGAAGAACACGCAGAAAGCCTGGAAATCGATACCGTGCTCCAACGTGTACTTGATTTCCCAGTCGGCCGTTTCGGGGTTGCCTTCGTCGTAGTAGCCGAGCACGGGCTCAACATCCTTGTAAGCGGCAATGCAGTTCCAGCCGCCGGTCGAGCCGCTGCCGTTTCTCCACAGCGAGCAGACGTTCATACCGACGGTGTACTTTTCGGTACCGGCGGGAACGACAGGTTCGGGAACGTAATCGTCGTGCTCGATCTCGCGGAATACCTTAAAGGAGTCGAGAACGGCTTCGGTTTCGCTTGCATTGGAAACGACGATGTTGTCTACCGATGTGGTCGTGTCACCGAAAGGAACTTCTGTTATCTTGCGTCCGTTGAGCTTGACGAGCACGGTCTGCGTGTCGGTGTCCAACTCAAAGCGCATACGATACCACTGATCTTTGTAGTAGGTTTCGTAAACGTTCGTTCCGTTGACATAGAAGCTCTTGTCGTCGGAGGTAAAGACCACGATGTCCTTGTCGCCGCTGCGCAAAGCATAGCGAATGCTTTCGCCCTTCGGCAGACGATGGTCAAATTCGGCAATGATCTTGCCCGCAACCGGGTCAAAGGAGGTGGAGGCGGTCTGAACGCCGTCCATCTTTAAGGCCGAGCCGTTCGAGCCGGAATAGGTGTTGGAATAAGCGCCGTCCGTAGCCGTCCAGCCGATCGGGAGCGAACCGCCCTCGACAAATTCGAAGCTTTCGTTGACGGCATAGTTGGCGGCGGCGTTGACCTTGCTGATCGATACGTTGGCGGTGGACGCTTCGGTCGTACCCCAACGGAATTCGGCAAGATCGACGTTTTCGGTGAGTGCAAGTGCGTGCGTGCCGCAGCTCTTGCCGTTGATGACGGTCGTGCTGCGCGCATTGTCGATATCGACGGACACTTCAAAGGCGAAGTTGCTCTCGTCCTCGGCAATGTCGTACAGCTTTTCGCTCGTGCCGTCGGCCTTTAAGAGCATCCATGCGCCGTCCTTGGTTTCGAGACGGTATACGTCCTTACCGGCTTCATTGCGGAACGCCATGTATACGCCGTCACCGGCATTGGTGGAAACCTTGGTATACAGGTCGATCGTACCCGTCACGGTCTTGTTGAACGGACGAATGAGCGCGGTGGGCGCCGTTTCGCTCACATCAAACAGCGAACCGTAGGGCTCTTTAAGGGAGGTGCGGGGGAGACCGCCGCGGTTGTCCAATTGCCAGCCGGAAGCAAGTCCCTCGTTGCCGTGGGTGAAGGCGGAGGTGAGAATGAGCGTGTAAGCGTCATCCTCGGTAACCTTGTCAAGCGTCTTGGAAAGACGGTTTTCGGGAAGCGCCACGCGGTTGATGATGGCGGCGGCTTCCGCGCGGGTGATGTTGTTCTCGGGGAAGAAATTGCCGTAAGCGTCGCTTCCCATGACAACGCCTGCCTTGTAGAGCGTCAAAAGCGCGTCGGCGTAATCCGAAGAAGCGGAAACGTCGGGGATTTTCTCAACGCTGTTCTGTGCGGTGTAATAGTCGGTCGGCAGAGCATTCTTGAAAAGAACGGCTACCTCGCGGCGCTTGGCGGCACGGTCGTAGTTGTCGAAAGTACCGTCCGCGATAAGCCCCTTGGAAAGCGCGTAGTTGACATACTTCTGATACCACTCGCCCTCGGCTTCGGGAATGGTTTCTCCCGCATAGATGGATGCGGCGCGGGACGCCATGGTGATGGCCTCCGCGACCGTGACGTTGCCGTTCGGCTCGAAGGTGGTCGCGCCGGTTCCGTTCATGAGCCCGAGCTCATACGCGCCCGCGACCTCTCCGGCATACCATTCGGCTTCCGGAATGTCGGCGAACTGACCGGGTGTGTAGGCGGCGGTTTTGGTAAAGCCGGCCGCGCCCGCACTGAGAGATGCAGCCGCTAAGATCGCGGCTACCAAGAATTGCTTTTTCAACATTTCTTTTCTCCTTTTCTGTTTTATTTTCAGTTTATGGACTGACTGTGATTTTCCCCATATTCTCTCATACGGAGCCACCCGAAAGCAGCTCCGTATGAAAAAAGGAGAGATTTTGGTATACGCTGATTTTCACATATACCTAAATTTAGGATGTTTAGCGTGTAAGTGAAAAGCTATTCTTCCGATTCTTCTTCGTCCTCATCCATGAGACTGCCGATATCGATTAAAACGTCGGAGCCGATGAGAATATCTTCGGAAGAGGTAACGATAAAGCCGACAGAAGGTATTGTGTATTGTTTTTTCATAACAAACTCCTTACTCGGCAATATCGCCGGTTGCGGTGAGAATTTCGGTCACGATGTTTTTCTCCGTTTCGGACAGCGAGTCGAAATGCTCGTACATTTCACGCGCTACCGAGCGCATGCTGGCTTCTCTGGTCGTACCGTAGAAGTAACGGTCGCCGAAGCGGACGAAGGGTCTTGCGACCAAAACATCGCCGTAGCTGTCGGACGGAATGTTCAAGAGAACCGCCGTGAAGGCTTCCGATACACCGGCTTCGACTTCCGAAAGTACGCTGCCGTCTGCGTCGTAAACCTTGTCGATGCCCTTTGCCTTGTCGTAGGCAAGACCGCTGACATACTTCACGCCGTCCTTTGTCTTACCCATGCCGTTTTCGTCGGGGCCGCGGCCGAAGTTCAGGTCGGTGCCGTTCAAGAGGCTCTTTCTCGAAACGATGAAGCCGTAAGCGTCGGGCGTAACGCCGTTAAGCGTTGCGAAGGTATCACCCAAGCCGTTCTTGATGTCAAGATACATAAGCGATGCGAAGCGTAAGCCGGTCGGGGTAACGGTGCGAAGAGAATTCTTTTCGATGGTCTCGGGAGCGGCTTCGTCCGAAACCCAAACGGCGTAGACCGTCTTGTCTCCGGTCAGATCGACCGAGGTCACAACGTCGCCGGCGGTTGCGTCGGCGCTCTCCGCCCAACCGACAAAGGTGTAGCCGTCGATCACGGGCTCATCGCCGGTGAGCAGATAGCCCTTACCCACGCCGCGTCCCGTTTCGGCCACAACGGTGTGGAGAATGTCGCTTGTTGTCGCCTCTTCGGGAGCGTTTGTGTCGTAGGTCACGGTGGCGATACCGTCGCGGTAGACGCGTAAGTAATCGATATCGATATCAAAGCCGTAGTTGGCGTCGGTCATCTGGAACGCGAAGCCGTACATAGCGTCCACGCTGTCCCACGGACAACCGCTGACACCGTTGGAAGCAATCGACATATCCGCGTCGAAAACATGGTACTTGCCGAGCGACGGAACGGTCTGCTCGCCGCGAATGCGATGTTCACCGCCGGGAGCGTAGAAGCCCGAATAATCGTCGGAGGAGAAGTAGTAAAGGATGAATTTCGGATTGGAGAGTGCCGTGATGTCGGCCTCGGCTACCGTTTCGGTGTTGGGGGCTTTGAGCGCCTTGTTCACCTTGTAGCGCATGGAGACCAAATTGTATTCCTTCGGGTCAAAGGTCGAAAGCTCTTCGTTGTACTGGTGCGCAAAGAACAGGCGGTCGTCGCTCTTCCATGTCGAGCCGGTCCAACCGGGCGTCATGAGAACGTTCCAAACCGAGGTCGGGCCGTCCTTTTGAACCGAGTAGCTGAGAAGATTACCGTCCTTCCAGGCGTCGGAAGTGCCCTCATAGGTAAAGCCCATATCCAGCGTGCTGTATTCTCCGGTCGCCAGCTC
>CAZYFX010000066.1:0-11359 GCA_964646725.1 uncultured Oscillospiraceae bacterium
GGCGTGGAAAAGGCGAACGCCATGTGTGGCGCTCTGGCCAAACATACCGGTATCGCGGAAAACGACGTTATTGTCGCTTCCACCGGTGTGATCGGAATGCCGTTGCCGCTCGAACCGATTTTAAACGGTATTCCCGCACTTTGCGATTCGCTCGGTTACGGTGCGGAGGACGGCTATGCCGCCGCCGCCGCCATCATGACCACCGATACCCGCTTAAAGCAGATTGCCGCCGAAACGGTGATTGACGGCGTAAAGATCAAAATCGGCGGCATGTCCAAGGGAAGCGGCATGATTCAGCCGAAAATGGCCACCATGCTCGGCTTTATCACCACCGACGCGGCGGTCACGCATGAGACGCTTCGCGTGCTGTTAAAGCGCGTTGCCGACCGCACCTTCAACATGATCAGCGTGGACGGCGACACCAGTACCAACGATACGCTGTGCATTATGGCATCGGGCTTGGCCGAAGGAGCCGTCACCATCGACGACCCCGACAGCGAAAGCGCCAAAGCGTTTGAAGAGCTTCTCGAATATGTGTGCAAGTATTTGGCGCGAAAAATGGCGGCCGACGGCGAGGGCGCGACCAAACTTCTCGAATGCCGCGTACACGGTTGCGATACGGTCGAGCACGCACGGGTGCTTGCCAAATCGGTCATCAATTCGCCGCTTGTCAAGACGGCCATGTTCGGTGCGGATGCCAACTGGGGCAGAATTTTGTGTGCCTTGGGCTATGCGGGCGTGGAATTTAATCCGCATGCCGTGGACGTCAGCTTCATTTCGGACGCCGGGGAAATCAATGTCTGCAAAAACGGCGGAAGCGTCGGCTTCGACGAGGATAAGGCGAAGGAAATATTGCTTGAGGATTCCATCATCATGGATGTTCATATGAATATGGGCGAAAAGGATGCGACCGCCTACGGCTGTGACCTGACCTACGAATACGTCCGCATCAACGGCGATTACCGCAGCTAAGGCAGATAAGGAGTGAAAGGTATGTTTATTTCCAACATTGATAAGGCAAAGGTTTTGATTGAGGCTCTGCCGTACATTCAAAACTATTACGGCAAAACCATCGTGGTCAAATACGGCGGAAACGCCATGGAAAACGAAGGCTTGAAGAATGCGGTCATTTCCGATCTCGTCCTTTTGAAATTGGTGGGCGTCAATGTCGTTATGGTACATGGCGGCGGTCCCGAGATCACCGCTATGTTCGATAAGCTCGGCATCGAGACGCAATTTGTCAACGGACTTCGCTACACCGGCGAGGAAGCGGTCGAAGTGGTGCAGATGGTGCTCGCCGGAAAGACCAACAAGGATCTGGTCAACAAGATAAACTCCATCGGCGGAAGTGCGGTCGGTCTTTCGGGTATCGACGGCGGCATGATTAAGGCGAAAAAATTAGAGGATGGAAAGAACGACTACGGCGCGGTCGGCGAGATTACCGAGGTGGATACCAAGATCATCACCGATAACATTGCCGCCGGCTTCATTCCGGTCATCGCGACGGTCGGAACGGGCGTGGACGGCGAAAGCGCGGTCTACAACATCAATTCCGATACCGCCGCCGCCAAAATCGCCGTGGCGCTCGGTGCGGAAAAGCTCATTCTTTTGACCAACACGCGCGGTCTTATGCGCGACCTGCATGACGATGACACGCTTATCCCGACGGTTAAGTTGGACGAAATCGAGACGCTGAAAAACGAGGGCGTGATTTCGGGTGGCATGATTCCCAAGATTGAATGCTGCGAAATGTGTGTGAGAAACGGTGTCAAACGTGCGCATATCATCGACGGACGTTTGCTCCACTCCATTCTGATCGAGATGCTTTCCAACGAAGGTATCGGAACCATGATCGTGGAATAAAACGGAGGTGTGTTCCATGGAACAGTCGGAAATCAAACGCTTGGATCAAAGCTATATCATGAACACCTACGGTCGGTACGATATCGCCATCGAACACGGTAAAAATGCGACGCTTTTTTCGGCGGACAATAAGAAATACATCGATTTTGCCGGCGGTATCGCCACGCTGTCCTTGGGCACGGCCAATCGCGGCTATATCGAAGCGGTCACGGCGCAGCTGCACAAGGTTCAGCACATGTCCAATTATTTCTACTCCGAGCCGACGGCAAAACTGGCCGAAAAAATCGTGAAAAGCTCCTTTATGAGCAAGGTCTTTATGGCCAATTCCGGCGCGGAGGCCAACGAAGGAGCTATCAAGCTTGCCCGTAAATATTCCTTTGACAAATACGGTAAGGGGCGAAGCACCGTTATCACGTTCGACCGTTCGTTCCACGGACGCACGATCACGACGTTGGCCGCTACCGGACAGGATGTCTTTCACAACTACTTTTTCCCCTTTACGGAGGGCTTTAAGTATTGCGAATACAACAATGCTTCCGCGTTTCGCGAAGCGCTGACGGACGATGTGTGTGCGGTCATGCTGGAGGTCATTCAGGGCGAGGGCGGTGTGAATCTTTTGGATAAGGCGTTCGCGGGAGTCATTGCCGAGGAATGCGCCGCGCGCGACATTCTGGTGATTGTCGATGAGGTGCAGACCGGTATCGGACGGACGGGCAAGCTGTACGCGCACCGCCACTTCGATCTGCGCCCCGATATCATGACGTTGGCCAAGGGATTGGGCGGGGGACTGCCCATCGGCGCGGTGGTCGCGTCGGAAAAATGTGCCGACGTTCTGGGACGCGGTATGCACGGCTCGACCTTCGGAGGAAATCCCGTCGCCGCCGCGGGAGCCTGCTACGTTATGGACACGGTGAACGACGAAACCTTTTTGAGTGAGGTCACGGCCAAGGGTGAACTGATGAGCCGCCGCATTCGCGATTTTTCGCTTCCGGTCGTAAAGGACGTACGCGGCATGGGACTTATGCTCGGCGTTCGCGTCGGAGTCGATCCGCACGAGATCGCTACCGCCGCCGCCGAAGCGGGATTGCTTGTTCTGACAGCCGGGACGGATGTTGTCCGTTTGCTCCCGCCGTTGACCATCACCGAAGCCGAGATCGATACGGGCTTGAAGATTTTCAAGCGTGTGCTGGCACGGTTTTAGAGCGCACGGTAAGGAAAAGAGGAAAATGCAATGGTAAAAGATTTATTGAAAATGTCGGATCTTTCGAGCGACGATCTGCAAGAGCTCATCGAGCTTGCCGAAAAGCTGAAATACGAAAAAAAGCACGGGATAACGCATGAGATTCTCAAAGGACAGACGCTCGGCATGATCTTTGAAAAATCTTCGACACGTACCCGCGTTTCGTTCGAAACGGGTATTTATCAGTTGGGCGGACAGGGACTGTTTTTGTCGTCCAAGGACACCCAGCTCGGGCGCGGCGAGCCCATCCGCGACACGGCGCGCGTTCTGTCGCGGTATTTGGACGGCATCATGATCCGCACCTTCGGGCAGGAGATCGTGCAGGAGCTTGCGGAATATGCCGACATCCCCGTTATCAACGCGCTGACCGATTATGCGCATCCGTGCCAGGTGTTAGCCGATCTGCTCACGATCAAGGAGCACAAGGGCGGCTTTGCGGGGCGCAAGCTGTGCTATATCGGTGACGGAAACAACATGGCCAATTCCCTGATTGTCGGCGGATTGCTTGCCGGCATGGACGTGGCGATCGCTACCCCGGTGGCCTACCGTCCGCATAGCGAAGTGTTGGCGTTTGCCGAAAAATACCCGGGCAAATTTACGCTCACCGAATCCATAAACGAAGCCGCCGAGGACGCCGACGCGCTGTTTACGGATGTGTGGTCGAGCATGGGCATGGAAGCGGAGATTGAAAAGAGAAAGCGCGATTTTGCGGGCTTCCAAATCAATGCGTCTCTCATGCAAAAGGCCAAAAAGGATGCGATGGTTCAGCACTGTTTGCCGGCGCACCGCGGGGAAGAGATTACGGACGAGGTGTTTGAGGCTCACGCGGTCGAGATTTTCGACGAAGCGGAAAACCGTCTGCATGCACAGAAAGCGGTCATGGCGGCTTTGATGAAGAAATAAACGTTCCCGTGCGGAAATTCCAAAATGAAAAATGAGAAAGCTCCCAAAATCGGAATCCGATCTTGGGAGCTTTTGTTTGAATTTACGTTGATTTCGCCGCGCAACGGCTGCTCAAAAAACATGTTCCGCAGCGCTTTTTTATGTATCGATCCGAAAAACGTACACTTCGTTTGTGTCGGCATCAAGCACCACAAGCGTGAACCGATAGTCGCTTCGGTCGAAGAAAGCCGAAGCATCGTAGGGATTCGTGCTCTTTTCGTGACGGTCGTAGAACCAATAGTATCCGTTCGTCGGCTTGGGAAGCCAGTCGTGGCGGGACATGAATTCGCCGAGCTTTCCGTCAAACGGAAGCTTCTTCCAGTGTCCGCGATTCTTTTCGATGCTTGTTTGCAGCTCGTCGTTTCCCTGTAGGACGGTATAGGTGAAGCCGTCTCGTTGGAATGCGTCGTAGGTGTCGGTGAAGGAAACGACCTCCAAAGCCGTTAAATCCAGCCCGCATTTGTCGGAAATTTCGGCAAGCGCGGTCTTTTTTTGTCCGCAAGCGCAAAGGAGCGTCAAACATAAAACCGTTACAAGCGCCGGAAGCTTTCTTTTCATACGCACCCCTCACTTTCGCTTTCGGCTTCGTAATAGCGGTCAAAGGTGAGAATGACTTTGAACAGGTCGCCGTCCACCACAAGCTCGAATTTTCCCTTTTGCAGATCGACAAGACTTCGCGCAATGGAAAGCCCCAATCCGCTTCCCTCGGTGTTTCGCGACGTATCACCGCGCACAAAGCGCTCCATGAGCTCATCGCTGGAAATATTCAAAGGAAAACGCGAGATGTTCTTGAAGGTGATGGTCACGGTCGTATCCGTCGCGACGGCGGAAATGTACACGCGGGTGTTCTCTTGCGCGTATTTGCCGATGTTGTTCATGAGATTGTCGAACACGCGCCAGAGCAGACGTCCGTCGGCGTAAATGAACACATCCTCCTCGGGGGAGGTTATGACGGCTTCCAGATCGGCGGCTGCAAGCTTCTCCTCGTATTCGCCCGCAAGCTGTGACAGGAACACGCGAATGTCTGTCTTTTCCGCATTGACCGGCAGATTTCCGGTCGAAGCCTTGGAAGCTTCCACAAGGTCAACGGTCAGCTTTTTCAGACGCTTGGACTGGCGGTCGAGCACTTCCAAATACTCCTTGGCTTTTTCGGGTTGGATGTCCTCCTTCTTCATCAGATCGACGTAATTGACGATGGAGGTGAGCGGTGTTTTCAAGTCGTGCGAGACATTGGTAATCAACTCCGTTTTGAAGCGTTCGCTTTTGAGACGGTCGTTGACGGCTCTCTGTACCCCATCGCCGATGCTGTTGAGATGGGCGGCATGGCGTTTGAATTCGCCGTACATACCACTCGAATCGATACGGCGCTCCATATGTCCTGCGGCAATATCTTCCGCTCCGCGAAACAGCTTTTTCCAGTCGATGAGCAGAAAGAACCCGACCAAACCGAACACAAGCTTTTCGATGAACCACCACAAAAGAACGGTTGAGCGCGAGGTGCTTACCAGCACGACAAATTCGAACAGAGAGAGTGCGACAAAAGCGGTCAACGCCTGCCAGACGGTCGGAATGCCAACAAGAACATAGCCGAGTTTCCGAAAGAACCAGCGAAGCATACGAACAACAAGTGCCAGAATGCTGTAGGTCAAGGTGGTTTTCCACCATTTTCCGCATTTCACACGAGTTGCGAAGGTGAGAACGAACGCTAAGAGCATGAGCTCGACGGCGATAATGCAGACCATGACCACGGTACAGGTCAAGATCAGACTGAATGTGTTCGATTCGATCACACGAAAGGCGATATAGGCAAACCAAAAGCAAAAGATTCCCACAAACGCCGCGAACAGATCGAGCGGAATGGTGTCGAGCGGCTCGGGGGCCAGCTCATCCTCGCCGTCGGGACGACGATGGTGTCCGGCACTGCACATCAAAAAGACAAATAACAGCACAGCGCAGATCACGCCCACAACACAACCGACGGACAAAAGCAAACGGTGCGCCACGATGAAATCGGCAAGGCCAATCGCATAGTACAGGCGATCCTTTGCGACAAGCTTTTGACGAACATAGGCGTTAAAGGTCAGCGTAACCGTGCGAAGCGTCTCACCGTCATCGTCGGGCGACGCGAGAGCATCATCCGTGGTCGATTCGGTTAAGTGCAGCTTGGGAGTGTTCGTGCTGTAGCTCACCGCACTTTCCCCGGAAGAATCAACGACAGAGCTTGTGATCTTATAGCGGACGGTATTGCTTTCCGCATCTGCGAGCTTAAAAGAAACATCCTCAGCCTTTAACAGCGGCGTACTTGCCACAGATACCTCGTTGTTCCAGTACATTCCGCCGTTGTAGACCGCTTCGGAGATTTCCACATGGCGGCGGTAGGCGGTGCTTCGATAGCTATAATCCGTTTCGCTGTAATTTTGATACAGAACATTTCCGCCCTCATCGGTTACGGTGAAAAAGAGATTGCTGTTCTGCGGAGAATAGCGTTCGTCGATGAGATCAAAAGAGACATCTTCTCCCGACAAACGCGGAATCACGTACGAGCCGAAAACGGTGCGAGAGGCGTCGGAGACAGCGTTATTGTATAGGATACGGCGCAGTGAAACGCCGTTGTCGAAAAACGCGCCCGTCTCGGATAAAATTAAAAGTGCGGCAATATCCACCAGAAGAAATACGCTCAAAAGAACCAGAAGCAGCATAGCTGTTATTTTGGAAAAGGTGGAATAGGATTTTCGTTTCACGGCAGCTCACTCCTCGTTTTCGAAAGCTTGATATCGGTTATCGGAAAATTTTAATGAAGTCCGGTGTCCATTTTGTAGCCCTTGCCCCAGACGACCTTGATATAGCGCGGCTCGGCGGGCGTGATCTCGACCTTTTCGCGCAAATGACGGATATGTACCGCCACCGTTCCCTCTGCGCCGATGGGAGAATCGTTCCACACGCGGCGATAGATATCTTTGGGAGAAAAGACGGTGCCGGGGTTTTCCATGAGAAGCTTTAAAATATCGTATTCGGTGGGGGTGAGATTGACAGCGTCCCCGTCCACCGTGACGGTTTTGGCTTTATCGTCGAGCGCAATACCGCCGACGGTAATCACCGATGGCTTGACCGCGCCGCCACCCAGGCTCATATAGCGCCGAAGCTGGCTTTTGACGCGCGCGCAGACCTCGATGGGATTGAAAGGTTTGGTAATATAGTCGTCCGCGCCGATGTTGAGACCCAACACCTTGTCGTTGTCCTCGCTTTTGGCGGTCAAGAGGATCACGGGAAGATTGGACAGCTTCCGTATTTCGACCATGGCGGTAATCCCGTCCATTTCGGGCATCATGACGTCCAAAAGCACCAGATGTACGTCCTCTTTTCGGATGACATCGAGGGCTTCTTTGCCGTTGTAAGCGGAAAGCACACGATAGCCCTCGGAAGTAAGATAGATATTCAAAGCCGATACGATGTCTTTTTCGTCATCGCATACAAGGATGTTGTACATAGCATGTTCCTTTCGTTTTTCGCTGTATACAGTATAGCAAATTTTTCTTTAAGAAGCAAGAAAGCAAACTTTTAAGAATCGCTTAAATGCGGCGCTTTCGCCGTCGGCTTATGCCGAAAGTTCGCCGCGCGAAAAATGTTTGCGCTTCCGGCAATCCCGGCGCGGAATCCGAGATTCAATACTTTTTTGTGTCGGCTAAAGGGGATACGAGGTCGAATCCGGGAAAATCGGTCGGGCTCCTTTCGGCTTGTACATACGGTTCGGGTTTGGCCGCGCCGCAGGATTCGCGCACGATAAATTCCGTCGGCACGGATATCTTTTGGCGTGTGCTGTAATAGCGGTTGTCGATTTTTTTCATGATCAGCTCCACCGCGATACGGCAGGCATTGCCGGTGTTGGTGCGAATGGAGGAAAGCGGCGGGTCGAGATAGGGAACGACCGCAATATCGTCCATGCCGATGACCGACAGATCGCGCGGAACGGAAAGTCCCTCTTTTTTTAAGCTTCGGATGAGCCCGATGGCGATACGGTCGTAGGCCGCAATGACGGCGCTCGGACGGCGTTCGAGACGCAAAAAGCTCTCCAGATATTCTTCTCCCGCCTGCTCGAAGCGATGGGAGCTGACGCGAATCAGGCTGTCGTCGATCGGGAGCCCTTCCGCAGCCAAGGCTTTTTTGAATTGCTCCGATTTGGTGACGGTCTTTTTCTCCCCGGCAAAGCCGATACGCGTATGCCCGAGCCGTTTGAGATAGGCAACGGCTTGGCGGATGGAGTCGGACATATCCGATTCGATCTGATCGATGTTCTGACTTTTGGCGGCCTGTGATCCGGGCATGAGATTGACGGCGGGTACGCGCACGGTGTTGTCGATACGCGCCGATGGGTTCACGAGAATGATTCCGTCGGCCTTACAGTACGAAGCGTAGTAGCGGAACAGCTCCCGTTCGTTCTCGGCGGAAAAGGCGGTGGCCGACAAAAGGGAAATGCCGCCGTGAGCATGGATCTCCTTATCCAATTGCGCCGCGATCGAGGTGTAATAATCGCTTTGTATTTCGGGACACAGCACGGCAATGATCTTTTTGGGAAAGCGGTTTTTGTTGTACTTGTCGAAGCAGCCGCGTTGGCGGGCCAGTGCGAAAATACGTTCGCGTGTGCGTTCGCTGATTTCGTCACTGCCGGAAAAGGCCTTGGACACCGTACCGACGGATACACCGGCAAGTTCCGCAAGCATTTTTAAATTCACACACTCACCTCACGGTAAAATCTCTCTTTTTATCATATCATATTTTGCGAATGAAAACAAGTGCTTTCCTCAAAAATGCATAAAAAGTAAGAGAAGCTGCTGAGGCGAAAGGTGCCTTTTTCGTGAAACTTTCCGATCGATTTGTTGTGCGCGGCAAGCGTATTTAACATTTGTTTTGAAAAATACCTTGACATTTTTGGCGAATGTGCTATAATAAGTACAAGAAGGTTCGAATATCCGATTTCAGGAGTGAATGCTATGAAACATCGTTTGATCAAACTTGTCTGCGCTCTTTCTCTTCTTTGCGTCGGTTTGTGTCTTGCGGTTGCGGCCGAAGCAGAGATCGATATCTGGGTATCCAAGCTGTTCGTCATGCCGACACCGACCTTGACCCGAACCGCCGACACCGTTTCGGTGAACTTGAAAAATCCGGGCGTTCCGAGCGGCGTCTCCTGTCAGCTCGTTTCGGCAATCTACGACAAAGACAACCGAATGTTGGCCGTGAAGGTGCTTCCTGCGGACGATTCGGAGGACTATACCTTTCCCTTTACCTCGGTGAGCGGTGCCGAATCCGTCAAGGTCTTTATGCTGGCAACCGACAGCTCGCGACCGATCTATGAAGCGGTCAGCGCAAGCGTTCCGACCGAATAAAACCGAATATCGCATCATTTCGGGGGCGTATCCAAACGATACGTCCCCGATTTTGTCTGCATTTTTGCATTATCTGTTCAATGGAAGATAAAAAGTGCAAGGAAGTCAAGTGTGCAAGCTTGACTTCCTGTTTTTTTCGAAAAAATCGGGGAACGTGCCGTTATCCCTCTGTCTTGTTTTACCCCAAAAGCCCGAACAGATTCCACAGCGTCCGTTTCTTTTTCGGCGTTTCCTCTTGCGCGCGCTCCTCCAAATAGTCCCGCACGTTGCAAAGCAGCTCGGCCGTTTGCGCCCTTGTGACCGCCGCCGTCGGACACAGCTCTCCGTAGCCTATACCGTTCATTAAACCGCAGGCCGTCACATTGGCCATTGACTGACGCGCCCACTCCGGAAGCGCCGCACCGTCGGAAAACGCATTTAAAGTCTCGACCGACGCGGTCGGAAGCGCCAACATACGGTCGAGCATAACCGCCGCTTCGGCACGGGTGATCGGCGCGGTACTGCCAAACACCGTCATGCCGTTTTCGACCGCAACACCGCCGACGATCCCATTGACCCGCGCATACTCCGCATAGCTTTTGATGTTGAGCGGAATGGAAGCGTCATCGGCAAAAGCAGTCTGCGCCGTGAAATCGATGAATGACTCTTTCCCGGCGGCAATGAGCGCCATGGCAAGCAGATCGCCGCGCGACACCGTGCCGTTCGGTTCGAACACATACGCGCCATCCTTTTCCGTGCCGCTCATGAGCCCGTCGGCCGAAACGCGCATAACCGCATTGACCGCCCAATGCTCGGCCAAATCGTCGTACACCGTATCCGTTACGCCGTCCGTCACACGAATGACGGCCGTGACCGCTTCGCTCCGATTGCCGTAGCAGTCACTGACGGTATACGAAAAGGAATCTTCGCCGACGTAGTCGCTTTTCGGCGTGTAGCGGAAATAGCCCGTCTCCTCGAGTTCCACGCGCCCATGCGCCGGATAATCGCTTACACGGAAGCTCATTTCATCGCCCTCGGGATCGTTCGCCTTTAAAAATTTGCAAAGTGTCAGGTTCTCCATCGTGGTAAACGTCTGCTTTTCGACGCACGGTGACAGATTCAGCTCATCCAGAAGATTCACCTCACAGCTCACGTTCACATCGGCCGACGCATCGGCAATTTTGAAGCAGACCGTTTCGACGTTTTCGTCGGCGGGGACGAACGTCAGCTTGGCGTAGTCCTCGCGCGCGACAAGCTGTCCCTCACCTAAGCACACTCCGTCCAACATCAGCATTCCTTCCGCGTAGGTGGGCAGTGCCTCCACGCGGATAAACTCCGATTTTGTGCCGAGAACATCGTCGATCTCTTTTTCCGTAAAGCGGACACTCTGTCCCGAAAGACCGCATTTTTGAAGCTTGAGCTTTTCCTTTAATCCGTTCATGCCGGGGCTGAGTAACGGCTCGGCAGCCATCCCCCCTAACGCTTCCGACGAAAGAAGCAGACAAAAAACAAGCGATATCATTCGTTTTACAGGCATTGACATAGTGATCATCATCCTTTCCTCTATGTTCGCCTGTAGTATGACCGCATTTTCTTTTATTATGCGCGATGCGCGGCGAAAAAACGCCGCGGGTTAAATATGTGAAAAGGGATGTTGCCTTGCGGTAACATCCCTTATATCGATTATCTTTATCGTGCTTTGGGCATGACCTTGAACAACGCCCGATAGACCGCCGCCGCGCCGATGACCGTAAGAATCATTTCCGGCAGCATGTAGCAGCCGTTGTACACCAGACTGTACAGCCATGAATTGGATGTTTCGAAGCCGCTCCACAGCTTTCCCGCCGAAGCGAACACATACACGCCGCTGAGCACATGCGACACGAAGCGCAAAAACACCGCAAGTGCCGTGCCGCCGATCACACCACCGACCCCATGACTGCGAAACATTCCC
>CAZYFX010000067.1:0-11268 GCA_964646725.1 uncultured Oscillospiraceae bacterium
GACAGTCGAGGACGCCTGTCCCTACAATTTCGTAAACATCCTTGTGAGAATCGAACAAACTTCAAATTCCATCAAAACTACGCCCGCGAATGTTGGAGCGCGGCTTCCGCGCACAATCCCTCAGTCAGCTGCGCTGACAGCTCCCTTTTTAAGTCCCTTCGTTGATTTTAGGAACATCGACTTTCGTGCTGAGCCGTCCGTCCTGAAGATGGACGGCAGGGTGAAACCCGCGTCCACGGAGTTAAAGTTCCATCTAAACTTCGCACGCGAATATTGGAGCGGCGCTTTCGCCGCCAGTGCCGCCGCTAATATGCGATCTCCGGGTCGGCCGGCTCCGCACGCTTGACGGCATTGGCATAAAAGACCGGCCCGCGTCCGCCGCGGTACAGCCTGTGCTCCTCAAATACGATCTTCGCCGTCACATAAACCCATTCGTTCGACTTGTATTTCGCCGCCGTGTCGCACTTGCAGAGCATTCCCTTGAACTGCACATCCTCCGAACAACACAGCATCAGCTTGCGCCCGATGACCATTTCGCCGTCCCGTAAGCTCTTGTTTTTGGCAACCATCACATGAATGCGCACCGTCTTGCCGTCATACGCCTCCGGCTTCTCCGCAAAATCCATGCACCAGAAGGCGTAATCCTCGTCGGCGATCTCGATGATCGGCGCGTTCATATCGTAAGGCGGCGGATCCTCGATATCATCGTACTCCACCTCGCCGTTTTTGTATTCGTAGGCGATGTTGGTCTTGCGGCTGACGGCCCGAACGATCTTGTGAAACGCTTCTTTATCCAAATTCGTTTCGTCCGCGCGGTTGAATACGACAAGCTCACAGCTCTTCAGCTTGTCGTAGACAAGACTGCGCATGTTGGCGTTGTAATTCAAAAAGGTAGCCGTCTCGACAAACAAAATCTCCTGATAGACCAGCCATTCGTCCGGCATGGCCGCATACAGCGCGTCCAACATCCACATGCCGTTGTATTCCACGATCACGCGGTCAATGTCGTACTTGTCCTGCAATTTTGTCAAGAAGGGGACGGTGAGCTCCTCGGGCGATTCCACCGTTACGGTGTGAAATGAGCCGAGCTCACCCTTGAAGCGGCTCTCGTCGTATTCCTCCACGCCTTCCTCGCAAAGCAAAAGAAGCGTGTTTTCGCCGTTGTTGAAGCGCGGATCCTCCAGGGTCTCCTGAATGAACTTTGTCTTACCGGCTTCCAGAAATCCGGTGAACAGATAAACGGGTATTTCTCTTGCGTTTGGATTCATGTTCTTTTATCCTTTCCCGGAGACAGTCCGTTTATGCGCGTTTACAAGCCGAATACGTCGGGCAGCTTGTCTGTCTGAAGCTCCGAGCCGATCACGCACAGCTTGCCGATGATGTCCGCCGAGCCGCGACGAATGCTGATCTCACCCGGCACATAGTCGAAGTGCGCCCATGCGCCGTCCTCCAAAGGCACAATGCCCTTGGCGCGCAAGATCATACCGCAGGTGTGCGGATCGTCCAGTTTTTCAAGCGAGACGCGAAGCCCATCCTCCGTGAATTTGTGCGCCGTTTCGGTGCCCCAGCTGGCAAACACATCGTCGGCATGGTGGTGATGGTCATGATCGTGACAGCCGCAGGTACAGCCCTCGCCGTGTTCGTGCTCATGCTCGTGACAGTGTTCGTGCTCGTGGTCATGGTCATGATGATGTTCGTGCTCATGGTCATGGTCGTGACAGCCGCAGGTGCAGTTTTCGTCGTGTTCATGCTCATGCTCGTGTTCGTGGTCGTGGTGCTCATGCGCGTGATGATGCTCTTCCTCGTGCAAAAGCGCGGCCAACTCGTCCTCCAAGGTCCGAGAGTTCTCCATGGCGGACAGAATCTGTTCACCGTCTAATTCATCCCACGGCGTGGTAATGATCGCCGCTTTCGGATTGTGCTCGCGAAGCATGGCAACGCAGGCAGCCAGCTTTTCTTCGTTCATGCAGGACGAACGGCTGAGAATGACCGTACCTGCGTGTTCCACCTGATCGAGGAAAAATTCGCCGAAGTTTTTCATGTACATCCGACATTTGGAAGCATCCACCACGGTCACCGCCGCATTCAGGACGGCCTTTCCGTTTTCCGCGTTCAACACCGCCTTAGTCACATCGCTCAATTTTCCCACGCCGCTCGGCTCGATGAGGATGCGGTCGGGTGCGTACTTCTCCAACACCTCGGCAAGCGCCTCGGTGAAATCGCCCACAAGACTGCAACAGATACAGCCGGAATTCATCTCGTTGACCTGTATGCCGGATTCCTTCATAAAGCCGCCGTCGATACCGGTCTCGCCGAACTCGTTTTCGATCAAAACCAGCTTTTCGCCCTTATAGGCTTGCGCGATCATTTTTTTGATGAGTGTAGTCTTACCGGCTCCCAAAAAGCCGGAAAAAATATCGATTTTTGTCATAATCAATCATCTCCTGTTTTCCTTATATGACAAACCGTACTCTTATACTTAAACTATATTATATATCACTTCGCAAAAAAAAGCAAGTCTGCGCACGAAAATTTACGGTCGTTTTTCGTACACAGACTGCAAAAAGCGACTTTTTTCGCTTTTTTGGGACAGATGTTCACATGATTTTTACAAAGTAATATTTTTTAAGGTTTTGATAGCGTAACATAGTACATCCCTGCAAGGAATGTGGGTGATACTTTTTCGCTTGCAAGGAGGCTCTATGTCACTCTGACGAGTGACATCCCCTGCGGGGAAAATATTTCAGACGGCTTGGAGGGTGCGCAAATTGTAAAACTCGCCCTTCTTTTCCATCAGCTCGTCGAACGTGCCCATTTCCACACAACGCCCATCCTTGATGACCGCGATTTTGTCGGCGTTTTTGATGGTGGACAGACGGTGCGCCACAATAAAGGTGGTGTGCTCGGCCGTCAAATTGTTGATCGCATCCTGAATCTGCTTTTCCGACACGCTGTCCAACGCGCTGGTCGCTTCGTCCAGAATGATGACCTCGGGGTCACGGATGATGGCACGCGCAATGGACAGCCGCTGCCGCTGACCGCCCGAAAGATTGGCACCGTGCTCCTCGAGCGGCGTGTCCACTCCGAGCGGAAGCGAATCGATAAATTCGGTCAACCGCGCCGCCTCGAGCGCCGTGCGTAAGCGCTCCTCGGTCACGTTTTTGAGCCCGTAGGTGATGTTCTCCCGAATCGTCCCGGTAAACAGCACACTGTTTTGCGGAACGATGGAAATATGCCGCCGATAGGCATGCAGATCAATGTCGGTAATCTCGTGTCCGTCCACCGTGAGCGAACCCGAAAGCGGCAGATTGAAGCCGATGATCAAATTGAGAAGCGTCGTTTTTCCCGAGCCGGATTCGCCGACAAAAGCGACCGTTTCGCCCGCCTTGACCGAAAGATTCATTCCGCGAAGCAGGGGCTGATCGTCCTCATAGGAAAAATATACATCCTTAAATTCGTAATCGCCTTTGACCTCGGCTAACTTCAGCTTGCCGTTGTTGTCCTCGATGTCCATGGACGACAGAATCTCGCCAACCGAAGAAATGGATTCAAAACCCTTGGTCAGCACGGGAAGCAGTCCGATGATGGAAGACACCTGACCGGTAAGCATGGTGAAATACTGCTGATACAGCGAAATGTCACCCACTTCGATGTTTCCTTTGTATACCATGTACGCGGAAAACAGTAAGCACAAAAACTGGAACAGCTGGAAGATGACCCAGGAAATCGACCCGAACAGCGCCGTGACCATATCGAGCTTGAATCCGGTGTTGGCAAGCGTGTTGAGAATGGAGGTCATTTTGTTGACTTCCTTGTTTTCGAGGGCATGGGCGCGAGTGATCGGAGTCATTTCCACCATATCCATTAAGTTGGCGGAAGTGTTTTCCATGTTTTTGCGGAACGAGCGGTTGCTGGAACCGATGGGACGACGAAACGCGCGGACGGTCGCCACGGCGCAGGGGATGCACAAAAGGAAAAAGCAGAATACCGTCAAATTGGAAGCAAGCACCACGACAAGTGCCGTGATCATGTTGATGACGATGCCGGGAATGGTGGTAAACAGATGGGTGGACAGCTCGTGTATCGTCTCCACGTCGCGCATGAGCTTGGACTGGATGCGCCCGGACTGCATTTCCTTGTGAAAGGTGATGGACAGCTGCTGAAGCTTGCGCACCATCGCGCCGCGAAGCCCCGCCTCCACCTTGCGCGAGACGATGGAGTGATATTTGATGTGCAGCATGTGCGTGGGAATGTTGAGAACGAACAGAAAGGTCATCACAACGATATAAATCGTCAACCGCTTGAAAAAATCGGGCGTGGGCTTGGTGACCAGATTGATGATCCCCGCCGTCACAATGGGCAGCGCCATGACGGGAAGCGTTTTGATGAAATAGAAGAACAGCGACAGAAGAATCTCCGGAATGTACTTTTTGTACATTTTAAGTAGGATGCTCAACGGTTTGTCGCCCGAGCGGATGTAGGTGTCGATTAACTCCTTTTCGAGCTGCTTGACCTCCTCGTCGGTAAACACTTCATCGTTTCCGTTCTTTTTGCGATGCTCGGCCTTGGTTTCGGCCGGGATGGGTGAGCGCGGGATCTTTTCGGCGACTTGCTTGTTTTTTTTCATGACAGCGTCCTCCGTGCTTTTTCGGAATGATTTGTCTGTTCGCCGCTATTGTAGCCGATTGGAATGCATTTGTCAAGAGGAAAAGCCGATTTTGAGCAAAAAAGAAAGCGACAGGCAGGTATCGATTTGTTCACAAAAAAACGATTTTCGGTTATCCGACGTGACTGCTTGACCGAATCACAAATAGTTTTCCGTTACCTCACGCAAAAAGCGCACAAATTCGTCCCTTACGCTTTGCGGCCGCAAAATTTCGGCATCTTTCCCGAAGGAGAACAGCCAACCGAAAAACTGCGGGCTGACAACGATCTCCGTTTCAAACGAAAAGCGACCGTTGCCGTCGGGTGACAGGAAGATATCCTTTCCGAAGCGGTCGAGCACCACACCCGCCAGCGTCTCGGAAAAGGACAGACGCACCTTGACGCTTTCACCGCCGAACATGGAGAACACCTTGCTGGAATAAGCGGACACGTCCACCTTTTGAAACGCCTCCTCGCCCTCGCGGCGCGAATCGGGCTTTTCGGCAAGCTCGCTCATTTTGTCCACCCGATAGTGACGGATGGAACGGTGAAGCGCGTCATACGCGACCAAATAATAGTTCTCATCATCCCAACATAAGGCATACGGGCTGACCTCATACAGTGCGCCGCCGCGGCGATAGACACGTTCCTTGGCGGTGTTGTAGTCGAAATAGCGAAACACGACGCGCGTGTTGTCCCGCATGGCGGTGTGGAGCTTGTCCACGTTGTAGTAGATGCTTTCGTTCATGGATTTGATACGTCCCGCAACCGTCAGCTGGCGGTCGAGCGCATAGCCCTCGTAGCGACTGCACAAACCTTCCAGTTTTCGAATGAGCTCGGCCGATTTCTTTTCGGTGATGAAGCGCGAGCCGAGCACGGCGTCCACAAGGAGCTTGAGCTCGGACAGCTCGAAATCACGCGACACCACGCGATACCACACCGTGCGGTCGCGTTTTTCGCTGATCAGATCCAGTCCGCTTTCCTTTAGGAGCGCCAGATCGTCGTACAGGCTTTTGCGTTCGGCGGAAATACCGCAGCTTTCGAGATAGTCGAGCATGTTTTTTGCGGTCACGCTGTGATTTTCGTCGGTATTGGCAAGTAAGTATTCCTTCAGATAGATGAGCTTAAGCTTTTGATGAGACAGGCGCGGCATATATTTTCGCTCCTTTGGATTTTATTTGTTCGGATATATTTTACCATAAATTATGGGAATTTGCAAGCCCCCTGCAGGCAGCAATGCCGTCAACTTAAGGTATCCGCATACGCCGACTGATATGTGTTCATAGTGCGTCCCTGCAAGGGAAGCGGGTCATACTTTTTCGCTTGTACGAAAAAGTATCAAAAAGTACCCCAAAGGGGCGGCGAAGCGCCGCTGCAATATTCGCGCAGTTAAATTTGTTAAAATTCGAGCACACTGTTCACACGAGAAAAACGCCGAAAATCATATAGTGCGGCTAAAAGCGCCCCTCCGGACTCCCGGGACGGTTCAAAACTCACGACGCTGCACTTGCCGAAAACACGCGGACGTAGTTTTATCTTTTCATACAAATTTGCCCGCGAAAATTGGAGCGGCGCTTCGCCGCCTGCATGTTAGGTTTTGAACCGGTGCTAAGGGCGTGGGCTACTTCTAACGCAAGATCGTTGCGCCAGCGGAAAAGACGCAGGTACTGCAAGCTTAACAGTAGGATAATCTCATAAAACGGATAATGTAGTGGCAATATTGAGTTTGATAAAACAATTTATATACTGCCTCTATCCGCAAACCGGAAAACTCGCACTTACCACAGGCTTTCTTGATGTTCGGAAAAAATGCTTTTTCCTCTTGCATTTCGCTTCGGAATGTGCTATACTGAAGCGAAATTAAAAAAACGAGGTATGACAGCATGGCAACTCTTCTTTTGATCGTCATTTATACGGCCTTTATCGGCCTCGGCATTCCCGATTCCCTGTTCGGTACGGCATGGCCTGCCATTTATACGGAATTCGAGCTTCCGCTTTCCTTCGGCAGCTTCGTCACGGTCATCGTATCCTGCGGGACGGTCATCTCCAGTATGATCAGCTCGAAGCTCATCCGCCGCTTCGGCACCAACCGCGTCTCGGCGTTCAGCACGCTTTTGACGGCGGTCGCCCTACTCGGCTTTTCCTTTGCGCCCAACCTTTGGGTGATGTGCGCGTTTGCCGTCTTTCTCGGCATAGGCGCGGGCGCGATCGATGTGGCGCTCAACAACTACGTCGCGCTCCACTATTCCGCGTCGCACATGAGCTTTTTGCACTGCTTTTACGGCGTGGGCGTATCGGTCAGCCCGTATATCCTTTCCTTGGTCATCAGCACCGACGCCGGGTGGCGCGGCGGCTATCGAACCGCCTTTGCGCTCCAGTTCGCCATCACGATTTTACTGTTCGTGTCGCTCCCGATCTGGAGCAAGGTACACGGCGCGGAATCCTGTGAGGCCGATTCGGAAACGAAAGCGCTGTCCTTTTTCGAGACGTTGAAAATTCCCGGTGTGAAGAAGATGTGCGTGCTGTTCATCACCTCTTGCGCCATCGAATGCACCTGCGGCGGCTGGGGCAGTACCTTTTTGGTGGAGTACAAGCATTTGCCGACCGAACGGGCGGCGCGTGTGCTGACGGTCTACTACGTCGGTCTGGCGTTGGGACGCTTTCTTTCGGGACTTTTGGCGACCAAGTGGCACAGCTGGCGGATCATTTTCACGGGAGAAGCCGTTATGGCGGCGGCGCTCGTTTTGATGCTGCTCCCGGGAAGTCCGTATCTGTGTGCGCTCGGCATGTTTTTGATCGGCTTCGGCGAGGGGCCGCTGTTCCCGAATTTCAACTATCTGGCTCCCGAAAGCTTCGGAAGCGATGTATCTCAATCGGTCATCGGCACACAGATGGCGTCGGCATATGTCGGCATCATGCTGGCACCGCCGATCTGCGGTCTTCTCGGACAAACGGTCGGCATGGGCATTTTCCCGCTGTATTTGTTCGCGTTCTATGCCGTTATGCTGCCGACAACCATCGCCGCGAAGAGAAGGCTGCACAAGCGATCGAGCACGGTCGAATAAAAAGCGAGGGAACGACGAATCGGTCGTTCCTTTTCGTTTTTCACCCCAAACCAACGCGATTTTGAGCATTCGCGGGATATTGACAAACCATCCCGTCCATGCTATAATGAGCATAATGAGGACGGCGTGTCACGACCGTCCGTACGAAAGGTGACTTAACATGACAAAGGCAAACACATCCGACGTATCCGCTCTCACCGCCGCGCAGGCCGAAGCCGAGATCGCGTCTCTCAGCGCACAGATCCTGCATCATCGAAAAAAATACTATCTGGAGGACGCGCCGGAAATTTCCGACGCCGATTTCGACGTCCTGCTCGTGCGTCTGGAAGCGCTGGAAAACGCTTTCCCCTCTCTGCGCAAGCCCGATTCGCCCTCGGGTCGTGTGGGAGGCTATGTGGCGGAAAAATTCGAAAAGGTCACGCATTCCGTGCCGCTCAAAAGCTTAAACGACGTGTTTTCCTTTGAGGAACTGAACGCTTATCTCGAAAAGACCGACGAAGCGCTCGGCTACAAGGCTTCCTATGCGGTGGAATACAAGATCGACGGATTGTCGGTTTCGCTCGAATACCGCGACGGCATTTTTGTGCGCGGTGCGACACGCGGCGACGGAACGGTGGGCGAGGACATCACGCATAACCTGCGCACGGTGCGCGGTATTCCGCTGACGCTTGCCGAAAAACTTCCATATCTGTGTGTGCGCGGCGAAGTCTATATGCCCAAAAGCGCTTTCGCGGCGCTCAATCGCAAGCGCGACGAAAACGGCGAAACGCCCTTTGCCAATCCCCGAAACGCGGCGGCCGGGTCGGTGCGGCAGTTGGACAGCCGTGTGGCGGCTTCGAGGGGACTTGCAATCTTTGTGTTCAACATCCAGAGTGCCGAGGGGGCACCGGAGCTTTCGTCCCATGCCGAGAGCTTGGATTATCTGAAGCGGCTCGGCTTTGCGGTGTCTCCGTCCTATCGAACCTTTACGGATGCGTCGGAGATCGAAGCGGAGATCACGCGCTTCGGTGAGGAACGGCCGTCGCTTGCGTTCGATATCGACGGTGCGGTGGTCAAGCTTGACCGTTTTGCCGATCGGGAGCGCGTGGGTGAGCTTCCCCATGCGCCGAAATGGGCGGCGGCGTTTAAGTATCCCCCGGATGAAAAAAAGACGAAGTTATTAAGCATCGAGGTCGCGGTTGGACGCACGGGTGTGCTGACGCCGTTTGCGGTCTTGGAGCCGGTGAATTTGGCGGGAAGCACGGTCAGCCGCGCCACATTGCACAACATCGATTATATCCGAAGCAAGGATATTCGCGTCGGAGACACGGTATATGTTCACAAGGCGGGCGACATCATCCCCGAGGTAGAAAAGGTGTCGCTTGAGGACAGAGCGTCCGACGCGCTCCCCTTTGCCATGCCGGTGGTGTGTCCGAGCTGCGGCGAACGGGTGGTGCGCGAAGCGGACGAGGTCGCGTATCGGTGCGTGAACGCCGAATGTCCGGCACAGCTTGCGCGGTCACTCGAGCACTATGTGTCGCGCGACGCGATGGATATCGACGGCTGCGGCGAAGCACAGATCGCACAGCTCATCGAAGCGGGACTTGTTAAGAGCGCCGCCGATCTGTACGAATTGAAGGTCGAACAGCTTGAGACGCTTGAGCGTATGGGGAAAAAATCGTCCGAAAATCTGGCTGCCGCCATTGCCGCCTCCAAGGAAAGAGGACTTGCGCGACTGCTGTACGCGCTCGGCGTTCGCCATGTCGGAAAGCAGACGGCGGCGGCGTTAGCCGAGCATTTCGAGTCATTGGACGGCTTGATCGAAGCCACGCGCACACCCGAAGTGTTTACCGAGGTGCCGGACGTGGGAAACGTCATCGCCGAAAGTCTTGCCGATTATTTCAGCCGCCCGGGATCGCTGCATTTGTGCGAACGGTTGAAAAACGCGGGTGTGCGCACCGAAGTGATCCGCGAAGAGCGCGGACATGCGCTTGAGGGCTTGACCTTTGTGATCACGGGCACGCTGGCCGGCATGAAGCGCGACCAAGCGGCGGCACTTATCACCGCCAACGGCGGCAAGGTGTCCTCGTCGGTGTCGGCCAAAACGAGCTATCTGTTATGCGGAAGCGACGCGGGAAGCAAGCTTGCCAAGGCGGAGAAGCTGGGGGTTCCGATCATCGGAGAGGCGGAGCTTATACAGCTTATCGGCTAAAGAGAAACTCCGTCCGCGGAATGGCTTCATGATTCATTCAATATATAAGCTGTCCGGTACCTGTTTCCTTTTCGGGTCGCGGCACATGCGCCGAAACTCCTGCGGCGTGGTCATGGCCTGCTTGCGGAAAAAGCGGCAGAACGGCTCGACGCCCGAAAAGCCGATGCGCGAAGCGATCTGCTTGTCGGTCAGCGACGTGTTTTTCAAAAGGTAGCGGGCATGGTTGTAGCGCAAAACGGAAATATAGTTGTAGTAGCCGTAGCCGGTGTGTTTTTTGATGTGACGGTATAAGCTGGAGCGGCTGTAGTGAAAACGTTCGCACAGCTCTTCGACGTTTACCGTATCCAAATGCGTTTGCATATATTCGAACAGCGTGTTGATATCGGCCTTTTCGGTCGCATCCCCCGCATAAAGCTCAAAGGTGCGAAGCCCGCCGCTCACCTCATTCTCAAAGGTCATGAGCAGCGTTTGGATCAAGCTCTCCTGATAGGCGCCCTCACCCTTGGATCGGGCTTCAAGCACGTTTATCAAATGCTCGGACAAAAGAAATCCGTCGGACACGCGGCGAAAAACCAGAAAGGAATCCGTTTTGACGGCGCGCATGAGAACGCTGTCCGCAAGTCCGCTCAAGACCGCATCCGGAAACAGCGGCGAAACCAAAATGTTGAGCCCGTTCGCTTCGGCCGGCAGATACACGCAGTGCCGCATGGAGAGCGGCAGAAACAGCACGTCACCCGCGTCCAAGCGGATGTCGGTGCCTTCGACCGTTTCAAACGCGCAGCCGCTCGTTACGGCGTTCAGCTCGTAAAAATCATGGTTGTGATACGAGGTGAGCATGGTGGGGACGATGGCGCAGGTCGCGGTGCTTTGATGAAAGTCCACCCGATGGATATTGAAAAAAGTGGTTAAGGAAATGTGCTCTTTTTTGTGGTAATCGATATGCTTGTGTATCTCCGACCAGGCCGTTTCATACGGCGGCGGCAAATGCAGACGTTTTTGATATTTTTCCTGTTTTTCGATCAAACGCACGGTCATCATCTCCTGTTTTTCTGATTTGAGTATACAGGATTTTTTGCGAAAAGTCAAGCGTTTCCGCTTTTTTTCGCTGCGAACGCCGCTTTTTGGAATGTACTGTTTCGAAAAAATCGAAAAGTAAGCGGGATTTTTTAAAAAAAGCTCTTGACAAAACCGTTCGTTTATGGTATACTTATCAAGTAAATGTAACGGGGTGTGGCTCAGCTTGGTAGAGTGCTTGGTTCGGGACCAAGAGGCCGGAGGTTCAAATCCTCTCACTCCGACCATAACTGGACACCAATTTTCATACAATGGGTATCACGATTGGTGTCCAGTTTCTTTTTGCAAAACCCT
>CAZYFX010000068.1:0-10792 GCA_964646725.1 uncultured Oscillospiraceae bacterium
GTAACTTTGTACTCTTGTTTTAAAATCAGCGTAGAGTTACCATGCCCTTTATATGTAACCATGTCTTTTTTACCATGCTATACCTCTGTTCGTAAACTTAAAGGTTTGCACCGCACCCCATTATAACGAGCACCATATCTTTTAACCGAAATTTTGGCTTACAAGCCCGCAGAAAACTCGGATACGATGAAACTGCGTTTTCCCCGCGTCTGATGAAACATTGCCGCTCGCACCGGTTCAAAACCTCCCATGCGGGCGGCGAAGCGCCGCTCCAATTTTCGCGACAAAATCCGTACAAAAGGTTAAGTTTCTACCCGCGTGTTTTCGGCAAGTGCAACGTCATGAGTTTTGAACCGTCCCCGGGAGTCGAGAGGGTCGCTTTTATCCGTACTTACAATTTTTGGCGTTTTTCTCGCGTGAACAGTGTGTTTGAATTTCACAAATTTAACTGCGCGAATATTGCAGCGGCGCCTCGCCGCCCTTCGGGTACTTTTTGATACTTTTTCGTACAAGCGAAAAAGTATGACCCGTATCCCTGTGGGAGAACGCGCTATGTTAACACGCAAAATTTCGGTCAAGCTTATGCTGATACCTTAAGCTGACAGCATTGCTTGTGTAAAGGGAGCTGTCAGCTCGGCTGACTGAGGGATTGAACTTCTTTGACAGTGCCCTTTACACAAACAACGCCTAAGTTGACAAAATTGCGTAACGTAAGGAGGACACCATGTCAGCCATCAAGATTTTTCACGAAGGCGATGTCTTGCAAATGAAAAAGCCCCATGCCTGCGCCGCGCACGGCAGTCGTTTTTCCGTGCTGTACGTCGGCAGTGACGTCAAGGTCAAATGCCTTGCCTGCGGCAGAGAAATGATTCTTGCCCGCGTGAAGCTCGAAAAAAGCATCAAAAGCATCATTCCGAAGGGAGAATAATCCATGTTTGAAAATCTGCGCGAAGCGGAGGCTCGCTACGAAAGCATTGCCGAACAGCTCATGCAGCCCGAAGTCGTCACCGACACCGAACGCTTCAAAACGCTCATGAAGGAGCATAAAAATCTGACCCCCATCATCGAAACCTACCGCGCCTATACCGCGGCCGAGGACAATCTGGCACAGGCCAAGGAACTGTTGGACGAAGGTGGGCTTGATCCCGAAATGAAAGAAATGGCCGAAGAGGAGATCAAAACCGCCAAGAGCGAAATGGAGCGGTTGGCCGAAGAACTCAAGGTCTTGCTTCTGCCGCGCGACGAAAACGATGACCGCAATGTCATCGTCGAAATCCGTGCCGGAACGGGCGGTGAGGAGGCGGCGCTGTTTGCGCACAGCCTATTCCGCATGTACAGCATGTATGCCGAAAGCAAGGGCTTTAAGACCGAAGTCTTGAACAGCAACGAAACGGAATTGGGAGGCGTAAAGGAAATTTCCTTCATGGTCGAGGGAGACGGCGCGTATTCGCGCTTCAAATTCGAAAGCGGTGTTCATCGCGTACAGCGCGTGCCCGAGACAGAGACGCAAGGACGCATCCACACCTCGGCCGTCACCGTGGCGGTGCTTCCCGAAGCGGAGGACGTGGAAGTGGATATCAACCCGGCCGATCTGGAAATCGACACCTACCGAAGCGGCGGCGCGGGCGGTCAGCACGTCAACAAGACCGAGTCGGCCATCCGTATCACCCACAAGCCGACCGGCGTGGTGGTGGAATGCCAGGACGAACGCAGTCAGTTCAAAAACCGCGACAAGGCCATGAAAATGCTCAAAACCAAACTGTTGGATATGGAACGCGAAAAACAGCAGAACGCCATTGCCTCCGAACGCCGCAGTCAGGTCGGCTCCGGTGACCGAAGCGAACGCATCCGCACCTACAATTATCCGCAGGGGCGCTTGACCGATCACCGCATCGGGCTGACGCTGTATTCGCTCGAAACCATACTCGACGGTGCTTTGGACGATGTGATCGACGCGCTCATCACCGCCGACCGTGCCGAAAAGCTCAAGCACAGCGGCGAAACGGCGGGGACATAATAAGCGCCAAATAAAGAAAGCAAGGAATATTCAAAATGCTGGCAGATACCGAAAAAACACTGGTTCGCGCCGTTTCCGAAAGTGCCGACACACCCGAGGATCGGGAGACACTGACACGGGCGGCCGCATTCATACGACGCGGCGGACTTGTCGTGTTTCCGACCGAAACGGTATACGGCTTGGGCGCGAACGGATTGGACGAACGGGCGGCCGAATCTGTTTACCGTGCCAAAGGACGCCCGCAGAACAATCCGCTGATCTTACATTTGGCGGACGCCGCCGACATTCCGCTGTACTGCGATGTGCCGTCGGATATGAAGGCGCGTCTTGACAAGCTGACTTCTCTTATGCCCGCGCCTTTGACTGTCATTCTCCCGGCGCGTCCGATCGTCCCGAAAACCATCACCGCCGGGCTTCCGACCGTCGCCGTGCGCGTACCGACCTCAAAAATCGCGCGCGCACTTATCCGCGCTTCGGGTGTGCCCATTGCCGCACCGTCCGCCAATTTGTCCGGTAAGCCCAGTCCGACCTGTGTGCGCCATGTGCTCGAGGATATGGATGGACGCGCGGATATGATTTTGGACGGTGGAGACTGTGCCGTCGGGGTGGAATCCACCATCGTGACGCTGTGCGAAGAAGTCCCGACGCTGTTACGGCCGGGCGGCGTGACGTATGAAACGCTGTGCGAGCTGTTCGGTGAGGTACATATGTCATCCGCCGTACTCGAAAGCTTAAAGCCGGGTGATGTCGTGCTCTCTCCCGGCATGATGTACAAGCACTATGCACCGGAGCACGCGGTCGTTTTGGTCAAGGGTGAGCGGGAAAAATGCATCGCCTACGTCAACAAAAAAGCCGAAACAGAGCGCTGTGCGGTACTTTGCTACAACGAAGACGCACCGTCGGTTCGGGCGAAGGAAGTGCTGTCGGCCGGAAGCGCCGACGATACGGCGGCATATGCGGCGCGTATTTTTACGATGCTACGCGACACCAATCCGATGGACGTGGAGCACGTCTATGCTTTTCTTCCGAAGGACACGAGCGGCATTGCGTTGGCGGTCTACAACCGTTTGCTTCGCGCCGCCGCGTTTCGGGTGGTCGATGTCGATAAAACCAATAAAATCGGATAAAACAAGGGCAGTATCAAATCGTTTTTTTGATACTGCCCTGTTTCGGTCGTTTTACTCACCGCAGCACTTCCGGTTCTCCCAAATATTTCGGCTTCGGTTTCAGGATGCAGGCGAAAAAGTCCTTTCCCCGTGCGATAAACTCCCGCACATCGCGCATGGCCTGTCCGCGATAGATAAACGGGTCGCTGTTCACGCCGTAAGCGTCCACACCGAGAGCGCGAGCAATATACAGCGCACGGTACAGATGGTAGCGTTGGGTGACAACGACCGCCGTGCGCACCCCGAAAATCGCTTCGGCACGGTACAGACTGTCATAGGTGGAAAATCCGGCATGATCTTCGACGATGCATGTCTCGGGTACACCGTTTTCCGTAAGATATCGTTTCATCGTGCCCACCTCGTCGTAATCGTCCGAGCCGTGGTCACCGCTGACCAGAATGACGTCCGATACGCCGTTTTGCCACAGAAGAAGCGCATACGAGAGACGGTCGCGCAACATGTCGCTGGGCGAGCCGTCGGGCCTTACGCCCGCGCCGAGTACCAGAATGCAGTCGTAGGACGCGTCGGGAAGCGTGTCGGGGGTGTAAATGCGTTCTTCGGTCGTGTGCACGACAGTTCGGTCAAGCCCGACGGCGATTGCCGCAACCGTCAGACACAGAATAAACGCGACCGCAACGATACGGCGCAAGACCTTCATACCGTCTCCTCCGCTTTTTCGGCATACGGCGCAAGCAGAGAGGATACATAGGAAAAGCTGTCCGCAAGAGCTTCGGCAAAGCGGTTTGCGTCGGCTATACCGCCCTCAAGGGAGAAATATCCGTTGTAGGAGCTTGCATCAAGCGCACGGAAAAAGGCGCGGTAAGACGCATCGTCTCCGTCCTTTTCATGCGGAATGGCACGATTAGAGGTCGGGCTTGCCAAGTGTACATGACGGACGAAGGGCGCAAAATTGGGAACATCCTCGGCGGTTTCTCCGGCCAGCGACATGTGGTAAAAATCGCACAGCACACCGATGCGCGGATGCCCGATTCTTTCGGCAAGGCGGGCGGCTTCACGGCAGGAGTTGATGAAATTCGTTTCACTCACCTGTAGTTCTTCGATATTCAGGTAAGTATCGTTCTTGTCCAGATACGGCGTGATCTCGGTGAGCAGAAATTCGCAGAAAAAGTCCTCGGCCTTTTCGCGTTCGTACCCATCGGGAAGACAGCGCATGGAGCCGCTTCCGAAAGATATGCTCGAAAGCCCGAGCGGTTCGGTCGCTTCAAACACATGAGCGATGTAATCGCGCAGTGCGCCGCGGTCGAAGTTCGGTTCGAACAGGGGCGTCAGTCCGTTTTTGAAAAAGCCGTTGGCGGCCACGGGCGTAAGGGACAGAGAGTCGAGAAGCGACAGATAGTCTTTTAACTGACCGTCGGTTTTGGTTGAAAGCTCCGAAAAGCTGACTTCGACGGAAGAAAAGCCGACTTCGGAAGCGATCCGCAGACGTTCGTCGGAAAAGCCACCGATGCACAGGACGGGAGACGTATGGGTAAAGGACACGGGAAACACCCCTCTGGTTTTATTTTTGTACGCTCAGTATAGCACGGAACGGACGGAAATGCAAGAGAAAATTCGGATTTTAAGAAAAAAGAAAGGAAGCGGCGAGAAAAGTGTTCTTTTTTTGTGGGATATTGTCTTGTATTTGCGGCTCCGTTGTGTTACAATAGCCTTGGACAGCGCTTGAAACCACACAAAAAGCAAAACCACACAAAGATAACGAAAAGAGGTTTTCACAATGTACGAAAAGAAGATTTTGGTCATCGGCGGCACCGGTGCGATGGGAATGTACCTTGTACCGCGACTTTCCGAAATGGGCTACGAGGTAGATGTTCCGTCTCTCATCGTTCCCACGACGGACGATCCGCACATCCATTATTTCCACGCCGACTGCAAGGACCCGAAGGTTCTCGATTCGCTTTTGGCCAAGAACTACGAAGCGATCTACGATTTTCTGATCTACCCCCGCGACGAATTTGAAAAGGTACACGAAAAATTTCTGCAAAATACAAAGCACTACATCTATTTCTCGTCCTATCGCATTTATGCGGGCGATTCGCCCGTGCGCGAGGATTCCGCGCGTCTGTTGGACGTTTCGACCGACAAGGATTTTCTTGCGCTTGCACCGTGCGAATATTCTCTGTACAAGGCCATGGGCGAGGACGTTCTGCGCCGCAGTGCCTACAAAAACTACACCATCGTGCGTCCGTCCATCACCTTCTCCAAGGAGCGCTTTCAGCTTGTGACCTGCGAGGCCGATGCGGTCGTATACCGTGCCCGCGCCGGCAAGACGCTTCTTTTGCCCGAAACGGCCGCCGACGTACAGGGGACTTTGACCTGGGCGGGTGACACGGCGAAAATGCTAACGGCGATTTTACTTAACGAAAAGGCCTTCGGCGAAGCGTACACGCTGGCAACGGCGGAGCACCACAAATGGAGCGAGATGGCGGAATACTACAAGGATATTATCGGACTGAAATACGAATTTATCCCCGAGGAGGATTATCTGTCCCTGTTCGGCGGGCCGCAAAATCCGTTCCCGGGCTACCAGCTGCGGTACGACCGTCTGTTCGACCGTGTGATCGACAACAGCAAGATTTTGACGCTGGCCGGATTGAAGCAGAGTGAGCTCATGCCGGTATACGACGGTTTGAAGAAGGAATTGAGCGCGCTTCCGAAGGATTATGTATGGGGCAAAAATCCGGTCAACGACCGTATGGACGAGTATTTGAGCAGACGTTAAAAGGGGTGTAAGAAATGAATATGGAACTTGATTTTAAGGGAAAATCCGTCATCATCACGGGAGCGGCCAGCGGCATGGGGCTTTGTGCTTCGCGCAAGTATGCCGAAGCGGGAGCGCGCGTTGTTATGTGCGACGTGAACGCGGACGGATTAAAGGAAGCAAGCGAGACGATCACGCCGTGCGACGGCGGTTCGGTCGAGCCATATGTTATCGATATGCGCGATTACGCGGCGGTGGAAGCGCTTGCTTCGCACGTCAAGGAAACCTACGGACACATCGATATCACTATCAGCTTTGCCGGCGGAACGGCGACGCGCATTTTCAAGGAGTTTAAGCCGTATCACGAGATGTCGATTGAGGCCATTGACTGGGGCATCGATGTGAATTTGAAAGCGCCGATGTACTTGGCGCGCGCCGTACTTTCGACGATGATCGAACAAAAGAGCGGTGTAATCATCAACATCGGTTCGATTTCGGGCGTATCGGCGGGTTCGGATTCCGACTACAGCGCGGCCAAATCCGGTCTGATCGGGTTTACCAAGAGTATTGCGGTCATCGGTGCGCCGCACGGTGTACGGTGCTGCTGTGTTTCGCCGGGCGGTGTTTTGACGCGGCCGGGAATGTTGGGCTTCAAGAGCCCGATGGGACGAGTGGCCGAGCCGGAGGAGATTGTGAATCTGATTATGTATGTGACTTCGGACAAGGCGGCCTTTATCACCGGTGACAACTACATGATCGACGGCGGACGTTCCACCACCTACGGCGCCTAACCCCGGGGGAGCCCCGGAGCAGTTTTCGCGGGCGAAGTTTATATGTGACTTAAAACTTGCGGACGCGGTTTTTACCCCGCCGCGCGCCCAAAGGGGCTTACGGCTCAGCACAAAAGACCTTGAAATTCGCACCCTCTAAACGGCTTCTTGTGTAAAGGGAGCTGTCAGCTCAGCCGACTGAGGGGCGCGGAAGCCGCTGAAACTCCGTTTCGTGAAAATCGGCGCACAATTCGTTTGTGCAGATTGTATAATACAAAGGCGTTTTCCCGTCAAAATTCGTCGAAATGCGGGCTTGTTTTTTCGTGCAAATTTTGCTAAAATAAAAGAGGTACTTGAATTAAGGCGTTTCCTTATCGATAGTGCCTATTTTATTTTTTACTTACATTTTTAGGAGGAACACACCCATGAAGAAGTTACTTGCAGTTCTTTTGGCGGCATCCTGTGTCTTCTGCTTTGCAGCCTGCGGCGGCAACGAAGACAGCAATGTCGAAAACAACAACGATGTTGAAGTTGAAAACAACAACGATGTTGATGCCGAGAACAACGAAAACAACGAAGCCGAGAACAATGAAGCCGAAAACAACGAGGCGGACGAAAACACCGAGAATGCCGCTCTCAAGGTCGGCGTGATCTTGGTCGGCGATGACAACGAAGGCTACACCTACGCACACATCAAGGGCATCCGGGAGGCTGCCGCCGAGCTCGGTTTGACCGAAGATCAGATCGTTTGGAAGTACACCGTTCCTGAGGACGCTACCTGCACCGAAACGGCTCTCGACCTTGTTGACCAGGGTTGCAACCTTGTCGTTTCCAACAGCTACGGCCATCAGTCCTTCATGGAAGAAGCCGCTTCTCAGCATCCCGAAGTGACCTTCGTTTCCATGACCGGTGACACGGCTGCCAAGAGCGGTCTTGCCAACTTCAAGAACGCTTTCACGCATGTGTTTGAATCCCGCTACGTTTCCTGTGTGGTTGCCGGTATGAAGATCGCCGAGCTCATCGACGCCGGTGTTCTTACCGAAGCCAACTACGACGGCGAAAACGTTAAGGTCGGTTACGTCGGCGCTTATCCGTATGCAGAGGTCGTTTCCGGCTACTCCGCCTTCTTCCTCGGCATCCAGTCGGTCGTTCCGAATGTGACCATGGAAGTCATCTACACCAACAGCTGGTTCGATATCACCATGGAAGCCGCCACGGCCGACACGTTGATGTCTCACGGCTGTGTCATCATCGGTCAGCATGCCGACTCCACCGGTGCTCCGAGTGCCGTTCAGGCCGCTCAGGAAAAGGGTACGATCGCTTATTCCATCGGCTACAATGTTGACATGTTGAGCGTTGCTCCCGATGCCGCTCTCACCTCCGCTACCAATGACTGGAGCGTTTACTACAAGTACGCATTCAGCACCATGCTTGCCGGCGAAGAGATCGCTACCGATTGGGCCGAGGGCTATTCCGAGGGCGCTGTCGCCATCACCGAGCTCGGTGCAAGCTGTGCCGAGGGCACGGCCGAAAAGGTTGCCGAGATCATCGAAAAGATCAAGAACGGCGAGCTTCATGTGTTCGATACCGAAACCTTCACGGTCGGCGGTGAGCACATTGACTCCTATGATCAGAGCTACGGCTTCGAAGGCAATGAGCTGATCAAGGACGGCTACTTCCACGAATCCGAGCTTCGCAGCGCTCCGGCCTTCGATATCCGCATCGATGGTATCAAAGAGTCTGCATAACCTGTTGTAAAATATCGGAAAAGGGGAAAACGGTTCTTCCGCTTTCCCTTTTCCGCTTGTTTTTCCGTCTACGGGAACAGGTGTCCCATACGCGAAAAAACAAGCGGAAGTTCGCACAAAGTCAGTGGATAAGGAAGGGTCACTATGGACAACACGATTGCCTTGCGCATGGAAAACATCACAAAAACCTTCGGATCGATCGTAGCCAACAAGAACGCCTGTCTCGAAGTCAAAAAGGGCGAGATCCTTTCGCTTTTGGGAGAAAACGGAAGCGGAAAGACCACGCTTATGAATATGCTGTCCGGCATCTATTTTCCCGACAGCGGCGAAATCTATATCGGAGAAGAACGCGTGAGCATCACCTCTCCCAAGGACGCCTTTGCGTTGGGAATCGGTATGATCCATCAGCATTTTAAATTGGTCGATGTGCTGACCGCCGCCGAAAACGTCGTGCTCGGACTGGAAGAAGAGGGCTCGTACAGCTTGAAGCGCACGGCCGCGCGTGTTTCGGAGATCTGCCAAAAATACGGCTTCTCCATCGACCCGATGAAAAAGGTGTACGATATGTCGGTGTCCGAAAAGCAGACTTTGGAGATTATCAAGGTTTTGTATCGCGGCGCCAACATTCTGATTTTGGATGAACCGACGGCGGTTTTGACGCCGCAGGAAACCGATAAGCTGTTCGACGTCATGCGCAACATGAAGAACGACGGAAAATCCATCATTATCATCACCCACAAGCTCCACGAGGTTTTGGCCGTCAGCGACCGTGTGGCGGTTTTGCGCAAAGGCGAGTCCATCGGCTCCGTGCCGACCGCCGAAGCCACCGAATTGTCGCTTACCGAAATGATGGTCGGCAAAAAGGTGGAACTGGATATCGACCGTCCCGAGCCGAAAAACGTGACCAGGCGTCTTGCGGTGCGGAATGTTTCGTGCTACAGCCGCGATGGCGTGAAGCTACTCGACGATGTGTCCTTCGATGTCAATGCGGGAGAAATTTTGGGCATTGCCGGCATCGCCGGAAGCGGACAAAAGGAGCTTTTGGAGGCCATTTCGGGACTTCAGCCCGTTACGCCGGAAAGCGAGATCACTTACTACGACCCCAAGACCGGTGAGCCGGTGAATTTGATCGGCAAGAGCGTCCGAGCCATTCGAAATCTCGGCGTGTCTCTCTCCTTTGTGCCGGAGGATCGTCTCGGCATGGGATTGGTCGGCAGTATGGGCATGACCGAAAACATGATGTTGAAGAGCTATTCCGACGGCATTCCGTTCTTCACCGACAAGCGTTCTCCCAAAAAGCTGGCCGAAAAGATCATGAACGATCTGGAGGTCGTGACGCCCGGCGTGTCTACGCCCGTGCGCAAGCTTTCGGGCGGTAACGTGCAGAAAGTGCTTGTGGGACGTGAGATCGCCGCCGCGCCGACCCTTCTCATGACCGCCTACGCGGTGCGCGGGTTGGATATCAACACTTCCTACACCATCTACCACCTGCTCAACAAGCAAAAGGAAAACGGCGTGGCCGTCATTTACGTCGGTGAGGATTTGGACGTGCTTCTGGAGTTGTGCGACCGTATTCTGGTCCTCTGCGCCGGAAAAAACAACGGCGTTGTGGACGCGCGAAGCGCCACCAAGGAGCAGGTCGGTTTGTTAATGACCAATCTGAAAAAGAAAAACGATGCGGAGGTGTCCGACCATGAATAAGGAAAAGCAAGCTCATTCCGTGAAAACGCCGCTTGTGCGTGTTGCCAAGCGAAGCGATATTTCCCGGCCACATGCCTGGCTCATCCGTATTCTTGCGGTGTTTTTGGCGTTGGTCATTGACGCATTACTCATTTATTCCATCACCAAGTTAAATCCGATCGAGGTCTACAAGTCCATGTTTGCGGGTGCTTTCGGGACTTCGCGCCGTCTGTGGAGCTTTATCCGCGAGGGTTGTATGCTGCTTTGCATCTCGGTCGCGCTTGCGCCGGCTTTCAAAATGCGCTTTTGGAACATCGGCGCGGAGGGTCAGGTGCTTGTGGGTGGTATCGCCACGGCGGCTTGCATGATCTATCTGGGAGATGTGCTCCCCACGCCGCTTTTGATGCTCGTCATGTTTGTGACCAGTGTGGCGGCCGGTGCGATCTGGGGACTTATTCCCGCGATTTTCAAATCGCGTTGGGAAACCAATGAGACGCTGTTCACGCTTATGATGAACTACATCGCCATCCAGCTCACTTCCTATTGTGTGGCACTGTGGGAAAATCCCTACGGTTCCAACAAGGTGGGCATCATCAATCCGCAGACCAAGGCCGGATGGATACCCAAGCTGTTCGGACAGCAATACGGCTGGAACGTGGTGATTGTGTTGGTGCTGACGCTTTTGGTGTTCT
>CAZYFX010000069.1:0-10769 GCA_964646725.1 uncultured Oscillospiraceae bacterium
GCACATACAGATGATGCCGCCGTTTCCACGATTGAGAGAAGCCTTATCAATCACGTTTATTTTTTGACTTCTCGACGGTCTGCGGCGGCACTCTTTTTGATTTCCGACGGATGAATCACGTCGTTTTCCGCGGTGAACACATCAATCTCTTTCGCATAGGAGCATTGCTGCATTTTATTGCAGGCTCAGAGAATAGCGTGTTAAAAAATAAAACTCACTGTCAAAATGTACACCTTTTGACAGTGAGTTTTTTGTGCTTTAAAATTTGATTTTCGAGGCAATACTGCCTCTGTTTGCGCTATTCTATCAAATTGTATGTTGTATGCAAAGTATCGACAAACCTTTTTGATACAATCGGAAAAACACGATTTAGTGTTAGAATATTAAGAAGGGGGCTGTTGAACAATGAAAACAATATCAGATGAATTGATAAGAAAATACAAGGAGTATTTATTCGAGGAAGAAAAGGCAAAAGCTACCATAGAGAAATACATTCACGATGTAATTTCCTTTATGAATTGGCTTTGCGGAAGAAGTGTGGAAAAGACTGCGGTTATGGATTACAAGAAAGAGCTGATCGAAAAGTATGCACCGTCAAGCGTGAATTCAAAAATTTCTTCTCTCAATAATTTCTTTGAGTTTAACGAATGGTTTAAATGCAAAATTAAAGCGGTAAAAGTCCAAAGGCAGATGTTCGCAAGCCGAGAAAAAGAACTGACAAAAGCGGAATACGAGAGATTGCTCACGGCCGCAAAAAACAAGAACAACGACAGGCTTTATTACCTTATGCAGACGATTTGCGCTACCGGAATTCGTATATCCGAACTTAAATATATTACCGTATCGGCGGTGAAGAACGGCAAGGCGGAAATAAACTGCAAAGGCAAAATGCGGACGGTGTTTTTGCCCAAGCACTTTGTAAAATGCTGAAAGACTATACAAAAAGGAAAAAAATCACGGACGGAAGTGTGTTTGTAACAAAATCGGGCAAACCGCTTAACAGGAGCACACATGAAAATATGCAGGGCGCGGATACGGTAAAAATCTTCCGCTGGAAAAGCTCTTTGAGTAGACACCGCTGTACAATGCTTGAAACGGAGTGCTTAAAGCTCCGAAATGTGAATATTTACAAAATATACAACATTCGAGCTTTAAATATGTTATAATGTGTATATAAAACATCAAGGAGGACGCATCATGAAAGCAAATTGTATAATTGTTGCCGCCATACTTACACTCGGTTTGACCGCTTCGGCCGCACCGATCGTAGAGAACTCAGTCGAGCGTTCGGAGGAACTTACGGTCGGTTTTGAGTATACGGCAGAGTGTGAAACGAATGCCGAGCTGAACGCCATAGCCAAGGATCTGGAGTGGACACTTTCGGCGGACGGTACGCTTACCATTACCGGCAACGGAAACATGTCCAATTATTTGGAGCAATCGGCCCCCTGGTACGGAAAAGCCGAAAAGATCAAAAAGGTCATTATCGGTGACGGCATTACAAGCATAGGAAACTATGCCTTTGCATATTGCGAAAATCTCACAGGCATTACGATTCCGGACGGAGTGACCCGTATCGGAAACAGTGCCTTTTATTGGTGCACGAGTCTTAAATCTGTTACACTGCCGAGCGGTCTGAAAACGATCGGTAATTCTGCTTTTGCGTTCTGCGAACTTACAGCCGTAACGATCCCCGACGGTGTAACAAGCATCGGCGAAGAGGCATTCCGCGGCTGCGGAAGCTTGACAAGCGTAAAAATCCCGAACGGCATAACGAGCATCGCGAAGGGTACATTTTCCGGTTGCGAAGGTCTGAAAAGCATAACGCTGCCGGACAGCGTGACAAGTATCGGTGATTATGCATTTGACCGGTGTGAAAGCTTGACCGGCATAACGCTTCCGGACGGCGTGACGAGCATTGGCGAGAGCGCCTTTTCGGACTGTCAAAGTCTGACCGGCATAACGCTGCCGAACGGCGTGACGAGTGTTGGTCACGGCGCTTTTTACCGTTGCGTAAAAATAACAAGTATAACGATCCCGGAGGGTTTGACAAGCCTCGGCGATTCCATGTTTAGGGATTGTACCGAGCTTCGCAGCGTATCGCTTCCGGATACCTTGAAAAAGATCGGAGCATACGCCTTTGACGGTTGTACCGGATTAAGAAGCATTACGCTTCCGAACAGCGTGGAATGCATAGAAGGCTCGGCCTTTAAGGGGTGCAGCGGTCTGACGGGCATCATCATTCCGAACGGCGTGACAAGCATCGGCGGACACGCTTTTTGGGGTTGCACCGGCTTAAAAAGCGCCACGCTCCCGAACAGTGTGACGGAAATCGGAGAGTATGCTTTTCGTGAATGCAGCGGCTTAAAAAGCTTTACGATTCCGAACGGCGTGACAAAGATAGAAGGCGGCGCTTTTCAAAGCTGTACCGGTCTTACGGAGATTGTGATCCCGGACAGTGTGGTCGAGCTCGGAGAAAACATCTTTTTCGATTGTACGGCTCTTGCGAAAGCGACTCTTTCGAACAGTTTGACGAGTACGGGGGATGGTACGTTTTCCCGCTGTACCGCTCTGACGGATGTTACGATTCCGAATAATGTGACTAAAATCGGAAGCTATGCTTTTTCGCATTGTACCGCTCTTGAAAGCATCACGATTCCGGACAACGTTATAAGTATCGGGGACGGTGCTTTCAGCGAGTGTACGGGCCTTACGGGCGTTACGCTTCCGGACAGCGTGACAAGCATCGGCGATTATGCATTTTCCTATTGTATCGGCCTTACGGCATTTGCTGTCCCGGAAAGCGTAACGGAGCTCGGTTGGGGAGTCTTCAGCGGATGCACCGGCTTTACGGATATTACCTTCCCGGAAAGCGTAAAGTACATTCCCAGGTATGCTTTCCAAGGCTGCACCGGTCTTGCGAACATCAACATCCCGAACGGCGTTACGGCTGTCGAGTGGTTTGCTTTTGCCGGATGCACAAGTCTTAAGACGATTACGCTTCCCGAGAGTGTAACAAGCCTTGAATACGGCGCTTTTTCCGGCTGTACCGGACTTACGGAATTTTGCATTCCCGACGGTGTAAGGACGCTTGACAGCGAGCTTTTCCAAAATTGCAGCGGCCTTGAAAGTATTACGATACCGTCCGGTGTAAACCATATTTATAATAACGCCTTTTCCGGCTGTGTCGGCCTTGAAAGCATCGTTATCTATCTGACGAACGTTGAGCACACCGGGAATAAAGAAGATGATTGGGTATGGGATAACGGAAACGACGGCTACCTTGTTATTGATAATTATGCGTTTAATGATTGTGTGAATGTTTCCGATATCTACTTCACCGGAAGTGAAAGCGACTGGCAAAAGATATCTGTCGGCGAATGCGGTAACGACTGCTTCTCGGAGGCTACCATCCATTACGATTACGTTCCCGGTGAAGCAAAGCCAAGCGATATATCCGTCACGGGCGTGACCCTAAACAAGACGAACGCCGCTCTGACCGTCGGTGAAGCTGTGACTCTTACCGCCACCGTTGCTCCTTCGAATGCAACGAACAAGAGCGTGACCTGGAGCTCGTCCGATGCGACGGTTGCGACCGTATCCAACGGTGTTGTGACCGCAAAGGCTGCAGGGAAAGCGACCATCACGGTCAAGACGGCCGACGGAGGCAAAACGGCAACCTGTACCGTGACCGTTAAGGATAAAGAGATCGAAGAAAAGCCGGTCGAACCGGATAAGCCCGATGAGCCGATCGACGCCGAAGCCCCCGCTTTTGTTGTTTCTTCCGCGAAGGGAACGGCGGGGAAAACGGTATCGGTCACACTTTCACTCAAAAACAATCCGGGTATCACCACGGCAAATGTAAAGGTCTCGTTTGATACAAGCGTTCTTACCTTGAAGGAAGTTAAGGACGCCGGTGTTCTCGGTACGACCATGCACCGACCGGAGCTTGTATCGCCTTACACTCTGTATTGGTTCAACGCAACGGCTACGGAGAATTACACGGTGAACGGAGTCGCTGTAACCTTTGTGTTTGAGATCGCCGAAAATGCACCGCTCGGTGTCTATCCCGTAAAATTGACTGTCGATGAGGACTGTGTCTACAATGCGGCGATGGATGAAGTGCTCTTCGGTGCGGTAAACGGCTCGGTCGAGGTCATCGACGTTACGCCCGGCGACTTGGACGGTGACGGTAAGATCAGTGTCAAGGACAATATGGTGCTTGCCCGTTACCTTGCCGGCTGGAGCGGCTATGAGAGCATCGATTTGAATGCTGCCGATCTCAACGGTGACGGAAAAGTTAATGTCAAGGATAATATGATCTTGGCAAGACATCTGGCAGGATGGTCCGGCTTCGAGAACATCCCGATCATAGAAGAATAAAATCACATACAAACGGCTCGGCGGCAGGAACAAAACTTCCTGCCGCCGAGCTGTTTATATACCTTTAACGGTTCAAACCGTCTGCAACGTCTGCATCTTATAAAACTCGCCTTTTTTCTCCATCAGCTCCTCGAACGTTCCGATCTCGGCGCAAACCCCGTTCTTGACCACCGCAATGCGGTCAGCGTCGCGAATGGTGGACAGGCGGTGCGCCACGATAAAGGTCGTGCGATCCTTGGAAAGATTGTTGATGGCCTTTTGAATCTCTTTTTCGGACACGCTGTCAAGCGCGCTGGTCGCTTCGTCGAAAATGATGACCCTCGGGTCACGGATTAACGCTCTCGCAATGGACAGTCGCTGTCTCTGTCCGCCCGACAGATTGGCGCCGTGTTCTTCGAGCGGCGTGTCCACGCCCTGCGGCAGTGAACGGATGAAATCGGTGAGCAGAGCGGCGTCAAGCACGGCCTTTAAGCGTTCCTCGGGAACATTGTTCATGCCGTAGGTGATGTTTTCGCGAATGGTTCCGGTGAACATGACACTGTTCTGTGGCACGACGGCAAGATGCTTGCGGTAGGTGTGCAGATTGATCGCTGTGATGTCGTGCCCGTCCACCGTCACTTTGCCGCCTTTGGGCAGATTAAAGCCGAGCACAAGGTTGAGTAGGGTCGATTTGCCCGAACCCGATTCGCCGACAATGGCAATGGTCTCTCCGGCATTGACCTTGAGATTCAGACCGCGAAGAAGCGGTTGGTCATCCTCGTAAGAAAATTCCACATTTTGAAATTCGTATTCGCCCTTTAATTCGGTGAGCTCATATTTGCCGCGGTTGTCCTCGATATCGCTTGCGCCCAAAATTTCTCCGATGGAAGAAATGGATTCAAAGCCTTTGGTGATGATGGGCATCAGACCGATGAGCGTCGAGACTTGACTGGTCAGTGTGGAGAAGTAGGATTGATACATGGAAATATCGCCGATCTCGATCTGCCCCTTAATGGCAAGATAGACCGAGAAAACAAGGCACAGCAGCTGGAACAGCTGGAAAATGACCCAGGAGCATGCGCCGAACAGGGCTTGGATGACGTCTAAATGGAAGCCGGTGCTTGCCACCTTGTTGAGCAAAGTGGTCATTTTGTGCACTTCGCGGTTTTCCAGCGCGTGCGCACGGGTGATCTGCGTCATTTCCACCATGTCCATGAGGTTGGCGGAGGTGGCCTCCATGCCCTTGCGAAATTCGCGGTTGTTCTTTTTGATCGGCTCGCGGAAAGCGCGCATGGTGAGCGTGGCGGCCGGGATACACATTACAAAGAAAGCGAAAATGGTCAGATTTCGCGAAATGACCACGACTAATGCGGTGATCATGTTGAGCGCCACCTGCGGGATGATGGTGAAGAGCTGTTGTGAAAGCGACTGTACGGTTTCCACATCGCGCATGAGCTTGGATTGGATACGCCCGGACTGCATTTCTTTGTGGAAAGAGATGGAAAGCTGTTGGAGCTTGCGCACGAGCGCACCGCGAAGCCCCACTTCCACCTTGCGCATAACGCCGCTTTGAAGGCGCACACGGATCATGTTGGTCGGGATATTCAAAATGAGCAAAACGACGAGTATCGCGACATTCATGCCGATCTCGCGCAGATAATCGAAGCTTTTTCCTGCCAGAACATCCACCACCACATTGATGAGATTGGCGGTCACAATGGGAATGGTGATGTGCGGAAGAGTGGCAATGCCGTAAAAAAGAACCGATAAAAGAAGCTGCAAAGGATACCGCTTGTACATGACAAGAAGTATCTTAAGCGTGCTTTTGGAAGTACCCGAATAGGCTTCGATAAATTCCTTTTCGAGTACCCTTGCTTCTTCATCGGTAAAGGTCTGGGTGTGGGAGGCCGGGATCGGCTTTTTTCGGTGGGGGAGACGCATGTGAGTCGGAATGTGTTTTTTCATGTTCGGTACCTCCGTTGCTCCATGGGAGCCGACGTTGTTCGAAAATGTAATCGAGGCTTCTCGACATGGCTATGATAGCATGAAAACATGCGGATGTCAAGCCTTTTTGCAAAAAAAGAAAAACGATATTTTATTCACAAACTTTAACGTCGCAAATGACGAAAAACCATTGACAGAAGCGGAAAAAAGAAGTATACTGTTTACGGAAGTCTGTGCGTATTTCAAACTGAAGAAAGTCGGTGAAATTCTTTGGAAACCGTGAAAATCTATACCTGTCCTTCCTGCGGCGCACCGCTTGCCTACGACGGAAAAACGAAAAGCTTACATTGCTCCGCCTGCGAAAACGATTTTGCTCCCGAGACGCTCGAACAGCTTGATGCGGATGACGCCGAAGCCTCGGAGCCGAGTGTGTACGATTGGACAAAATACGAGCCGCGAACCTTTGCCGATGTCGAAAGCGAGGGGCTTTGCACCTATTCCTGCCCGGCCTGCGGAGCCGAAATTACCGGAAGCGGCATAATGGGGGCGACGGTGTGCCCGTATTGCGGAAATGCCGCCATCGTCCGAAAGCAGTTCGAGGGCACTTACCGCCCCGATTTCGTGCTTCCGTTTTCAATCGACAAGAAAAAAGCCATGGCGGCCTTTGAAAGCACCTTCAAGAATCTGCCTTTTCTGCCCGACACTTTCAAAAACAAGAAAAAAATCGAAGAAATGTCCGGCGTGTATGTGCCGTTTTGGCTGTTCGATTGCAAGACCGACGCGGCGATGACCTATCGCGGCGAACGTGTGACGGCCTGGAGCGACGCGCATTTCGACCATGTCAAGACCGACCATTACAGAATCTTCCGTTCGGGAACGCTTGACTTTGCGGGCCTTCCCACCGACGCATCGCAAAAAGCGGATGACGCTTACATGGAATCGCTCGAGCCGTTCCGATTGGAGGAAGCGGTTCCGTTTGACACGGGGTATCTTGCGGGCTACTTTGCCGATAAGTACGATGTTTCGGCCGCCGAATGCGAAAAGCGCGCCAACGAGCGTGTGCGCACAACCACCGAGCGCGTTTTTGCCGACACGGTGAACGGCTTCGTCGGTGTTCGCCCGGAAAAATCCAGTATTCGATTTTCCGACGGCAAGGTGCGTTACTGTATGCTCCCCGTCTGGATGCTTCATATCGCCTATGAGGGACAGAGCTATGCGTATGCTGTCAACGGACAGACCGGCAAGGTTGTCGGCTCATTCCCTGTCGATAAAAAGAAACGAAATCGATATTTTGCCAAGGTGTTCGGCATCGGTGCGGCAATTATGTTGCTTCTTCTGCTTTTAATTTCACTTTGATGGGGGAGCGTATCGTGAAAAAACTGTATTTTCCCTTTTTATTTACAGCGTTAGCGCTTGTTCTTCTCTTGAATGCTTCCGCCGCAGAGCACGAATATGTGCTCGACTATGCCGAAATTCTTTCCGAAGCGGAAGCGGATGCTTTGGAACAGACAATGAAGGATACCTCCGACGCACTCGGCTTTCGTATCCGTGCCGTGACCGAAGCGCGGATGTCCGGTACGGACGCCGAGCAGACGGCCGACGGCTATTACAATGTGTTGAACGACAATGGGGCGGGGTATGAGCCGGGCATTTTGCTGTATATCAGCTATGAGCCGCGCGAGTATTATGTAACGGCTTCCAACAATGTGTTTGACACAGATATGATTGATTCGCTCAAAAATGCGTTTTTGCCGTATCTACGCGAGGATGATTCCTGCGGTGCACTGGAGGTGTATACACAAACGGTGCGGACGCTTGTGGTTGCACGGCACGGCGAAGCGCCGTGGTTCCCGACCGATCCCTATGCGTCGGCCGACGCGCCGAAGGGCGACTATGCTCCGTTGGACGGTACATACGACTGCGACCCTTACGCGCCTGCGCCCGATTACACTCATATGGGAAACGGATATTCCGGCGCTTCCTACGGCAACAGCTTCCCGTATGACCCACTGACGGTGTTTGCGGTCGTTATCGTTTTACCGCTTATTATTGCCCTGTTTTTAACATGGTTAAAGGTAAAACAGATGAACAACGTCGCGCGGAAAACGACGGCCGATGCGTTTGTCGATTCGAACAGCTTACATTTGACGCAAAGCCGTGAGGTCTTTTTGTATTCCACCGTGACCAGCACCCCGAAACCGAAGAATGACCCGCCGAGCCACCACGGTTCGAATCACGGTACGGGACATTCCGGCGGCTTTTCGGGTGGGCACGGAGCGAGCGGACGTGTCGGCGGCGGCGGACGTTTTTAAGGATGCCGAAGCACCTATAACGCCGAAAGTGCTGTGCAAATAGCCGATTTGAAAGGAAAAGGCCTTTTTTTTTTGCCGAAAGTGCTGATTTTTCAAAAAAGACCTTGACTTTTTGCAAAAAATCATTACAATAGAATAGTATATTTTTGTAAATCCGGTATACCGGAACAAGAGAGAAACGGTCAAAGCTTATCCGTTGTCTCTTTGAAAGGATGGACAGTTACATGAGCTTGAAAAACTTCAAGGAAATCGAAACCAACAAGGTGGAAATGAACATCGTCATTTCCCACGACGCATTTGAAAATGCCGTTAACAAGGTGTTTGCGAAAAACAGAAAGAGCATTGCGATCCCCGGCTTCCGTAAGGGCAAGGCAACCAGAGGTCTTGTCGAAAAGTTCTACGGCAAGCAGGTGTTTTATGAGGATGCCATCAACGACCTTCTTCCCGAGGAGATCGACACCGATGTCAAAGAAACTTCGTTCCGTATGGCTGCCATGCCCGAAGTGACAGATGTTGATTTCGAGGCCGAGGAGGGCGTTACCGCCACCGTCACCTTTATCCGCTACCCGGATGTTAAGGTCGCTTCCTATAAGGGACTTGCGGTCGAAAAGATCGTGATCCAAACCGAGGATTCCGAAGTGGATGCAGAGCTTGAAAGAACCCGCGCCCGCTATGCGAGAACCATCGAGGTGACCGACCGTGCCGCCGCCAAGGACGACACCGTGACCATCGATTACGAAGGCTTCTGCGACGGTGTTGCGTTCGAGGGCGGAAAGGCCGACGGACACAAGCTGAAGCTCGGCTCGAACACCTTCATCCCTGGCTTTGAGGATCAGATCGTCGGTAAGAGCATCGGCGAAGAATTCGATGTCAACGTCAAGTTCCCCGAAGAATATCATGCCAAGGAGCTGGCCGGTAAGGACGCTACCTTCAAGTGCAAGCTGAACGCCATCGAATACGAGGAGCTTCCGGCACTGGACGATGATTTTGCCAAGGACGCTTCCGAATTCGAGACCTTTGCCGAATATAAAGCCGATATCAAGGCTAAAATAGAAAAGAGACACAATGCCGAGGCAGAGGTTCGCCTTGCCGATGAGCTGTCCAAGGCGTTGGGTGCACAGGTCGAAGCCGAAATCCCGGATGCTCTTGTGGACAAGGAAAAGGAAAACCTTGTGCGTGAGTACGACTATCAGTTGCGCAGTCAGGGCCTGAGTTTGGATATGATCTTACAGTATACCGGTATGACACTCGACGATATCCGTGCACGCTATGCCGATGTGGCGCTCGTCAACGTCAAGAAGCAGCTGGCACTTGAGGAGATCGTCAAAGCCGAAGCCATCGAAGCGTCCGACGAAGAAGTCGAGGCCAAGTACAACGAAATGGCCGAGCAGTTCGGCATGAAGGCCGAGGAGATCAAAAAGCGCATTTCCGCCGAAGATCTTGCATACGATGTCAAGAGCATCAAGGCATTCGAGCTTGTCAAGGAAACGGCTGAGATTGACGAAAAGACGATGACCACCGAGGAATTCGAAAAGCTGAACGCTCCCGCGGAAGAAGAGGAAAAGGCAGAAGAAGCCGAGGAAGAAAAGCCCAAGAGAAAAACCGCCAAGAAGGCAAAGACCGAGGATGCTTCCGAGGAAGAAAAGCCGAAGAAAACCAGAGTCAAGAAAACGGCCGAAACGGAAAATACCGAAGAATAATATCTGTACCCCGCGATATGAGCCGCCGCAAAGGCGGCTTATGTCTGCGCTGTAAAAAACTTTTTTGCAATGTGCATACTTTGATAGTGAAAGGATGGTTACTATGGCACTTGTACCAATGGTCGTGGAACAGACCAATCACGGCGAACGTTCCTTTGATATCTATTCGCGCCTTTTGAACGATCGCATCGTATTTTTGAGCGATGAAGTCAACGATCAGACCGCTTCGTTGGTCGTTGCACAGCTTTTGTATCTGGAATCGCAGGATCCCGATAAGGATATCTTCCTGTATATCAACAGCCCCGGCGGTTCGATCACCTCCGGCATGGCGATCTACGACACGATGAACTATATCAAGTGCGATGTATCCACTGTCTGTATCGGCATGGCGGCCAGCATGGGCGCATTCCTGCTTGCGGCCGGTACGAAGGGCAAGCGCTTTGCACTTCCC
>CAZYFX010000070.1:0-10663 GCA_964646725.1 uncultured Oscillospiraceae bacterium
GCGTTTACCCATTTACCTTCTTCGGGAATGGGAGCGGGATCGTGCTTCGGTCCCTTGGCAACTACGCACATTTCAGCAACTTCTTTGCTGAGAATGTACTCGCGTTTGGTTTCATTGCTCATGTTACTTACTCCTTACATTTTGATATCAATATTATTTCAAGTTAAATGAAAAATATTTTCGGTTTGAAAATTTATTTGCAACACTCGGTGATGACTTCGCCCATCATGCCGGGCACACAGCCTGCGGCGTTGGATTCGTCGGTATCGATGTGCATGGCGGGGGAGAACTTATCGCTGACGCGGATGACCACATCACCAAACAGAGTTTTGCGTCCGTCGGAATCGACCTTGACGCAGACGACCTGCTTGTCCGCAACACCCATCTCGGCGGCGGCTTCGGGCGTCAAATGAATGTGACGCTTGGCGGCGATCACACCTTCGGAAATCTCGACTTCTCCGCACGGCCCGACGATCTTGCAAGCGCCGCTTCCGGCAATGTCACCGGATTCGCGTACCGGAGCCTTGACACCTAAGGTGCGCGCGTCGGTCAAAGAAATTTCGACCTGCGTGGCGCTTCTGGCGGGACCCAAAATGCTGATGTTCTTGATTTCTTTTTTTTCGCCGACGACCGTAACGCGCTCCTCACAGGCGAACTGCCCCGGCTGGGAGAGTGCCTTTTTGAAAGTGAGCTCGTGACCGGCACCGAACAGAATGTCGATGTGTTCCTTGCTCAAATGGACGTGTCTTGCGGAGGTTTCAATAAGTACCTGTGCCATTGTTCTTTTTCTCCTTAAAAATTATTGACGATAAGCTTAATCGACCGGATAGGCGATGGTGGTCATGAGAGCCATTTCGACCGCCGAGGTGTCCAAGCGCGAATACTGTGCGACGATCGGCTCATTGCTTTCGACAAGCAGCGCATAGGGGGTGTCGCGCGGTATTTTTTCGCCGCTTTCCGACACGGCACGATCCAAGCGAATATGATGCGTGCGGTGAGCGGGGCAGGAGGCGGTAAAGCCGGTCATCGGCTCGCGATCCTCAAAATAGAGCGTGAGCGTAACGGTCGCGTCCTTGTCCGAGGTGTTGAGCACGCAGACCGCTTCGTGGCTGACCTGATCGTTGAGCGAAACGGAATGCAAAAAACCGTCCGGGATCAGCCAAACCTTTTTGCCGTATGCCTTTGTCATTTTGTCACGATCCTTTCTTTTCGGGCTGAAGCGAATGCCATCGTAAGCCCGATATTTATCATCTTATTATAGCACACCTTGCAGGGATATATAAGAATATTTTGTTAATTTTTCCACATACACACAAAAGAGCCGGACATTTGCATTCCGAAAGAATGTACAAATGTCCGACCGTTCAGCCGTAGGGTATGTGTAAATCAGCGTTCAAGAGCCTGAGGAGATGAGTTTTACGGCATTTTCCTTTAAACGCAAAACCGCTTCTCCGCCGCATTTGCTTTCGATGACGCGGTAGGCACTTTCCAGATTCGGCGGACGTCTGTCCAAATCGTGGCAATCGGAAGCAACAACGTCCAAAAAGCCGTCGTTTAAGGCTTTAAAGGCGAATCGCTTTTCGAAAAAGCCCTGTAGGAAGCATTCGGCGTCAATTTGTATGAAACAGCCCATTTCCCTAAGCAGCCGCAGATTCTTCGGCTTTTTGAAAAAGAAATCGTAGCGCTCCACATGGGCAATGATCGGCGTGACGTTGTAATAGGAAACAATACGTTCGATCAACGAAAGCATGTCTTCAAGGTCATCGGCAGAATGCGGGATTTCCAAAAGGATACGATCGGTGCCCTCAAAGCAAAGTTCTCTTAACGACGAAGCATTCAAAATAAACGGGTCGATGCAAACCTCCGCACCGCGAAGCAGACGAACGTCAAGCCCTTTTTCGCGTACAGCGTCCGAAAGAGCCGCAAAGGTTTCCTTATACCCGACAAGAAAATCTTCAAGCGGGCGACGTGCGGAATAGTAGTGCGAGGTGGCGACAAAGGTCGTAACACCCGAACGGTTTGCTTCTTCGATCAGAGCAAGACTGTCCTCCATGCTTCGGGGACCGTCGTCGAACTGTGGCAGAATGTGTGTGTGAAGATCGACCACGTTACTTTTTGTCCTTCCCGAATTGCACATCGTAGCCGGTTTCGTTCGTGTAGCCGTAATAGTAGCGGGACTTGGAGCGGCGATTTTTCTTTTTGTTCGGCACACGGTTGAGTACAACCCCCAACAGGTTGGCTTTGGCAAATTTGAGCGTTTGTATCGCTTTGTTGATTTCGGGAACGGTGGTTTTACCGTGAGAAGCCACAAAAACAACACCATCTACCTCGGCCGACAAAGCAAGAGCGTCCGTGACGATGCCGATCGGCGGAGAATCGATGACGATATAGTCGTAGTTCGATGAAAGCTCGTGAAGCAAACGCTTCATGGTGTTGCTGCCCAACAGCTCGGACGGGTTCGGCGGAATGATGCCGGACGGGATCACCGAAAAACCTTCAATCGAAGGAATGTCGAAAATGCATTCCGAGCGGTCATGGATGCCCGAAAGAATGTTGGATAGACCCTGTCTGCTTTCCAAATTGAAATAGCGATGTATGGTCGGTTTACGCATATCGGCATCGATGAGCAATACCTTTACGCCGTTTTGCGCGATGGAAAGTGCCAAATTGACGGCCGTGGTCGTTTTTCCTTCGCCGGCGCCCGCACTTGTAACCAACAGCTTGCGGCACTCGGAGTTTTCGATGTCGGGAAAAGAGAACATCAGATTGGTGCGCAGGGTTTTGTAGGATTCAACCAGCCGAAAATCATTCGTCTTGTCGATGGTGAGCGGACGGCGTCCGGTTACGGTCTTTTGTGTTTTCTTGTTCATTTATAAAACTTCGCTTTCATTTTATGAAATGTTCGACGATTCAACGATTGCGCGAAAGATTATTTTCTCCCGGTACGCTCGGGAACATAGTCCGGTATGGTCCCCAAAATCGTAAGTCCCAAAGCGGCTAAGGCCTTTTCGTCTCGAATACGTACGTCGTTTATTTCAATGAAGAAGCATACGACCACGGCAAGCATGGCTCCGACGAAAAAGCCCAAGATCAAATAAACCGGCGTGCTGAGTGTGACGGAGTTCCCCGAGTAGCGGGCATTGTCGATGATACGGAGAGTGTTCTCCGCCGACGGTTTCTTTTCGATCAGATAAGGTTCGGATTCTGCTTCGATGCAGCTTGCGATGATGTAAGCATCGGCCGGGTCACCCACGGTGACGGTAACGGTGTAGGACTCCAACTCCTCTTGATAGGAGTAGCGGATTGCCGCATACAGCTCGTCCTCGGTGTACGGCCGAAGTTTGCGTTCTTCCGACAGGTTTTCGTTTCCTTTTAGCTTTTCGGCAATGTGGCCGGCAAAATTGCGGGTTTGGAGAATTTCAATGTAGCTCGGTACGACCATACGGGAAAGTACCGTTTCGCGCTGGGCCTTGACGGAGGCGGAGGACGTGTCCGCCGTGGAGTCGAGCATGGTCTGACCGGTCGTATCGACATAGTATTTTGTCACGGCCTGATAGCGCGGGGTCAGAAGAAAAAGGCAATAGTACAAAGCGGCCGACGCGCCCAACACGGCGGCGATTAAAATGATCGGGAGACGCTTTACGATAAGGCCGAGGATGTCGGCAAGAGATATTTCGCGTTGTTCCATAATTGAAGCGATCCTTTCCAAGGAGGCGTTGCGACGAACGGATGAACGCCGTATATACCTCACTCACACTATTCTAACATAAAAGCTTCGCGAAAGCAAGAGGAATTTGTATAAAATGAGAATATTTACAAATTCCGAAGCTCATACATTTTACTCGATGAGCATACGTAAGATTTCTGCGATCATGTTTTCGATGGGTTTTCCCTGTCCGTCGATGGTATGGTCGGCATACTTTTGATAATAGGGCAGCCGATAGTTGTAAATGTCGCGCAGCGTCTCTCCCGGTTCGGCGGCAATGCCGCGCGCGGAATACTCGCCCACACGCCGTTCGATGACCTTGTACGGAAGCGACAGATAGATTACGGTTCCGTTTTCGCGAAGCTTTTCCATACTCCGTTCGCGAAGCACCGCGCTCCCGCCGGTCGAGATAACATGCGCCCGCTCCGAAAGCTCCAAAGAGCAAATTGCCTTTTCCTCTTCGTCCAAAAGTCCGTTTACTCCGATGCGTTCGAGCGTCTTACAGAGCAGCTCGCCGGTTCTTTGCTGAATGACGATGTCCGTGTCGATGAAATCGACGCCGAGCGTCTTGGCCAAAATGACGCCGAGCGTGCTTTTCCCCGAGCCCGGCATACCGATCAAAATGATGTTCTTCATGGTTTTCCGCCTTTACTGCTTCCGTTTTTCGGATTCGGCAAAGGCCTTGGCCGCCGCAAGCGTGTTTTTCATAAGCATGGTGATGGTCATGGGTCCCACACCGCCCGGAACGGGCGTGATATGAGAAGCCTTGGGCTCACACGCGGCAAAATCCACGTCTCCCGTCAGCTTGCCTTCGGCATTCCGGTTCATGCCAACATCCACAATGACCGCACCGTCCTTGACCATATCGGCCTTGAGAAAGTCGGCCTTTCCGATGGCCATGACCAGAATGTCGGCGCGACGGGTGATCTCGGCAAGATTTTGTGTGCGCGAATGGCAGACGGTGACCGTTCCGTTTGCGTGTAACAAGAGCATGGCCATGGGCTTGCCCACGATGTCGCTTCGCCCCACCACCACGCAGGTCTTGCCCGCGGGATCGATGGCATATTCCTTCAAAAGCTCCATCACACCGGCCGGTGTGCAGGGAAGAAAGCGGTAATCGCCGATCATGATGCGTCCGACGTTGGTCGGGTGGAAGGCGTCAACATCCTTGTCGGCGGAAATGTTGTTGACGATGAGCGCTTCATCCAAATGCGACGGCAGGGGAGACTGCACCAAAATGCCGTGGATATCCGTGCGCGCATTCAAAATATGTACGAGCTCCAACAGTTCCTTTTCGGTCGTTTCGGTCGGAAGTTCGTAAATTTCCGAGCGGTAGCCGACCTCCTCGCAGGCTTTTTTCTTGTTGCGAACATAGATTTGAGATGCCGGATCCTCTCCGACGATGATTACGGCCAGTCCCGGTCGAATGCCCGTTTCGGCCTCAAACTGTTCGGTTTCTTCCTTTAATTGTGCTCTGAGCTTGGCCGAGAGCGCTTTTCCGTCCATGCGTATTGCCATGTCGATATCAGCCTTTCTGTGTTTCCGTTATGATTTCGTTTCGTTTTTTGTGTTTCGATGTCGGACGGCGAAAACGATAAGAAGGATAATGCCGACCGAAAAACATGCGAATGCCAAAAGCTGTGAAATGCGAAGTGAGCCGATGTACAGACTGTCCGCGCGAAAGCCCTCGATAATCGAGCGTCCCAAGCCGTACCAGGTCAAATATTCGAGCAAAACCTCGCCGTTGTATTTTTTCTTTTTCCAAAATGCGTTGATCAGCAAAAATCCGATCAGATTCCACACCGATTCGTATAAAAAAGTCGGATGCACGGGAAGCCCGTTGACCGTCATGAGAAAGGGATTGCCCTCGGCCAAAAAGGAAGCGTCGAACTCCCGTCCCAAAAAGTCGTAGTGTCCGATCACACCGTAAGCCTCGGCGTTGACAAAGTTGCCCCAGCGTCCGATGAACTGCCCGATCATCACGCCGGGCGCAATACAGTCGAGCACGGCGAAAAGATTTTGATGCTTGAAACGACAAACGGCGATCACGCCGAGAAGTCCGCCGATGATGCCGCCGTAAATGGCAAGCCCGCCCTCCCATATTTTGAATACATCCCAAAAGGACGTGTAGGAGGAAAGACTGGTCAATACATAGTATAACCGCGCCCCGACAATGCCGCTTGGAATGCAGACGAGCGCAACGTCCAGAAAATCGTCGGTGGAAAAGGATATACTTTTCATGCGAAAGCAGGCGTAAAGAGCGGCCAAAATCATGCCGCAGACAATGATCACGCCGTACCATTGGATGCGCAAAGGCCCCAAGCTTATCGCGGTCGGATCGATCTCGAACGGTCCGAGCCCCAGATTCGGAAAGCCGACGGTGTTCATTGCTTCGCTCCTTCACCGCGTTCTTCGAGCGGCAGAATCGTGGAAAGTACGAATACATCGTCGCCAAAGGCGCTCTTAAGCAGCGCGTTTACATCCTCAAGCGTGACGGAAGCGACAAGCTGCGGATAATCGAGCAGATCGAAGCCCTCAAAACGGTAAACGAGCATTTCCCCGGCAATGTCCTCGGTCGAGTTGAAAATACGAAGCGTCTGTGCGTAGGTCGCGCGTTTGATGCGCTCGAAGCTCTCGGAGCTTAGACCGTTTTTCCGTGCGTTTCGAATTTCCTCGCGAATGAGCGCATAGACCTTTTCCGGCTCATGGGAAGCGCCCGACAGCATGGCGTGTGCGAAAGTCTCGCTGCACTCATAGTCGTAGGAGAACGAGGAATCGATGAGCCCGCTTTCGTACATGCGCGTGTAGAAGGCACTGCTCTTTCCGAACAGCATATCCAGTAAAATATCGTACTCCGCCTGTCGTTTCATCCGTTCCTCGCCGGAAGAAGTACGCAGATTGTCCTTGATACCGACGGCGAACATCGGCATGGAAACCTCCAAACGCTTCGAAACGCGCTCGTGAAGAACGCCGTTCGGTTCTTCGGGATAGATACGGCGCACATTCGGTTTTTCGGTGAGCGGAAGGTATTTGTCGCAGATGGCGCATACGCGTTCGGGGTCGATATCGCCGCTCAAGCAAAGAAGCATATTGTAAGGATTGTAGAACGCGCGGTAGGCCGTGTGAAGTAATTCCGGCGTGATTTCGGCAATGGTTTCGGTGGTGCCGGCCGTGTCGATGCGAACGGTGTTGTTGTGATAAAGCCCCGTCAGCATGCCGAAATACAGCTGCCAGCCGGGATTGTCGTCGTACATGCGTATCTCCTGCCCGATAATGCCCATTTCTTTGTTGACCGTGGCTTCGGTGAAATAGGGATGCGTGACGAAATCGAGCAAGATCTCCAACGATTCGTAGAATTGTTCGGTTGCCGAAAACAGATAACAGGTGCGCTCAAAGGTTGTGTAGGCGTTGGCATTGGCGCCGGTTTTGGCGTAACGCAGAAAAGCGTCGGTTCCGTCCTCCTGCTCGAACATTTTGTGTTCGAGAAAATGTGCGATACCGTCCGGCAGAACGACCTCTTTGCCGTCCAAAACAAAATGATTGTCGATGGAACCGAATTTCGTTCCGAAAAGCGCATACGAAGTGGTTAGCTTTTTGGGAGAAATGTATACCTCCAACCCGCTTTTGTGGGTGAAATGCGTATAGCTTTCGTTGATATCGACATTTATTTTACGATTCACGTTCATGCTTCTTCCTCCTCGCTTTCGCTTACGCCGGTGCCCTTGATAAAGTATACCGAGTTCAAAACGACCTTTTCGGCGACCTTGCGAATGTCCTCTGCGCCGACGAGTCGTATTTTTTCCATAGTCTCGTCGGGGGTGGCGTGATTGGAGCAGATAAGGCGTGACGTGTACCACAGGCACAGAGCTCCCGCGCTGTCCTCCAGTTCGCAGTAAGAGTTGGCAAGCGACCGCTTGGCGTCGGCGATATCTTCTTCGGTAAATTCGCCGTGCTTCATGGCGTCCAACTGCGCCAGAATCGCGTTGACGGCTTTGTCGCGATTTTCGGGCTCGATGCCGCAGGAAATAAACATGGCGCTCATATACAAATCGGGCATGGAGCGGCAGTAATAGCAGAGGCTCATGGCCTCGCGCACGTTCATGAACAGCTTGCTGTTGGGCGAACCGCCGAATATTTCGTTGAAAACGGAAAAGGCCGCCGCGTCATCGCTGTTGATTTCGGTGCCGCCGATGCGAAGCCCCATGACCAGCTTTCCCTGGGCAACCGGCATTTCTTCGGTCACCTCGGTGGTTTCATCCGGCATACCGGTCAAGAAGGTGCGAGTGGGGAAGTCCTTTTTGCGCACATCGCTGTGCGGGATATGTGCGCGAACCTGCGTTTCTAATTCCGCGTCGTCCGCTTCTCCGTTAAAGAACACTTCGACGGGGGCGGATTTGATTAAATCACGGTAGTATTCGTACAATCGCTCGGGCGTAACGGCGCGCACCTCATCGACCGTTCCGAGTTCGCTTACGCCGTAGGGATGCGAACCGAACATCAGCTCGGTGCAGCGTTCCTTGGCATAGGCGGCCTTGTTGTTAATCTTGGCACCGATGGTGTTGATCAAATCGGTTTTTTCGCCCTCGGTGTAGCTTGCGGAAAAAGCACCGTTTTCCGTAAGCGGGTCGAACAAGAGCTCAAAGACCAGCGACGTTACTTCGTGTAACAGTCCCTCGTCGGCCTTCGGAAGAAAAGCGTCCTTGATAAAATCGGCGCAAAAGCCGACGACCAAGCTTTCGGCGCGTTTGACGTACACGGGGGAGATTTCGGAAGCGTACAGAAATTCCAGTCGTTCGGAAACGGCCGCCATGCTCGGAAAGCGGCGGCAACCGCGTGCCAACACCTTCGGCATAAGCGCCGTGAGTGCGGCGGTTTCTTTTTTCAACGGAACGACAAAGCAAACGGAAAAATAATTGGTTTTGAATTTATCGGAGGGAAGTATATTTAAATGTATACCCTCGCAGAGCTTGATTCGTTGCATAGCGAAAACCTCTTTCTGAAAGGACTCTGTGTCAAAGTGTGCGCACAGTGTCAAAACTTATACACCCTACATTATACATCCGATTGCGAATTCTGTAAAGGGATTTTTTCGAAGTTTTCTTTAAAAACTTGTGTTTTTCGGTATTTCTCTTGACAAAACGAGCCGATTCTGCTATAGTATGTGCAGATTTTCAAAAAAAGGATGAGAAAAATGCATGCTGCGGATATGAAAAAAGAGATCGAACGTCGGTTGTTCGAACGTCTTTCCCATGTGGCCGAAGAGCGTGAAAAGCTTACCGACCGCGTAAGTCTCTCCGTCTATTCATCGCTCGTTCGTTTCGACGGCGCGAATGAAATATGGACGGACGCTTTGCAGACCGCCTTAAACGAGCACGAGATCGTCGAGATTCCGTCACGAAACGAGCCGTACTATATCGATACGACCGTTTTTCTTCCCTCGAATCGCCGTATCGAGGCTTTCGGTGCGACAGTTCGACTGACGGCGGATTGCGATCTTGTTATGTTCATGACCCACAGTGCCGCCGACGGCTCACATGCGCCCATCGAACACGCGAAAAATCCCTGCGCTCGGAATATATCCATCTTCGGCGGCCGCTTTGAAGAACAGCATCGGTCGCCGGCCGGGTACGGAAGGTCGGGTAAAAGCGATAAGGAACGGAGCATGTACGGTGTCAGCACCATGTTCTATCTCGGAAATACTGAGGGGCTCACCGTGTCCGATGTCACATTTGCTCACGCGGGCGGTTTTTCCGTGCAGATCGGTGACGTAAACGGCGCGCTGTTCGAGAATATCCGATTCGAGCACTGCTTCGCCGACGGACTTCATATCAACGGAAACACGAAAAACGTGTATGCGCATCATATTTCGGGACAGGTCGGGGATGACCTTGTGGCGCTCAATGCCTATGATTGGCGGCAGTCGTCCGTCAATTTCGGCTCGATCGATACGGTCGTGTGCGAGGATCTTACGGTTTCCGAGGACAGTCGTTACCATGCGCTTCGCCTTGTTCCGGGTATTTATTGGTTCGACAACGGCGACAAACGGGAGTGTACGGTGCAAAACGTCATTTTTCGACGTGTGTCGGGCGTTCGTACCGTCAAGGTGTATTATCAGACGCCGCCGTATACGGTCGGTACGCCGCCCGAGCGCGGAGCGGTCGGAAAGGCGGACGGTTTGTTTTTCGAGGACATCGATTTCGATTTGTTCGAGCCGGTGGATACGCTTGCGGAATATATGGATTCCGACCCGCTTCGCGGCGCATTCGGCGCGGTCGAGTTGGGCGCGGATATCGGACGTATCCGTTTGGAAAACATCCGTATCCGACTGTATCCGCAGAAGTTCCCGTATTCTTACCTGGTTTGCTGCGGGCCGAAATCGTCGCGCGTAGGAGATGCGGAAATCTTTGACCCGTATCTTTCGAATACGGTCAAAGTACTTGAGCTTGCGCACATTTTTGTGAACGGACAGGCGGTCGATTCCGACAAAACGGCCGAATCGCTTGTGAAAGCGGTTTCCTTTGACGATGTGAACGGAGACGGACATTCGACCGGGCGCGGCGAGATTGAATGCGTAAGCTTTGAATCGTGACGGCATACGGTTGCGGCGATTCGATCGGAATGATCGTTTTGCTGCAGCTCATTTATCGTGATTTGAAATGGATTAGATGAGATTGCTCGGAATAAAGCAGTTTTCCGCATCGATCGGTATCGGCTCCTCGCACATACAGATGATACCGCCGTTTCCACGATTGAGAGAAGCCTTATCAATCACGCTGTACTTTTTGACCTCACGACGGTCGGGAGACGCACTCTTTTTGATTTCCAACGGATGAATCACATTGTTTTCCTCAACGAACACATCAATCTCTTTTGCATTGGAATCACGGAAGTAAGTGATATTAACCTTTGACTTGGCATAAGCGTAGTTCTTCACAAGCTCCATCACTACATAGTTTT
>CAZYFX010000071.1:0-10638 GCA_964646725.1 uncultured Oscillospiraceae bacterium
ATCTTGATGCCCCACGGGTCGGTGGCTTCGTCCAAAATGGCGCGCATTTTGGTGTTGATGATGTCGCGGGAAGTCAGCGTGTCGTCGAGTTCCAGATCGCCGATAATGTTGCGCAGTGTGGTAGCGGTCAGCGTTTCGATGGCGAGCATGGGATGCTCCACACCGTAGGTGTAAAGCTTGGGGTCGGAAATCTGATAATAAATGACCGTATCGATCTGCATGTGAACGTTATCACTGGTGATGACCGGTTGGGGAGGGAAGTCCAAAACCTGTTCTTTTAAGGACATGGTGTTGGCAATGCGGTCGATAAAGGGAACGGTGACGTGTACACCGGTTTTCCAGGTCGCGCGGTAAGCGCCCAAGCGCTCGATGACAACGGCCTTGGCCTGCGGAATGATCTTGATATTGGAAACGAGCATCAAGAACAGAATGATCAGAAGGACAACGGCCGCAACGCCGCCGGAATGAGAAGAAGTCTGAACGTCAAGCATTTGTGTAAGCATAGGGAACGCTCCTTTCGATTCAATGAGGATTTTCAGTAGAACGGACGAAACAAAAACGGTTTAGCGCACGTCGTCGGCGTATGTATGGGTCTGCGCGTTTTTTGGGGGAATACGTTCGCAACACAGCGTAACGCCGTCAATGCGAAGGATGCGAACCGTCTCGCCCTGTGCGGCACCGCCCGAACAGCAGGCTTTCCAGCTGATGCCCTTGACGAGCACACGCCCACAGCCGTCGGACGGGATATCCGATTCAACGCGAACGGTAAGACCGATGAGTGCATCCAAATTGGTCTTTTCGCATGTTTCATCGATGTTTCGGCGCAGCTTTCGATAGAGAAAAACGACGCAAAGTGCGGAAATGCATATAAATAACACAATCTGAAGCCACAGCGGTGCTCCGAGTGCGGCCGCAAGCATGGAAACAAGTGCGGCCGGGGCAAACCAGATCGCGACCATCTGAACGGTCACTGCCTCGAAGATAACGGCAAGCACGGCAACAATAAGCCAAATGTAGGTCATGGGCGAAGCTCCTTTCGTTGTGAATGCCCGAGAAATCGCGCGGAAACGGAAAGCGGCTCTCGTCGAGAAGCGTTCAATGCTCCTCCGATACGGCTAATTCCCGCAAGACTCCCGACACACTTTCATAGCTGTAGCCGTAGCGAATAAGCTTGTTTTTGAGAGACGCAAGCTCCTTTTCGTTTTGCGGAAGCGCACGCCGCGTCAACTTTTCGACAAGCTGTCGCAACAGTTCATCGTAGTCGAGCTCGGCCTCGTCCAATGCGTTTTGCACATTGTTCGACGAAAAGCCCTTGGCCAGAAGCTCGGTTTTGAGACGGCGCGGCCCGTACAGCTTGCCGTTCGCCAAGCTTTGCAGGCGGTCGGCACACAAACGCTCGTCGTCGATGAGTCCGTTCTTTTCGAGCACGGCCAGTGCCGCTTCGCAGACTTCGGGCTCATAGCCTTTGAGTGCTAACTTGCGCGAGAGTGTGCGCTTCGATTTGTCGCCGAAATTGAGTAAGTATTCGGCATAGTGCAGACAGCGAAGCTTTCGGGAGAGAAAGACGATCATATCGTCATCCGCTTCGTCGGGCAGAGTCCCTTCCTCAAGCAATCGGTACAGCCCCGTCTTTCGTGCGTCGGCAAGGGAGATGGTATATTTTTCGTTTTCCGCGTCGATGAAAGTGATCTCCTTGCCTCCCACCGAAGCGTAAGCCTGTATAAGGATCATAAAAATTCACGCATTTTCGGGTGTTTGTCCGCTCTTTTTTTATTCGTCGAAGGATTCGGTGATGACGAGCCCGTTTTCGTCCTCCGATTCGCCCTCCAAAACCTCCATCGGCTTTTCTTTGAGAGCTTCGCGGATTTTGGCTTCGATTTCGTCCGAAAGTTCGGGATTCTGTGCCAAAAATTCGCGTACCTTGTCCTTTCCCTGGCCGATGCGCTGTTCGCCGTAGGAGAACCACGAGCCGCTCTTATTGATGATGTCGAGTGTCACGCCGAGCTCGATGATCTCGCTTTCTTTGGAAATGCCCTTGCCGTACAGAATATCGAATTCGGCGGTTTTGAAGGGTGGCGCGACCTTGTTTTTGACCACCTTGCAGCGCGTGTGGTTTCCGAGAACGTCCGCACCCTCCTTGATCTGTTCGGTGCGTCGGATATCGATGCGCACGGACGCATAGAACTTGAGCGCCCGTCCGCCGGGAGTCGTCTCGGGATTGCCGTACATCACGCCGACCTTTTCGCGAAGCTGATTGATGAACAGCACGATGCAGTTGGATTTGGCGATAGCGCCCGAAAGCTTGCGAAGAGCCTGCGACATCAAGCGCGCCTGAAGTCCCACATGGCTGTCGCCCATATCGCCGTCGATTTCGTTTTTCGGCACGAGAGCCGCCACCGAGTCCACAACCACCACATCGACCGCGCCCGAACGCACGAGTGCTTCGGTGATTTCGAGTGCCTGTTCGCCGTAGTCCGGCTGAGAGACGAGAAGCGTGTCGATGTTTACGCCGAGTGCTTTGGCATAAACCGGGTCGAGCGCGTGTTCCGCGTCAATGAAAGCGGCTTCTCCACCCAACTTCTGCACTTCGGCAATGACATGCAGAGCCACCGTTGTTTTACCGGAGGATTCCGGCCCGTAGATTTCGATGATTCGTCCGCGCGGAACGCCGCCGATGCCGAGTGCCATGTCGAGCGTCAGAGAGCCGGTCGAAACGGCACTGACGTTCATCGAGGCGTTTTCCCCCAGCTTCATGATCGAGCCTTTACCGTAGGCCTTTTCGATCTGAGCAAGCGTGGTTTCGAGCGCCTTTTTTTTATCGTCGGCCGGCGTGCAGTCGAGTTTTTTTGACATTTTCTTTTCCATTGTCTGTTTTCATCCCTTCTCGACACTATCGCGCCCGTGCGCCGATAACGTCTTTTTTTTTACATATACAGTATAGCACACACATGCTCAAAACGCAAGAGCTTTTTCGTCTTATGAGTCCAATTCTTCGCCCTTCAAAAGTCGCACGGCTGCCGTTGTATCCTTGGCCTTGAAAACCGCCGAGCCTGCGACGATGACGTTTGCGCCGTTGTCGATGAGCTGTCGTACATTGTCGGGCGTGACGCCGCCGTCCACCTCGATTTCGGGCGAACAGCCGAAGAGCTTGCACATGCGGCGTACTTCGGCTACCTTATCTACGCAGGGCTGGAGCAGCTTCTGACCGCCGAACCCCGGCTCAACCGTCATGATGAGCACCAGATCGACCTTGCGCACCAGCGGCTCCAAAACGAATGTCGGTGTGCCGGGCTTAATGGAAACTCCCGCCTTTTTTCCGAGCGCATGAATGCTTTCGATGAGTTCCTCCGGGCGGTTGGTCGCTTCGTAGTGGAAGGTCAAAAGGTCGGCTCCGGCGGCGGCAAAGGGTTCGATGTAGCGCTCGGGGGAGGTGATCATGAGATGCACGTCCAAAAAAGCGTCGGTTGCTTTTCGAGCCGCCTCCACAACGGGAACGCCGAAGGAAATATTGGGCACGAAATGTCCGTCCATGACGTCTAAATGGATGTATTCGGCTCCGGCGGAAACGACCTTTTGAAGCTCGTCTCCAAAATGCGAAAAATCGCAGGCTAAAACCGAGGGTGAAAGCTTTACCATGTTTATGCTCCTTAAAATGTAATATACTTAAAGAAAAGCGCCCGAACGGAAGAGCGTCCGACAGTGGCAGAAGCACGGCTTTTTCATAAAATACGGTGAGAGAAAACTCCGACGTTACGGCTGTCCGAGACATATGAAAGCCGAGGAATCCGAACCGTATAGGCCGTCGTGCGTCGTTTTGTGATAGATGCAAAGTAATCGGTGGGTTGAACATCCGTTCACTGTGTATAGTATAGCATAAAGAGCGCAAGAAGTCAACAAAAATCGAAAAAACGTCTTGACAAATACCCATGGCAGGTATATAATATACCCATACAGGGTATATTATATTGTGTAGGTGCAGGACAAATGGAAAAGAAATGCGGATGTTCGGAACGTCGCACCGTGCGTTCCGAGGAAGAAAAGAAAAAGCTGATTCATCGTCTCAACCGTATCGAAGGACAAATTCGCGGCATCCGCGGTATGCTCGAACGCGACGCTTATTGCAACGATATCCTCGTGCAGTCGGCTGCGGTCAATGCGGCGGTCAATGCCTTTAATCGGGAGTTGATTCGCCGTCACATGAAAAGCTGTGTGGCAAGCGACTTGAAGAACGGGCACGATGAGATCATCGACGAATTGACGGATACGTTGGAAAAGCTGATGAAGTAGTCGAGAAAGAACGGGGGATACGGTATGCAACGCTATAAGGTGACGGGTATGAGCTGTGCGGCTTGCAGTGCCCGTGTGGAAAAAGCCGTTTCGGGCGTTTCGGGCGTGACGGAATGCGCGGTCAATCTGTTGACCGGGTCTATGGGCGTCGAGGGAACGGCTTCGCCCGAAGAAATCATGGAAGCCGTGCGCGCGGCGGGCTATGGCGCGATTCCCGAAAACGGAAGCGAACCGAAAAACGCCGCCGTGCAAACGGCCTTGACCGATACCGAAACGCCGCGCCTGGTGCGCCGTCTTGTTTTGTCGCTCGTGCTGCTTGCGGTTTTGATGTATATATCCATGGGGCATATGGTCGGTCTGCCGTTGCCGTCATTTTTGCAAAACGACCCGGTGTCGCACGGATTGGCCGAGCTTCTTTTGGCGGCGGCGGTCATGGTCATCAATCAACGCTTTTTCGTGAATGGATTTCGCAGTCTGTGGAATCGTTCGCCGAACATGGATACGTTGGTGGCTCTCGGCTCGACGGCGGCCTTCGGCTACAGCACGGTCGAATTGTTCGTCATGAGCACGGCACAGGCAAACGGCAGTTTTGCACGCGCCGCAGAGGGGCTTCATGAGCTGTATTTCGAATCGGCTGCCATGATTTTGGCGCTCATCACCGTCGGGAAAATGTTGGAAGCCCGCTCCAAGGGCAAAACAACCGATGCACTCAAGGGATTGATGGCGCTTGCGCCGCGCCGTGCCACGCTCATAAAGGACGGCGCGGAAACGGTGGTGGAGATCGAGCATGTGAAGGTCGGCGATGTGTTCGTCGTTCGGCCGGGTGAGAGTATACCCACCGACGGTGTGATTATAGAGGGCGAAAGTGCGGTCAACGAAGCCACGCTCACCGGCGAAAGTCTTCCGGCAGACAAAACGGTAGGGGACGAGGTATCGGCCGCGACGATCAATACGTCCGGCTTCTTAAAATGTAAGGCTGTGCGCGTCGGCGAAAATACGGCACTTGCACAGATCATCCGCATGGTGGAGGAGGCGAGTGCCACCAAAGCGCCCATCGCCAAGGCGGCGGATCGCGTGTCGGCTGTGTTCGTTCCGACGGTGCTTGTGCTTGCGGCCGTGACAACGGCGATATGGCTTGCCGTGGGGCAGAGCGTGGGCTTCGCATTGGCGCGCGGAATATCGGTGCTTGTTATCAGCTGCCCTTGCGCGTTGGGACTTGCCACACCGGTTGCGATCATGGTCGGAAGCGGCGTGGGCGCGAAGAACGGAATCCTGTTTAAAACGGCGGCGGCATTGGAGAGCGCGGGACGCATTCGTATCGTTGCATTGGACAAGACGGGAACGGTGACGGCGGGTGAGCCGAGCGTGACGGATGTGCTTCCGTCCGAGGGAGTAAGCGAGGACGAGCTGACGGAGGTCGCTTATTCGCTTGAAAAGCAAAGTGAGCATCCGCTTGCCAAAGCCGTTGTGGCGTTTGCCGAGGAGCACGACGTTCGGGCGAGAGCCGTCACGGCCTTTCGGGCACTTCCCGGGAACGGCTTGATGGCCGCGTGTGACGGCGCGGAGCTTTGCGGCGGAAATCTCAATTTTGTCGAAAACAAGGCTGTGATTCCTGCCGACGCAAAAAAAAGAGCCGAAGCGCTTGCGAAAAGCGGTAAAACACCGTTGTTTTTTGCGTCGGATAAGCGTTTTCTCGGGATCATTTCCGTGGCCGATCCCATCAAAGCCGACAGCCCCGAAGCCATACGCCGCCTTCATGGTATGGGTCTGCGTGTGGTCATGCTGACCGGTGACAACGAGCGCACCGCGCGCGCCGTCGGCGAAAAGGCCGGAGTAGACGAGGTGATTGCCGGGGTGCGGCCGGACGGCAAGGAAGCGGTCATTCGTCGATTGAAAGAGCAAGGACGTGTGGCGATGGTCGGTGACGGAATCAACGACGCACCCGCACTGACGCAGGCAGACCTCGGTATGGCTATCGGGGCGGGCACAGATGTGGCTGTCGATGCGGCGGATGTGGTGCTCATGAAAAGTCGCCTGTCGGATGTCCCGGCGGCGATATGCTTGGGACGCGCGACGCTTCGAAACATTCACGAAAACCTGTTTTGGGCATTTCTGTATAACGTCATCGGTATTCCGATTGCGGCAGGCGTGTTTATCCATGCTTTCGGGCTGCAACTGAATCCGATGCTCGGCGCGGCGGCCATGAGCCTTTCGAGCTTCTGCGTCGTGACCAACGCTTTGCGGCTCAATTGGGTGAAAATCTATCGTGAACCGAAGCTGCACGGAAAGGTGCGAAAAAATAAAACGGAAATCACGCCGCTTGCGGCTGAGAATACAAAAACAGACATAACGGAGGAAAAGACCATGAAAAAGACCATGAAGATCGAAGGAATGATGTGCGGCCATTGTGAGGCGCGTGTTAAAAAGGCGTTGGAGGCCGTTGAGGGCGTGACCGCCGAGGTCAGCCACGAGACGGGAACGGCTGTCGTGACAAGCGCGGCCGAAATCTCCGACAGCGTTCTTCGCGAAGCCGTGGAGACGCAGGATTACAAGGTGCTGTCCATTGATTGACGCGGGCGGCGGAGCGCCGCTGCAATAATCGCGGGCGTGGTTTATATGAAACTGTTCGTTTTCGGACGCGGTTTCTACCCCACCGTGCGCCCATTGGGGCTTACGGCTCTGTAGAACAGCGCAGTAACTCATGTTTAGCAGAGACTAAAACGGATCCCTTGTGTAAAGGCTTCAGTCGGCATAGCTGACTGAGGGATCGGCGGCGGCGGGGAAAGCCCCGGTGTTTTCCACCTCAATTACTCATTATTCTTCACTTTGCTCCGCCGTGTTTTTCTCTCCGTATCTTCTCTTGCGAAAATGTTTCGTTGATTGAAGCATTGACTTTTCCTTTCGGATGTGTTATATTAAACACACTACAAAGCATGGGAAGTGATCGTCTTGTTTCGACTTTCGGACAATTTTATCGCCTACGACAAAAACAAACAGCCCTACACCTTTTCCTGCGAAAAGCACACGGAAACGGAAAACCTTCATGCCGGTGTGACCGAAAACGGTTTCGCGCTAAAATCGATCGGCAACCGATTCGTTTTAAACACACCGCGCTTCACCGTCGGCACCTTTGACGCGGACTTTACGATCTCATACCCTTACGAGTTCGCTCCGTGCTTCCAAATCCTGTTCGGTTACGATAGAGAAACGCGCGTCGGATACGGTCTGCAATTCACCTATCACATTGGCAAAAGCCTTTGCGCCGAGCTTATTTCGGTGAAAAACGGAGACTATACCGCTCTATCCGCTCCGGTCGAAACCGATTGGGTGCTTCCGAAAAACGGATACGCGCACCTTTCGCTTGAAATACGGTCGGATGAGGTCACGGCACATGTCGGAGAAGCCCTCTTTCGGTTTGGGCATATCGCAACGAGCGGATACCTTGCGATCGACAGAAAGATGTTTATCGGCGAGCTGATTTTCAAAAGCGTCGCGTTTGTTTCCGATGAAGACTTTGACGAAGAAAATCTCGTAAGCACACCGAAGTTTTCCGTTCCGCCCACCAACGGCGGGGATATTCCGTATACCGTTTGCTACCGCGTTGATAAGATCGGCGGCGAATACTATATGACTGTCGAATTGGACGGCGGCACCAAAAGCCGACCGTTGAATCGAAGCGAACGCATAGGGCAGTATGTGGCCGAGATCGACTATATGACCGCGCCGTATGTCGGCTTTCGCTGTGGCGGAAAAGATACGCTTTTCGGTTTTTCCGACAAAGAGAACTGCTTTGTTGACCCGAATATTGTCTGGGACTGTCAAAAAATCTTTTTCGGTGACACCGAGCTTCCGATTTGCAACCGTTTCAAGCTCGAGCTGCCGAACGGTGAAAATATTTCCGAATTCATATTCGGCTACGAAAACCTGTTTTGCCGCGGCTATGCTCAACAGGCAGGAGGCAATGAATTCCGTTTTTCGTCGGACGGCCGCGTGTTGTATGAGGGATCTGCCTTAAATCAAAACGATACCTATTCGCTGTTGTCTCCGCCCGACAAAAAAGCCGTTTCGCTCATCGACAGGCAAACGCCCGACTATGAAAACATCCGTATGCATTTGCAAAGGAATCACTATTTTGCCGTCGATGAAGCCGTACATTTCACCCTGCTGTTTCGCACAACGACCGACTGCGCGTATTTGAGCTTTCAAGCGGAAATACAAAACGTCTTCGAAACGGAGGCCTTAGCGCGAAAAAACGTCCAAGCGGGCGCTTCACCGCGTGAAAACGGCTTTTCCGAGCTTTCGTCCGAAGCGGAATTCGAGCCGCTTCCCGTCGGTGTGTACAAGATCGTGTTTACCGTGCTTTACGGGGAAGAGCCGTACAAACGCATTTCGCATGCCTTTGAGGTGTACGACCCGACAAGCGCCGTCTGTCCGCCGCTTGCTTCGGGGCTTCCGTTCATGTTCACCATGAACAACGAGCAGAAAAAGCTTGCCCGCAACGGCTTCGATCTTTCGAATCCCATGCCGTCGTGCGATTTCGGCCACTACATCGCCTGCGCCACGACAACGCCGGTCGAAGCGGAGGAGCGACGCATTTGGGAAAACCTCAAGCCGTTCGGCAGAGAGTGGTTTGCCTGGCTCGGTTTACGCACCTGCAACGATTATATGTCGTTGACACACGCACTCACCATTAAAAATGCCGATTATCTGTTCTGTTCCGGTGTGGATACCGGTCAAACGGGCGGCCCTTACAGCTTGTATCCGAGCCGTGTCGATCATTGGAACGGAGCGTCCTTCTATAACTATCCGATACTCAAGGAGCTTCTGCAAGCCTTCTTCCGAGAGCATCCGGAATATCCGGTGTCCGCGCGCATAACGGATGAGCCTGTTACGACGGAGCTTTTCGAGGAAATCGAAAAAGAATGCGGAAATGCGCTTGTCGAATATATCAACCGCGCGAACGTCGAGCATGTCACAAAGCACAACCGTGCGCTAAAGAAAGACAATCCGCGCGTCAAGCGTTCGATATACGGGCCGATGCCGCCGTATACGAATCCGACACTTACTTACCATTCGCTTAAACAGTTCGGAGTGCCGAACGATGCGGCTTTATGTGACGAATATTACAGCGGTTTTGCCATCTTTGAGGATTATCCGTTTTCCTGCGCTTATCGGACGTACCGAGGCCCCTTTGCCGTTATGACCATCCTTGCCCATTTGCCGCAAATGAAGCTGTACCCCGAGCTTTACACCGGAAGTCGGGGCGGCTGTATAGACGGCGCCGTGAAAAACGCACACGCACCCATGGGAGAGTATTCCTGTCCCGCATATCAAAATTCGACGCTTGCGTTCGAATATGCGTTCAATACGGCCTACAAAACGCGCGACGGCTTCGGATATTGGACAAGCTACGGTTTCCACCGCGGGCTCGATACCTGCGAATATATGAACGAATTTGCGAAAAACTGGCGCTACGTTCGTGAGTACAAGCCCGTTAAACCGCTTCGTTCGATCGCCTACATCATTGATTTCGATGAAACGGAGGACATCTATCGCCGAGAGTGTAATTGCTATAATCAAAGCGAGAGCGGTGTGACGGTCGTATACGAGTGCGCCCACGAATCCGGCGTGCCGAACGGATTCGGTGTAACGTCGGAGGCATTGGATACGCTGACCGAGCGCGATTGCGACCTCTTGGTTCTGCCGTCGTTAAAAAACGCCTCTCCTCGACACATTGCAAAGCTTCGAGAACTGTATTTCGCCGGTGTGAATCTGATAGCGGTCTCGGATGTTACGGGGCTTGAGGACATCTTCGGTGTGGAAGCCTGCGAGCAGAGCGCGACCGTCACACAGCTTTCGTATGAGGGTGAGCGGGAATATGTGTACAACACCGAGGCGACCTTCGCTTACAAACCGACAAAAGCCGAGGTGACCGTTACGGCCGATGACGCGATTCCCGCCGTCCTTTGTACCCGACGCACGGCGCTTATCAACACCGCCTTATTCTCCTTGGGTTGCGCGGAAAAGACCAAAATGACCGTTGCAAAGGGAGCTTTCATTGTGGGCACTTTGATTCGAAAAGCGCTTGTGAACCTTGTCACATGGCTTTCCGAACCGTTGGCGTTCGGCGAAAATGTCGGCGTGACTGTCTTTGAGGATGAGCACAAAAACACCGTCCTTTTCGCCGTCAATTATACGCCGTTCGACAATGACGTTCACGACGATATCGAAGCGGTCGTTCGGCTCAACATACCGGGTATAACGGATGCGTTGAGTGACATTCCCGTCAAGAAGGGGAAAAAGGACGGCGTTATCAAAGAACTGCGCTTTCCTATCCGTCCGTTCGGATTT
>CAZYFX010000072.1:0-10614 GCA_964646725.1 uncultured Oscillospiraceae bacterium
CATCAACGGAACGTATGTCAAAGAATATTGGGGCGAAGGCTCCAACCGTGCCCGCAACTGGCAGCGCTACGACCTCGGCGGCAAGGCTAAGCTCTCCTTTGAGGAGGGCGTGGATTCCTATGTTACCTATGCGGGAAGTCTGCACGACAACGTCGCCAAGAGTCTGTACAAGGTCAAGTCCACCATGTGCAACTGCGGCGTGACCAACATTCCCGATCTTCAGAAAAACGCCAAGATCACTCTTGTGTCAGCCACGAGCATTGTCGAGGGCGGCTATCATGACGTTATGTTAAAGACCGCCAAGCAGTAAACAAACAAATGAAGGTCGTATATAAGCGAAAGGATCGATTCTTTCTTTTCGGCGTAATCGCGGCTCTTGCTTGCAGTGCGCTCACCTTTTCGGCCTATCGGACAGGGGTGTCGAGCGTAGCGGCGCGTGCTCTCGGCTATGTCGTAACGCCGATTCAGAGCCTTGCGTCGGGAATCCATACGGGTTTTGAAAACGCGGTTGCCTATTTTCGGGATGTCGATTCGCTGCGAAACGAAAACGAACGGTTGAAGGAAGAGGTCTTACGTTTGGAGCGCGAGGTGTCCGAACTGGAGCCGACCAAAAAGGAAAACGAGATGCTTTCGGCTTTTCTCGGTCTGAAACGTGAAAGAGCGGATATGAAGTTCGTGTCCGCCACCGTCATCGGCCGCTCGTATTCCAATTATACTTCGGAGTTTACCGTCGATAAGGGACGTATCCACGGCTTGCAAAAGAACATGCCGGTCATGTCGGAGGATAATACGCTTCTCGGCGTATTGATCGAAGTGGGCTCAAACTATGCGCGCGGCAAGGCGATCACGTCCTACGATGTGTCGGTCGGCGTCAAAAACGAGCGCACGGGTCAGCCGGCCATCGCTTCGGGCAGTCTGGCGTTGGAGCGCCGCGGACTGTGTGAAGTATGCGATCTGGAGGACACGGCGGACTGGCAGGTCGGAGACACGGTGCGCACCTCGGGCTTCGGCGGCGTGTATCCGTCGGGGCTGTATGTCGGAACGGTGACCGAGCTTGTTCCGAATCCGTTGGAGCATACCCTAAGCGCGATCATCGAGCCGTCGCACAGCGTGTACGACACCGAGCTTGTAATGATCATTACCGACGCGGGATATGAGGATATCTCCGCCTCGGAAAACGAATCGGGCGAAGAATAAATGTTTTTCGGTACCTTTTGCTTGGGCAAAGGTACCGAATTGCGCTCATTTGCCCGATAAAGAGAAAAGGGAGAAGCACATGTCAAGACCGCTCATTCTGTCCCCCGCCGGCTCTCCGGAGGCCTTGCAGGCGGCGCTAAATGCCGGAGCCGATGAGATCTATTTCGGCTTGGAGTCCTTCAATGCGCGCGGAAATGCAAAAAACTTTACCACCGAGGAGGCGGCTCGTGCGTTTCGTGCCTGTCGGCTTGCCGGGGTAAAGACCAATGTCACCTTGAACACACTGATCTCCGACCGTGAGATGGAGGACGCGGTGCGTTTGGCATACAATGCCGCCTGCATGGGCGCGGATGCGTTTATCGTGCAGGATTTGGGCTTGGCACGCGCGTTAAAAAAAACCATGCCGACGCTCACACTCCATGCCAGCACCCAGTGCGCCTGTCACAGTGTTGCGGGAGCCGAGGCGCTTATGGAGCTCGGCTTTTCACGTTTGGTTTTGGCGCGGGAGCTGGACGAAGAAGAAATCGCGAAGATCGTTGCCTTGGGGGCGGAGACGGAGGTATTCGTTCACGGGGCACTGTGCGTGTGCCATTCGGGAATGTGCCTCATGAGCTCGGTCATCGGCAAACGAAGCGGCAACCGCGGCCTTTGTGCCCAACCCTGCCGTCTGCCCTACACGCTGTCGGGCGCGACGAACCGCTCGAACGGCTATCCGCTCAGCTTAAAGGATCTGTCGCTGTGCGAGCATGTGCCGACACTTTCGGCGCTCGGGATCACCTCTCTCAAAATCGAGGGACGCATGAAGCCGCCGTCGTATGTGGCGGGGGTGACGGAGGTGTGGAAGCGGTTGGTTACGGAAAACCGTTCGGCGACGCGTTCGGAGCGTGAGTACCTGGAAGCGCTGTTTTCCCGAAACGGCTTTACCGACGCTTATTTCACCGCCGACTACCGCACGGACAATCGCTCCATGTACGGGGTGCGAACCGAGGCCGATAAGCGCAAAAGCGAAGTACTTGCCGAAACGACGCTCCCACCGCGAAAGCGTCCCGTGCGCATGAATGGCACGTTTCAAATCGGACAGGCTCCCACTCTGTGCCTGTCCGACGGAGCGGAAGAAGTGCGTGTCGAAGGCGATTTTACGGTACAGGCGGCTGCGACCGAGCCGATGGACGAAGCGCAGCTGACGGCGGCGCTGTCCAAACTCGGGAACACGCCCTTTGTCGCTTCGGAGATCCTCATACAAGCCGATGAGGGACTTTTTGTTCCGAAATCGCAGTTGAACGCTCTGCGTCGCGTGACGGTCGAGGCGCTCGAAAAGGCGCTGACCGACGTTCGGCCGATTCCGTTTGCGCCCGAAGAGATACGTCTGACGTCTCAAAATGCGGCGAGGAAAGCGGGTTCCGTGCGGCTTCGGCTGTATCCTGCGACCGAAGAGGGGTTGACGCGGATGCTTGAGCGCTATGACGTTCACGAAATCGAAAGCGTCTGTTTGCCGCTCAAGTGGTTCGACGGTGCGGTGCCGAATGTGTCGGCGCTTACCGAAAGAGGACTGCGATTCGGCGTCCGTATGCCGCGCGTCGTGTTTTCGAAAGAAGAAGCAGCGGCAACGGAAGCGCTTCGGTGTGCCGCAAAATGCGGAGCGTCTTATGCGGTGGCCGAAAACATCGGCGATATTTCGCTGATTCGAACGAGCGGTCTTGCGCTGTACGGTGGGGCGGCACTGAGTGTATACAATTCGCAGACGCTGGCGTTTTTGGGTGAATGCGGCATGGAAAGCGTTACGATCTCCCCCGAACTGAACGCGGCGCAAATGCGCGACCTTGTGCGGCAGGCGCAGGTTGAGACAGAACTGATCGGCGCGGGACGTCTTGAGCTGATGGTGCTCGAAAGCTGTGTGATACGCGCTTGCGGTGACTGTCGAAAACGCGAGAACGGCGAGCTTTGCGCCATGCTTACCGATCGTATCGGAATGCGTTTTCCGATACGCACCGAACAGCGTTTGGGCGCAGTCGGTTACCCTTGCCGCAATGTCCTTCTCAACAGCGTTCCCTTGCAGCTTGTCGAAAAGCCGGAGGAGATACGCAAGGCGGGGGTGGGGATCGTAGGTGTGTACGAAGATATGGAAAGCATGGTAAACCGACAATGAAGATCGCAAATCTTATGTTTCCGCACGGTCTGTTTTTGGCTCCGATGGCGGGTGTGACGGATGCTCCGTTTCGAGCTCTGTGCAAACATTACGGCGCGGAGGGCGTGGTGACCGAAATGATCTCCTCCCGCGCACTTTGCTATCATGACAAAAAAACGGAACAGCTTGCCGTGATGCCATCCGAAGAGCGTCCCGCTTTTTTGCAGATATTCGGAAACGACCCCGAATGTATGGCCGAGGCGGCGCTTTCGGCGCTTCGCTTTTCGCCGGACGGGGTGGATATCAACGCAGGCTGTCCCGCGCCAAAGATCGTCAAAAGCGGTGACGGAAGCGCTTTGCTCCGTGACCCCGATCGTTTGTACGAGGTGGTGCGGGCTGTCAAGGAAGCGCTTGCGCCGCACGGCGTTCCGGTAACGGTCAAAATCCGTATCGGCTTTGACGAAGAACACAAAAACGCGGTCAAGGTGGCCGAGCTTTGCGAAAAAGCGGGCGCCGATGCGCTGACCGTTCACGGTCGCACCCGCGAACAGATGTATGCCCCGCCGGTGGATCGTGAAAGCATTCGTGCCGTCAAGCAGAGTGTGAGTATTCCGGTGATCGCAAACGGTGATGTGACCGACGCGAAAAGTGCGCTGTCCATGCTCGCCGAAACCGGGTGCGACGGTCTGATGGTCGGACGCGGAGCACTCGGAAATCCGTATATTTTCACCGAAATACGGTGCGCCCTGGACGGCATTCCGTACACCCGTCCCGACCGCGAACAGGTCCTTGAAGATATGCTTGACCACATTCGGGCACTGTGCGAGCTCAAGGGAGAATATACCGGCATTCGAGAAGCGCGTAAGCACGCAGGCTGGTACTTAAAGGGAATGCCGGGCGCGGCGGCGCTTCGCGATAAGATCAACCGAATCGAAAAAGCCGAGCAGCTTTTCGAACTGCTCGAAGGGCTTCAAATCGGCCGCGAATATCACCTTTGAGTTTTCCGTTGTCGGCGTTTTCTATTTTCTCACCACCGAGGTTCGGTACTCCGTCGGTGTCATGCCCGAAATGCGCTTGAACACCGTCGTAAAATACTGCGACGAGCCGAAGCACAGAAGAGCGGCGATTTCCGTAAAATTGGCTTCCCCCTCTCGGATGTATTCCTTGGCCGCATCAATGCGAAAGCGATTGAAGCATTCCATCACACCACATCCCATCTGCTCGCGGAAAATGCGCTTGATCACCGAGCCCGACAGGTTGAAATGCTTGCTCACATCCGAAAAACTTAGCGGTCGGTGGATATTGGCTTCCAGGTATTCGCATATGCCCGCAAGCGTTCGATCATCCGTGCTTACCGCGCGCGGCGGCTCGTTCCGTCCGTTGCCGCGCACCAACAAAATCAATAACTGCTCCAAGTACAGTTTTAACAACTGTTCGCCCCCGAAGCGTCCCGCACCGGATTTTTGCATGATACGGATATACGGAAGTCCGAGCGGCGTGGAAAAAATCCCGGAAGCTTCTCGAATCATGCCGCCGAGCAGACGCTTTTGCTCCGCCGTGCAGTCGATAACCATTCCGGCAATCGACATAAGCGCTTCGCATTCGGACGAAAACGAGACGATGACGGAATTGGCCGCATGAGCGCCGTCACAACGAATGTTGTGAAATTCGTTCGGACGGTGCAGATACAACTGTCCCACTGCCAGCCGTATCTCCTTGGCACCCGCCGTTATATATAAGCTCTTTTTGTCGGCGTAGACCAACTCCCAAAAATTATGTATCTCCCCCGAATAGGCAAAATCCTTTGCGTATTCGAAATAATGCACCGTGTAAACGCCGTCCACCGTGACGGCATTTTCCAGTTTTGTCATAACGTATTCCATGCTCCGCTTCGTTCCCTTTCCGTCCGCTGTTCGTTTTCCTTTCCTACAGTATACACGAAGAAAATGATTTTTGCAAGTCAAAAAAGACCGAAATTATAAAAACTACGTCTGATTTCGCAAGCATCCCCTCTCATAATTCGCTATAATTGTAGTTGTAGAAGATTTAATTCTTTCCTGTATAGGGCATTTTCGCCAAAGAACAGGCAAATGCCTTCTGTCCAAAATTATAAACCGACGCCGTATGAAAAAGGAGCACCGCTATGTACATTTATCGCGAAGAATCTTATGAAAAAATGAGCCGTCGTGCCGCCAACATCATTTCCGCACAGGTCATTCAAAAGCCGGATTCGGTCTTGGGACTTGCGACCGGTTCGTCTCCGCTCGGCATTTACAGCCAGCTTATCGAATGGTACAAAAAGGGCGATCTGGATTTCAAGGACGTAACCTCGGTCAATCTGGACGAATACTGCGGTCTTTCACCCGAACACGACCAGAGCTACCGCTATTTCATGAATCACAATCTGTTCGATCACATCAACATCGACAAATACCGCACCTACGTTCCCAACGGTCTTGCCGAGGACTGGCAGACCGAATGCGACAACTACGACAAGCTCATTTCCGCTTTGGGCGGCATTGATCTCCAGCTGTTGGGAATCGGCTTCAACGGACACATCGGCTTCAACGAACCTTCCGACTGCTTCGCACTCGCCACGCGCCGTGTACAGCTCACCGAATCGACCTTAAAGGCCAACTCACGCTTCTTCCCGAACGGCGGTATGCCGACCCATGCGCTCACCATGGGCTTCAAATCCATTTTGAGTGCCAAAAAAATCCTGTTGATCGCAGGCCCCGAAAAATACGACATCGTTCAAAAGGCGCTCAAGGGGCCTGTCACGCCGGAAGTACCCGCTTCCATTTTACAGCTTCACGAAAACGTATCGGTCGTATACACAGCCGACCGCGATATTTGACCGCTTTTGCCGAAAAGGAAAGCTTTTGAGGTATACAACATGAACAACGATCAGAAAATTCGCTTCGGAACCGGCGGATGGCGCGCCGTCATCGGTGACGATTTTATCCGCTCCAATATTCGTTCGGTAGCCGCCGGGATATTGGCTTTAATGAAGGAAGAAAACAAAACGGACAAGCCGGTGGTCATCGGCTACGACCGTCGCTTTTTGTCCGCACAGGCCGCCCGATGGGTTGCCGAAGTCTTGGCCGCCGGTGATGTGAAAGTCCTCTTTATCGGCCGCTCCTCCCCCACTCCGCTCGTCATGCACACCGTTAAAAGCATGGAGCTGCATTTCGGGATCGAGATCACCGCGTCGCACAATCCGTCCCAGTACAACGGCATCAAGCTCATCGTCGAGGAAGGACGCGACGCTCCGCTCGAAACGACCGAGCACTTGGAAGCGCTCATCGAACGGATTTCCGACATTGCTTCGATCGATTTCGATGAAGCGGTGACCGTCGGGAAAATCGAATATATGGTCAATCCGTTCAACCGTTTTCTGGACGACATCATCGGACTTTTGGATATGGACGCTTTACGCGAGCGCGGATTGCGCGTCATTTTCGACTCCATGCACGGATCGGGCACTTATCCGCTTCTCGTCATCTTCCACACGGCGCGCTGTACCATCGACACCATCAACATCAACAAGGACGCCTATTTCGGCGGACTTATGCCCGCACCGAACGAAAAGAGTCTTGCTCATTTACGCGAGGCCGTCACAAGCGGAAACTACGATTTGGGCATCGCCATGGACGGCGACGGCGACCGCTTGGGCGTGATCGACCCCAGCGGACGGTACATCAACGCCAATGAGATTCTCTGTATGCTATACTATTATTTGGTCAAGCACAAGGGCTGGAAGGGGCCGGTCGTGCGCAATTTGGCCACCACGCATATGTTGGACAAAATCGCCGAAAGCTTCGGTGAGACGTGCTACGAGGTTCCGGTCGGCTTTAAGTATATTTCCTCCAAAATCGACGAGGTGGACGCCGTTTTGGGCGGCGAATCCTCGGGCGGATTGACGGTACGCGGTCACATTCACGGCAAGGATTCCGTCTACGCCGCTTCGCTGTTTGCGGAAATGGTCAGTGTGCTCCGAAAGACGCCTGCCGAGATCATGGATGAGTTGGAAGCACAATTCGGGAAATATGTCATGGCCGAGGACAATCTCCGTTTCGCCCCGGAAGCCAAGACCGCCATTCATCAGACCATCATGCTCGACCGCAAGCTTCCGGAATTTTCCGAGCCCGTCGTGCGCGTCAACTACGAGGACGGCTGCAAAGTCTATTTCGAAAACGGTGATTTCGTAATCTGCCGTTTTTCGGGCACCGAGCCGCTGTTACGCATTTTCGCCGAGAGTGCGGACAAAGAGACGGCGCAAAGCTATATTTGTGCGTTCCGCAGCTTCTTGCATATCTAAGTACAACGCTCTCGGCCGTATTCGCACGTTCGAGAGCGTTTTTTCATTTTGTAAAAAGAAAGAAGGAATCCGTATGTCATCCTTTCGTGTCGGAACCTATAACATCTGCCATGCAAGCTATGCCGACGGCGACCTGTCCAAAATCGCCGAAGTCATCCGTCAAAGCGGCCTTGATATTTGCGGCATCCAAGAGGTCGATCTTCGCACCGGGCGCGTCGGCCGATGCGATCAGCCCGCCGAGCTTGCGCGCTTAAGCGGATTGGAGTATTATCGCTTCGCCAAAGCCATCGATTACGACGGCGGCGAATACGGGACGCTCATTTTGTCGCGTTTTCCCATTCGGAGCTTCGAATGCATCGGGCTGTTCTCCGAGGGGCACGAGGGACGTTCGGTCGGTCATGCCGTGCTGGAATTGCCCGAGCGGACGTTGGATTTTTTCAACACGCATCTGGCGTTCGAGCATGACGGCATTCGCCAAAAGCAGTTTGAGCAGTTAGCCGCCCTGCTATCCGATTCGACCGACTACGTTCTGACCGGAGACTTCAACACCGACGACTTTTCGGAATTCGATGTGTTAAAGGCAAACAGAATGCTCAACCGTCCGTCCCGACGCGTGGTCACCTTCCCCGGCTCGCAAAGTGCCATCGACAACATTCTCGTGTCCGCTTCGCTTTCACTCGGCGCGCCGCAGATCGTAAAGGAAGCCTTTACCGACCACTACATGCTGTGGACAACAATCGAATCGACCGATACGGAGGAAAAAACGGAAAAATGAGTTTACGGCTGAACCCTTTAAATCCCACGCACAAAGATCGTGAAACGCTCGAACGGATCAACCGCGAAGCGTTTCCGCCGAATGAATATATGCCTGCGGATGAAATGTTCGATTTTGCGGCACACACGGGCGCCGAGGTTTTGGGAATTTACGATGACGAAACCTTTGTCGGATTTTTCTTCTTTGTGAAAAACGACCGCTGCGGCTACATTTTCTTTTTCGCCATCGATCAAACCGAGCGGTCAAAGGGCTACGGAGCACGAGCGTTGCAGCTGCTGTCCGATGCGTATCCCGCGCTTCAGATCATTCTCGATTTCGAGGAGCTCGACGAAGCGGCCGAGAATTTCGACCAGCGCGTTCGCCGAAAGAAATTCTATCTTCACAACGGTTTTTCGGAGACGGGACATTACACGCTCCTGCGCGGCGCGCGCTTTGAGGTCGTCTGCAATCGCGGAGAATTGCTTACCGAGCCGTTCCAAAAGCTGATCACCGTCATTCACTCACGCTGTCCGTATTTTCCCGACATACTTCTTTGAGCCGTACGCTCTACCGTCGCCCTTTTGCCGTGTGCATGGGGCGACGTCTCGTTCCCGTCCGACGCGCGGACATTCCTCCGAGCGCGGAAAAAAGCGGATATTCCACGGCCAACAATCCTCTTAGCGGCACGGAAGCCGTCCCCTCGCCTCCTCCCGCATACAAAAGAGAGATTGTCCCGATCACGGCAAGCAAAAGGAGTCCCGTTCCGACCGAAACGATCGCTTTCCCGACGTACAGGCGCCCGGTGATCCGACCGCCCGCAAAGGCCGACGCTCCGGCTAACACAAAAACGGTCGGCAATATCCAGCGCTCGGGGGCTTCGGCTCTTACGATGAGAGACGACAGGCCGATAAGCAGAAGAAGCCATGTGAGCAGTCCTCCGATCGTGCCTGCGGCCAAGCATGCGGCCGCCGATGCATTTCTCTCCCTTTGTTTTTTCATACACGTCATCCTTTCTGCCTTTCTGCGGCGCTTGCGCCGAAATCTCGATAAAGAGTATGTGCTTCGGGAGAAAAATATGCCGCTTCGGAAGCTTTTCCGAAAATTATGCTTGACAAATCGGTCAAACAACGCTATAATATTGGGCACATGCTTTCTTACTCAATCCGCATAAGCTTATAAAAAAGGAGTTTTTTCATGGGGATCACAGAGCTTATCCTGTTGGCGGTCGGTCTTTCGATGGACGCTTTCGCGGTGGCTATCTGTAAAGGGCTTGCCGTACATAAGCCGCGTATGCGACACTATCTCACAGCCGGTCTTTGGTTCGGCGGCTTTCAGGCACTCATGCCGCTGATCGGCTATTTTCTCGGCAAATCGTTTGCACGCTACATCGAACGCTTCGATCATTGGATTGCTTTCGGATTACTTGTCTATATCGGAGGCAACATGATCCACGAGGCGCTTTCCGGCGACGAAGAACAGGCCGATGCATCGTTTGCACCGAAAAAGATGTTTCTGTTGGCGCTTGCGACCAGTATCGACGCCTTGGCCGTCGGCATTACACTTGCGCTTTTTTCGGACATCAACATTGCTTTCTCGGTCACGGTGATCGGGTGCATTACCTTTGTTCTGTCGGCTGTCGGCATCAAGATCGGAAATCTGTTCGGGACGCGCTTCAAAACCCGCGCGGAGGTCTTCGGCGGGGTGCTCTTGATCCTCATCGGAGTAAACATTCTCTGTGAGCACATGGGACTTTGGACTGCTGTGATGGGAAAATAGAACAAGGCGCGGAAAAAGATGTTTTGACAAACCGAGCGGAAAAAATACAGGCTTACAGATAATGCGTTTTTTACGATGTCCGGGAACAAATATACAAACGATTTTGTGCTTCGTGTGTGCTACGACGGTGGAGCAGAAGCCCTGTTCAATTTAAACGGACACTATAAATCGTTGTCCGTTACCGTAGGTCATGAAGGAGCAAGGCGAAATGACGCTTTGCTCCTTTTCATTTGACTTTAAATAATGATATCAATCCCCTCACGCCCGCAGGCATTTCATATTGCGAAACGACATTTCACGCGCGGAGCGCATTTCACGAATCCAGTAAGGGATTAATATCATCGAAAAAAGCACATCTTTCGATGTGCTTTTTTCTGGTGGGGGAAGGTGGATTCGGACCACCGAAGTCACTGACAACAGATTTACAGTCTGCCCCCTTTG
>CAZYFX010000073.1:0-10586 GCA_964646725.1 uncultured Oscillospiraceae bacterium
ACAAACACCGCCGCAAAGCACGGCCTGCTCGCCGAACAAATCCGTCTCGGTCTCGGTGCGGAAGGTCGTTTCCAATACACCCGCACGCGCACCGCCGATACCCAACGCATACGCAAGTCCGATATCCAAAGCGTCTCCGGTCGCATCCTGCTCAACGGCGATTAAGCACGGAACGCCCTTGCCGGCCAGATATTCGCTTCTGACCGTATGACCCGGGCCCTTCGGTGCGATCATGATCACGTTGACGTTCTTGGGCGGACGGATGCACTTGAAGTGGATGTTAAAGCCGTGCGCGAACGCAAGCGTCTTGCCCTCGGTCAGGTTCGGCTCGATGCTTTCCTTGTACAACTTGGCCTGCTTTTCGTCGTTGATGAGAATCATGATCAGGTCGGCTTCCTTGGCCGCATCGGCCGCAACCATGACTTTAAGACCCGCCTTTTCGGCCTTTTCCCAGCTCTTGGAGCCGTTGTACAGACCGACGATGACATTCACGCCGGAATCGCGCAGATTGAGCGCGTGAGCGTGTCCCTGGGAACCGTAGCCGATGATGGCAACGGTTTTGCCCTTTAACTTGTTCAGATCGCAATCGTTCTGATAGTAGATGTTGTTTGCCATGATATATTACTCCTTTATAAAGAATTGACAAAATGAAACGGTTTTATCGGGTGAGCAAGCTCGAACTGCCCCGATCCAACGCGACGATACCCGTGCGGCACAGCTCGATGATACCGAACGGCTTCATCAGCTGAACAAATGCATCGATCTTGCTCGGTTCGCCCGTTACCTCGATACACAGCGCGTCTACCGCGTAATCGATGATCTTGCAGCGGAAAATATCCACCACCGACATGATCTCCTGACGGTTTTCCGCACTGTTTTTGACCTTTAAAAGCATAAGCTCGCGGTCGATCGATGTGCCCTTTTCCAGCACCTCGACCTTTTTCACGTTGAACAGCTTGCGCAGCTGGTTGATCATCTGGTCACGCGCATAGCCGTCCCCGCTCATGGTGATGGTGATACGGCTGTATTCGGGCGACTCGGTTTCCCCCACCGTCAGCGCATCGATGTTAAAGCCGCGGCGCGTAAACATGCTGGTGACGCGCGTCAGTACGCCGAACTTGTTTTCCACATAGACGGCGATGACGAACTTCGAGCCCTTGTTTTCGGTAGTCATATCCATACCCATGTTTACGCCTCCTTTTCCGTGATGATGTCGTCAATGCTTCCGCCCGGCGGCAGCATCGGCAGAACAAATTCGTCCGGGTCGATCTTGCAGTCGATCACGCACGGCTCACCCGATGCATAGGCATCTCGGAACACCTCGGTAAAGCTTTCCGGCGTGTCCGCGCGATAGCCGCGTGCTCCGAACGCCTCGGCCAGCTTTACGAAATCCGTCTTGCGCTCAAGCGTCGTGTTCGAATAGTGACGGTTGAAAAACAGCGTCTGCCATTGACGCACCATGCCCAAAACGCCGTTGTTAAAGACAACGACCGTCACCGGCACACCGGTCGAGACCGCTGTCGCCAGTTCATTCAGATTCATGCCGAAGCTTCCGTCGCCCGTGATAAGCACCGTTTTGCAGCGCGAACCGATGCACGCGCCGATGGCCGCTCCCAAACCGAAGCCCATCGTGCCCAAACCGCCGCTGGAAACCATTTTGCGCTCCTCGCGAAAATCGCAGTATTGAGCCGCCCACATCTGATGCTGTCCCACATCCGTCGCAATGACCGTTTCGGGCGCCGTTTCGGCGTTAATGATATCAATGGCGCGCTTGGGAGTGAGCTTGTCCGTTTTGACATAGCTTTCGTTTTCCTTGGCGCGAAGTGCCGTTACGAGCGCATCCCAGGCCGGGTGTACCGCACTCGGAACCGCCTCGGCCAAACGACGGAAGGAATCCACAATGTCGCCGCAGATGCCGACGGCCACCGGAATGTTCTTGTTGATCTCGGAAAAATCGAGATCCAGATGAATGATCTTCGCATTTTTCGCATACCGCGCCTTGTTGCCGGTCGCACGGTCGGAAAAGCGCACACCGACGGCCAAAATCACATCGGCCTCATCCTGCGCGACCGAAGAAGCGTAGTGCCCATGCATACCCTGCATCCCCAAGAAACGTCGGTTGGCGGTGGGGATGGCCGAAAGCCCCATGAACGAGCAGCCGATAAAGGCGTCGATCTTGTCGGCCAATGCACAGATATCCTTCGCCATACCGGCTCCCGCCACGCCGCCGCCGATGTAAATGTACGGACGACTGCTGTTCTTCAAAATCTCCGCCGCGCGTTCGATGTCGCTCTGCGGCGCGATTTTGTTGGGGAACGGCAAAACGGCGGGCTGCTTTTCGTATTCGGCAAGTCCCATCTGCACGTCCTTCGGGATGTCGATGAGCACCGGCCCCGGACGGCCGGACTTGGCGATGCGGAACGCCTCGCGGATGATGTCGGCCAACTGGTCGGGTCGTTGCACAAAGTAGTTGTGCTTGGTGATCGGAAGCGTCACGCCGGTGATGTCGATCTCCTGGAAGCTGTCGCGTCCGATCAAATCGCACGGAACGTTTCCGGTAATGGCAACCATCGGAACGGAATCTAACATCGCCGTGGCGATACCCGTGACTAAGTTGGTCGCACCCGGGCCGGAGGTGGCGATAACCACGCCGACACGTCCGGTCGCACGGGAATAGCCGTCGGCGGCATGAGCCGCGCCCTGCTCGTGGGCAGCCAACACATGGTGCAGTCGATCACTGCTTTTATAAAGCTCATCGTAGATGTTGAGCACCTGACCGCCGGGATAGCCGAAAACGGTGTCTACGCCCTGCTCGATCAGCGCTTCAACAAGAATTTGTGCGCCTGTCAATTTCATACGGTTTTCTCCTTGGATATTGGTTCTTTAGAAAAGACGGTTTTATTTTTGTGCGGCAAACATGCGGTTGAGTGCGCAGACCAGCGCCTTGATGGAGGAAACGATGATATCCTCATCCACACCCGCGCCCCAGAACACGCTTCCGTCGGCCGTCTTGACCGAAACATACGAAGCGGCTCTGGATTTGGAGCTGTCCTCGATGGCATGCTCGGAATATGTCTCTAACGTGTAAATGTCCCCGATGACCGATTTGATCGCACCGCTGACCGCATCCAAACGTCCGTTTCCGACGGCGTTCACCTTATGGAGCTTTCCGTCAAACAGCACTTCCACATCGGCCGTGATGCCGTTTTCCTGGCGATAATGCGCCGACGGCACCGAAAGACGTCCGCTTACACCGATATAGTCGCGCATAAAGATGTCGTATACCTCGTTCGGCGACAGCTCCTTGTGCGCGTGGTCGGAAACGCTCTTGACATGGTAACCGAATTCCTCGCGCATTTTGGGCGGAAGATTGAGCGAATACGACTTTTCGAGTAAATAGCCGATTCCACCCTTGCCGGACTGCGAATTGATACGGATAACGTCCGCTTCGTACACACGTCCCACGTCGGTCGGGTCAATGGGCAGATACGGTACGTTCCAGATTTTGCTTCCGTTTTCCTCACGATACTTCATGCCCTTGGCAATCGCATCCTGATGCGAACCGCTGAAGGCGGCGAACACCAGCGCACCGCTGTACGGCTGACGCTCGTAGACGTGCATACGGGTCACGCGCTCGTACATTTCGCTGATCTGCGGAAGATCGGAAAAATCAAGCTCGGGGTCAACGCCCTGCGAATACATGTTGAGCGCCAGTGTAATGATATCCACATTTCCCGTGCGTTCACCGTTTCCGAACAGCGTACCCTCGATACGGTCGGCTCCCGCAAGCAAGCCCATTTCGCTGTCGGCGACGGCACAGCCGCGGTCGTTGTGCGGATGAAGCGAAATGATCAAGTTCTCGCGGTTATTCAAATGCTTACACATGTATTCAACTTGGCTCGCGTAAACGTGCGGCATGGAATGCGACACCGTGACCGGCAGATTGATGATGACCTTGCGGTCGGGCGTGGGCTTCCAGATATCGATGACGGCGTTGCAGATTTCGACCGCGTAGTCCGGCTCGGTGCCGGTAAAGCTTTCGGGCGAATATTCGAAGGTGAAATGTCCCGGCGTTTTGGCGGCATATTCGTTTAAAAGCTTGGCGCCGAAAACCGCGATGTCCACGATCTCTTCCTTGGATTTGCGGAACACCTGCTCGCGCTGTGCCACCGAGGTGGAGTTGTACAGATGAACCACCGCATGCTTGGCACCGGCAAGCGCCTCGAAGGTTTTGGCGATGATGTGCTCACGGGATTGGGTAAGCACCTGAATGGTCACATCGTCCGGGATGAGATCGCGCTCGATGAGCGTGCGGCAAAACTCATATTCCGTTTCGCTGGCGGCGGGAAAGCCGATCTCGATCTCCCTGAAGCCGATGCGGACGAGGTGTCCGAAAAATTCCAGCTTTTCCTCGAGACTCATCGGAACGATGAGCGCCTGATTGCCGTCGCGCAGATCGACGCTGCACCAAATCGGCGCTTTTTCGATGCTGTCCTTTTTCATCCATTCCGGGCTTGCAAGGTCGGCCGGGAAATATTGCTTTTGATACTTTTGATAACCGTTCATGCCGTTTGATTCCTTTCTTTGTTTCCGTAGTCGAGCGGACAGAGAAATGCGTATAAAAAAATCTCTTTTGCGCGGCAAATCCATGCCGTGCAAAAGAGACGAAGCTTTTATCTCCGCGGTACCACTCTTTTTGATGGCGCACCCTTCGGCACGCATCCCGCTCTGTCCGTGTCCATCAACACGTTTCTCTGTAACGGGAGAACCCGTTGCGATCTAATGAGCTCCGAAGAGCCGTTCAACCCAAAGCTGCGGGGAGGAGTTATCTCTCGAAGCGAATACCGTCTCACAGCAAACAACGGCTCTCTGGAAAACAACCTCGGGACTTGATTCCCCGTAAACGCATTTCGTGTATGGGTCTATTTTAGCGCTTTTTTCGGATTTTGTCAAGCAAAAAAAGAGCGATTTAACATTGCCGTCATGTTTTCGGGCTCTTTTTGGAGATTCGGACAAAAGCAAGCGCATCCGCTTGCGACAGTTTCGGCAATTTTGAACAACGTCGTTTGTCCTACAAGTGTATGATATTTCCGCCCGGTCGGGCTTCCTCACGCGTTCCGCAGGTGAAAATCAGGATCTGATACGTTTTGCCCAACACGTTTAACAGCTCGCAGACCCGCCCGTAGCGCACATCGTCCAAGTGCACAAAGGCGTCGTCGAACAGAAAGACCGGCTTTTCCTTGTACAGATATTCCGCAAGCGTCAGACGTAAGGCAAGATAGGCCGCGTCGAGCGCCCCCGCGCTCAGATACTCTGCGCTTCGGTATTCGGCGCCGTTTTTTTCCAAAAAGGAAAGACTTAGTTCGTTGTCCACATACAGCCCCGTATATTTTCCGTCGGTCAAACGCTCGAACAGCTCCGATGCGCCGCGCGTTAAGATGGGCGAAACGTTGCCGCGCATTTCCTCGTGCGCCTTTTCGAGCGCCTCGCAGGCCATACCCAGCGCCGCGTGTTCCTTTTCCATGCGTTCGATCTCTTTTTCGAGATGAGAGAGTTTTGCCGCCAGCTCGTCCGGTTTTTCCATGGAACCGGTCAACACCGCCGCTTTTTTCTCCAATTCCCGCTCGCGCGCGACCAAGCCCTCTCCGGCACGTTTGTAAAAATCAAACTCCCGAAGCAGCTTTTCTTCCTCGCGAAGCGGAAGCGTTCTGTCGTAACACGCCGCTTGTTTTTCAAGAATCTCACGCTCCGGCGCGTTGGCGCATAGGCCGTCATATTGTGCCGTGCAGTCGGCAAGCACACGTTCGGCATTTTCAACCCTTTCGAGAGCCGCATCAAGTGCGCGAATATGCTCGGTCGCTTTTTCGCACAACGCCGACGTATCGGAATACGACATGCCGCATCCCGTTCGGTCCAACATGTCGGACAAGGCCGACGCTTCTTCCCCGCGACGCACCTCGGCTTGTTCGAGTGCCATTTGTGCCTCGTCGCGCCGCTTTTTGGCCTGTGCGACAAGGGCGGACGAAGCGGGATACCCGGCCAGATATTTTTCCAATTCTTCGAGCGACGCGCACCCGAAGCCGCTTGCCAGCTTTTCAAGCTCTTTCTTCAAGCGTACCGCGCGAAGCCCGGTGAAGATCGCAACAGGCAGTGTCACGATCAAACAGGCGAACAAAACGGTTAACCGCTTTAAAGACTTGTGCTTTTTCCGCAGAGCTTCCATGCTCCGCACGATCTCCTCGGATGTTTTCCCGGTCTGCTCCAACAGATCGTTGAATTTCATCTGCCGCAGATCGGCGTATCCCGCGCGAAGCGTCTGCTCCGCGTCGGCAAGTGTCTTTTGTGCCGCCCCAACCGCATCCGCACTTGCCGAAAGCGTGAGAACGGCGCGGTTCATTTCGGTCAGGAAAGCGCGATCCGGCACAAAACCGTCGAAATCCACCGCTAAATGTGCGTTTTCGCTTATTTCCCGCGCTCCCGTTTTCTTCTTTTCGGCGTCTTTGATCTTTTCAAGCAAAACGAACGCGCGATACGCTTCGGCGTTGGCCTTCTCTTTTTCGAGGGCTTCCATGCGTACCCGATTTTCTTCGATGTTTTCCTTTACGCGGTCGAGTGCCGCATCCGCGCCGAGCAATTCCCTGTGTACTTCCCGCAGAGCGTTTTCGCGCGCCTTCAGTTCGGCCAATTCTTCTCTTGCCTCGGCCAATTTCCCGGTGCGCTCCGTTTTGCCCAAGATCGAACGGCGAAGCGTTTCCAGCCGTTTGAGCGCGGCTTCGGAATCCACGGCGCTGTCGGCGGAAAAGACCATGTTTTTGATGGCACCGGAAAGCGCGGCGGCATCATCGAACAGCACGTCGCCCGAGCCGATAAAGGCCGTCTTGTCGAAGGTGTCGGCCGACAGCCCGAATAACGCTTCCCCGGCGGGAACGCCCTTGAACACGGGCACCCCCGAGGCGTCGGTCGCGGAAAAGGACGCGCGCGCGCCCTGCTCCCGAAGCAAGGTATATACGCTTCCGTCATCGGCTTCCACCGTCATTTCGCCGTGCGAGGGCGAACCGTCCCACGGCGAATTGCGCTTCTTGTCGTTTTCGGCAAGCGACGTGCTTCGCGGCGAGGTGTAGCCGTACAGCATGAAGCGCACAAAGCGCGCAAGCGTGCTTTTGCCGGATTCGTTTTCGCCGGTGATGATATTGATCCCGTCGGAAAAGGTAAAGTCTCTGTCCTTGAGCTTACCGAAGCTTTGTATCGAAACAGAACGGATCTTCATGCGTTATCCTCCGTGCTACGGCTTTTCGAAAAAGTCGTTGAGATCGAAATCCAACCGTCCGTCGGACGGTGCCTGCGCTCCGTCGGGTTTGGAGGCATACGTCTCAACGTCTTCGGCGGTCTTTATGCCCTTGTCCCGCCAGGTTTCCAAAATTTTGGACATATAGGCGATCTGCGGCTTATTGATCTTGGCCACCGTTTTTTCGTAGGCCAGCGTGACCAATTCCTCCGACACGCCGTCCTTTTCCCAACGGTCGATCTGCCCGCACTCCGGCTTGGACAGCGCCCGCTCCAGTCCGAGGACACGTTTGACCATACTTCGGTAATCGTCCTTTTTGCGGCGCGATTCCAGATAGGCTTCCAACTCCTCGTAGGTACGCACGCCCTCGTCGGTGATGTTCATAACGGTTTTCTGTATGTAACGAATGGAGCTTTTCCCTTTGGACGCACAATATTGTGCCACGCCCATGATGAGTTCGCATTCAAGGCCGAGTGTATCGTACAGATACAGCACGATCCCCTGTTCGGCGGCATTGTACAACCGCCCGGACAGCTTTTCGAGATACGACACAAGACTGGCGAAAGCGGCGTTTTTGTCCCTGGCCGACGCGATCTCGACGAGCGTATAGCTGTCGGGCGCGTGGGGCGTGTTCGAGGCGGGATGCGCGGTAACGGTCGGTTCGGGCACGTTTTTTTCGTTATCCGACGTTATCTTCGCTGCCTGCCCGGAGAGCTTCCGAGCTTTGTCCTCTTTGGCGTCCGTTATTTCCGTCCGCTCCGTTTCTTCGACTTCCTCGAGCACCCCGGCGCACCGCCAGAAAGCAAGCGATGCCCGAACGGTTTCCGACGTTTCGCCGAGCGCCGTACAGGCTTCTTCGATCTCGAAGGAGCTTCCGCTTTCGAACAGATAATACAAAACCTTTAATTCGGCTTTTTTGGCGCGGTTCAGATACTGCGCGTCGATGCGTGGCATGATGAAAGCGCCTTCGGTATGCGGATTGATGATTTTCACGTTTTAAACTTCCATGATCACGGGCAAAATCATCGGCTTACGCTTGGTAATGCCGTAAATGTGCGAGGTCAGCGCGTCCTTGATCCGTCCCTTGATGGTATTCCATTCGTTGATATCGTTGTCCAGACAATTTTGAAGCGTTTCGAGTGCCAATTCACGCAAGCCTTCCATCAACTCCTCGGCTTCCTTGACATAGACGAAGCCGCGCGAAACGATATCGGGACCCGACAATATCTCCCTTGTCTCGAAGCTGACGGTAGCGACCACGACGATCAAGCCGTCCTGCGCCAGATGGCGGCGGTCGCGAAGCACCACGCTTCCCACATCGCCCACACCGAGTCCGTCGATGAGCACCTTGCCGGCCTGTACATGATCCTGGGTACGGACACCGTTTTCGGACAGCTCGATGACCATGCCCAATTCGGGGATCACGATGTTTTTGCGTTCCACGCCCATTTCGAGCGCCAGATCGGTATGCGCCTTCAGATGGCGGTATTCGCCGTGGATGGGAATGAAGTATTTCGGTTTGACGAGCGACAGCATGAGCTTCAGCTCCTCCTGGCAGGCGTGTCCCGAAACATGCACGTCGGCCACGGCGTCGTTCAGTAGCGTGACGCCCTTTTTCAAAAGCTCGTTGACGATTTTGGTGACCAGCTTTTCGTTGCCCGGAATGGTGGACGCGGAAATGACCACCAAATCGTTTTCGGTGAGCGACACCTTATCGTGCTCGGCGAACGCCATGCGGTAGAGCGCGCTCATGGGTTCGCCCTGCGAACCGGTGGTGATGATGGTCAATTCGTCCGGCTTGAAGCGTTTGATCTCGTTGATATCGACAAGCGTCCCCTCGGGAATATCCATATAGCCGAATCTTTGGGCGGCGGCAATGATGTTGAGCATACTGCGGCCGGTCAATGCGACCTTGCGTCCGTATTTGTACGAATAATCGATAATCTGCTGGACACGGTGGACGTTGGACGAAAACGTGGCGATGACGATGCGTTTGTCACAGCCGCGGAAGATGTGATCGAGCGATTTTCCGACCTTGCGTTCGGACATGGTGAAGCCGGGACGTTCGGCATTGGTGGATTCACCGAGCATGGCGAGCACTCCCTGCTTGCCGAGCTCTCCGAAGCGGGTCAGATTGATGATATCGCCCTGGATGGGGGTCAGATCGATCTTGAAGTCACCGGTGCAGACAATCGTACCGGCAGGGCAATTCACGGCGATGGCGCAGGAATCGGCGATGGAGTGGTTGACGCGAATAAATTCGGCGGTGAAAAACTTGCCGAGCCGCACGCTGTCGCCCGCGTTGACCTGATTGAGTGTCACAGCCTTTTCCAAGCCGTGTTCGACCAATTTCCCCTCGACGATACCGAGCGTCAAAAGCGTTCCGTAGACGGGGACGTTGAGTAATCGGAGCACATAGGGAAGCGCACCGATGTGATCCTCGTGTCCGTGGGTGAGTAAGATACCGAGCACCTTGTCGGCGTTTTCCTCCAAGTAGGCCGTGTCGGGAATGACCAGATCGACGCCGAGCATACTTTCGTCGGGGAAGCCGAGGCCGCAGTCGATGACGACGATCTCGTTTTCGTATTCGATGGCGGTCATGTTGCGGCCGATTTCGCCGAGTCCGCCCAGGGGGATTATTTTCACTTTTTCGTTGTTGGTATTCTTCTTATTATATCGCGGTTTTCTGTTACCGTTTTTTTCCATTATAGGATATCGTCCTTTCAAATTCTGTCAGCGGCGCTGACAGCTCCCTTTACACAAGGGAGCCGTTAAGTTTCTGCGCCGCTTTAAAAAACATCGACTTTTGTACCGAGCTGCAAGTCCTATTGGACGAGCGGCGAGGTAGAACTCTGCGGTGCAGAGTAGTGAATAATGAATGGTGAATATTGAATAGTGAATAATTGAGGTGGAAAACGCGGGGCGTTTTCGTCGTTGTTCTCTCCCTCAGTCAGCAGAGCTGACAACTCCCTTATCAGAGGGAGCCGAAGGTAAGTGCCTTCGCCGATTAAAGAAACATCGAATAGCAGACGGTTACGAACCGTTCCGTACAAAGTTCGCCAAAAAACTGCACTGAGCTGCAAGTCCCATTGGGCGCGTAGCGGAGTAAAACTCTGCGGTGCAGAGTAGTGAATAATGAATGGTGAATAATTGAGGTGGTTTCTTCAAAGTGAAAGGCATAGAATTTGCGTTGTTTTTAAGGCGGAGAGTATCGTAGGTTTGGGCGATTTTTTGTAGGGACCGACGTCCTCGGCGGTCCGTTTGGGCAAAAAACAATATCTTGCGGACAGTCGAGGACGCC
>CAZYFX010000074.1:0-10346 GCA_964646725.1 uncultured Oscillospiraceae bacterium
TGGGTGTGTAATTTTATGCCCTTTTGCATAAAAACCTATAATCAGCGAGTCATAAAATGAAAGAGAGGTGCTTTTCGTGTACGCAGTAATCGAAACCGGCGGAAAGCAGTACAAGGTAAGCGCAGGCGACGTGATTTTCGTGGAAAAGCTCGGAGCCGAGGAAAATGCAAAGGTTGATTTCAACGTTGTCGCTTTTGCCGACGAAAATGGTATCAAGACCGGCGCACCGTATGTTGACGGATGCAAGGTCACCGGAACCGTTCTCAGAAACGCCAAGGCCAAGAAGGTCGTTGTATTCAAGTACAAGGCCAAGAAAAACGAGAAGAAGAAGCAGGGTCACAGACAGCCGTACTCCAAGGTTCAGATCGATACCATCGGCTAAACCGTCCGCTGTATGATGGCATGACAGACGTTCGTTTTTATCTTTCATCCGACGGCTACTGCCGTGCGTTTGAGACAAAAGGACATGCAGGTCACGGCACAGCCGGAAACGACATTGTGTGTGCGGCCGTCTCGGCGGCGACGGAGCTTGTGATGACGGTTCTTGACCGATTTTCGGCGGAATTCGTTACGGATATCCGTCCGGAAGAAGCATATGTTTGTTGTCGGTTATCCCCCATCGACGATGAGGCCAAACGACTGGCAATCGGACATGTGTTAGACGGCTACCGCGACTACCTTTCAGAGGTATCGAAAGAGTATCCGAAGCATTTGAAATGCAGTATGATCACGGAGTAAGCGCCTAAGCGCCCTTCGACGAAAGGAATGAAATCAGCATGTTAAGATTAGGTTTACAGTTTTTCGCACATAAAAAAGGTGTAGGTTCTACCAAGAACGGCCGCGATTCCGAGTCCAAGCGTCTCGGCGTCAAGAAGGCAGACGGTCAGCCCGTTGTTGCCGGCAACATCATTTTGCGTCAGCGCGGGACTCATATTCATCCCGGCGTAAACGTAGGCAGAGGTAAGGACGATACTTTGTTTGCTCTCACGGCAGGCAAGGTCAAGTTCGAACCGATCGCAGGCGGCAGAAAGCGCGTCAGCGTTTACGAAGCGTAAGCTTTTGCAAATTTCATAGGCAGCGGCTGTTAGTTGACCATATGTCCTAACAGCCGTTTTTAGGATTTGTTTCCGATTCCGTCGCCTACGGTCAGCCGATTTCCAAACAAATCCCCAATCACTTCGCACCTACAGAGCCCTTTTTTCAAGGAGGGAATCACATGTTTTTCGATAAAGTAAAAATCTATGTCAAGGCCGGTGACGGCGGAAACGGGAGCGTATCCTTTCACCGCGAAAAATACATCTCCCACGGCGGCCCCGACGGCGGAGACGGCGGAAAAGGCGGCGATATCGTCTTTACCGTCGATGAAGGACAAAACACCCTTTTGAATTTCAAATACCGGCGCAAATTCGTTGCCGCCAACGGCGAAAAAGGCGAAGCCTGCAAACGCCACGGAAAAAATGCGCCGAATCTCGAAATCCCCGTGCCGCCCGGAACCGTTATCAAAGACGGCGCCAGCGGACGGATTGTCAAGGATATGTCCGAAGCCGATGTGGTCGAAAGCGGACGATATGTTCTTTTAAAGGGCGGCAACGGTGGCTTCGGAAACAGCCATTTCGCCACGCCCACCCGTCAAACGCCCAATTTTGCCAAGAGCGGCATCAAAGGCAAGGAATGGGAGATCGAACTCGAGCTCAAAATGTTGGCCGACGCGGGATTGGTCGGTATGCCAAGTGCCGGAAAATCCACCATCATTTCCATGGTGAGTGCGGCGCGTCCCAAAATCGCCGACTACCACTTCACCACCCTTGCGCCGATTTTGGGGGTGGTGGATGCCAAGGCAGGCGGCTATGTGCTGGCCGATATTCCGGGATTGATCGAAGGCGCGTCCGAGGGCGAAGGGCTGGGACATCAGTTCTTGCGCCACATCGAGCGCTGTAGGCTGATCGTAAATGTGGTGGACGCTTCGGGTATAGAGGGACGCGACCCGTTGGACGATCTGCGCGTCATCAATGAGGAGCTGGAAAAATACAGTCCCGCCCTCGGTTCTCGCCCCCGCATTTTGGCCGCCAACAAAATGGATATGGCAAGTGACGAGACGAAGGAGCGTTTACAGGCGTTTGCGGATGAGCACGGCATTCCGATCGTCTTTCTGTGCGCCGCCATCGGCGAAGGAACGGACGAATTGAAGGAGCTTATCTCCCGCGAGCTTGTTCATCTGCCGCCACTGACCGTCTATGAACCGGAAATGCTTCCGGAAGAAGAAGCGGATATCGCGCTCGACGGCGAGATCAAGGTCACCAACGTCAACGGTGTATACCACGTCGAAGCCGAACGACTCATCAATGTCATAAATTCCATCAATTTCGGTGACCACGAATCGCTGTCCTATTTTCAGAAGGTGTTACGCAATTCCGGCGTGATCGCGGCACTTGAGAGCAAGGGCATCAAGGACGGCGATACCGTCAATCTGTACGGCGTGGAATTTGATTACTACCGATAAAGCGAAAGACTTGTCGGAAAAGAAAAAGGAGAATCTGTCATGAGCAACTTTACATTAACCGGTTTTTCGGATGAAATTTCCTTTAACACGGTTGAACAGTTTGAAGCTTTGAACAAGCTCGGCATTTCCTACTTCGAGCCGCGCACGGTGGACGGCAAAAACATCATCAAGCTGACCGACGAAGAGTTAGAGGTGTTGGCGGACAAGATGGAAAAATACGGCATTCGCGTTTCTTCCATTGGTTCTCCCATCGGAAAAATCAAGATCACCGATGATTTCGAAGCGCATTTCGAGGAGTTTAAACGCACGGTCGCCGTTGCCAAACGGCTGAAGGCCAAATACATCCGCATGTTCAGCTTTTTCGTGGACGAGGACAAAGCGGATTCCTATACCGACGAGGTGATTGAAAAGCTGTCGCGCATGGTAGCCTACGCCGAAAAAGAGGACGTGATCCTGCTTCACGAAAACGAAAAGGGCATCTACGGAAACATTGCCCGTCGATGCAAGGTTCTGTTCGAGCGCATACAGTCCCCCTGCTTCAAAGCTGTATTTGATTTTTCCAACTTTGTGGAATGCTCCCAGGACACGCTTGAAGCGTATGAGCTGTTGAAGGAGCATGTGGTCTACATCCACATCAAGGACTGCAAAAACGGCGGCGGTGTGGTGCCCGCCGGCTACGGTGACGGACATCTGGAAGAGATTTTACGCGCCTTTGCAAACGACGGTTACCGTGGTTTTGTAAGTCTTGAGCCGCATTTGACGGCCTATACCCTTCCCGACAAAGCTTCGTGCGGAGAACAGGTCATGGCGTTTGCCGACGGAGGGCCGCGCAAGTTTGCGTTCGCGCACAAGGCGTTGGTCGAGCTGTTGGCGAAAATTCAATAAAAGAGCTGCGGGGCTGTATCCGGTATCGATACAGTCCCGCGTTTTTCAAACAGCATTCCGTTTTCTAAGGTTTCGGCAAAAAAACGACCGCCCGTTATCGGCACTCAATCCGACAACAGGCGGTCAAATTTCCGCTTTTCGGGCAGCTCAAACCATGAGCTGATAATTATCGATGTCAAGCATACGGCCAAATTTCCGGCCGACCTCACGAAGCGTTCCGCAGTATTCGAAGCCGAATCGACGGTGCAAAGCAAGGCTGGCCTCGTTCCCTGAAGTAATGACCGAAACGACCGTATGAATACTTTCGTCCGCACGCGCCATGTCAAGAATTGTGCTCATAAGCAGCGTGGCTACGCCTTTACGGCGGTAATTCTCGGAAACGTAGATCGACAATTCCACCGTAGAACGGTAGGAATCCTTGGAGCGATACTCGGAAAGAGACGCATAGCCCGCCACCTTTCCGTTTTCCTCGGCCACGATCAGCGGATGATTGCCGATGTTGTGCGCATCAAACCAGACTTTTCGCTGCTCCGGCGTCTGCGGTACGCTGTCAAAAGTCGCGAAACCGTTCAAAACCTCGTAATTGTAAATGGCAAGTAACTCGGGCAGATCGCTTTCGCTTGCCGTGCGTACAAGCATCTTATTTGCTGCCCCCCGGAATGTCGATGCCCTTGGCGTCGCACAAGGCATGGATCTTGGCGGTCGGGTCGAGCATCAGGCTGACGGATTTGTTGATATTGACCGCTTCAATGTAGTAGGCGATGTACTTTAAGACGTTGACCTCCTTGAACCACGGGCGAGAGAGTGCCGCATCGGAGTTGTATACGGAATTGGTCGCATAAATGCGGTCGAATTTTCCGTCCGCATAGTACTTGTCCACCGTGTCAAAGCCGTTGCAGAACAGACCGAAGGTAAAGAAGCCGAAAATACGCTTGGCGCCCATGCCCTTCAATTTATCGAGCACATGGAAAAAGCTTTCGCCCGAAGAAAGGATGTCGTCCACAACGATGATATCCTTGCCTTCGACGTTTTCGCCGAGGTATTCGTGTGCGACGATGGGATTTTTGCCGTTCTTGACCACGGTGTAATCGCGGCGCTTGTAGAACATACTTAACTGAACACCGAGCACGGAGGAATAGTACATACCGCGCGACAGGGCGCCCTCGTCCGGCGAAACGATCACGGTGTTCTTCAAATCGAAGTCCGGTTCGGTATTCATGAAGGCCTTGATCATCTGATAGGTCGGCATCAGGTTGTCGAAGCCCTCAAGCGGAATGGCGTTGCGAACGCGGTCGTCGTGCGCGTCGAAAGTCATGACGTTTTCCACGCCCAAGGATACCAGTTCATGTAACATGAACGAGCAGTCGAGCGATTCGCGGGCGGTGCGGCGGTGCTGACGGCTTTCGTACAGCATCGGCATGATCAACGAAATGCGCGCAGCCTTGCCGCTGATGGCGGAAATGATACGCTTGGCATCCTGATAGTGATCGTCCGGGCTCATGGGTACCTCCATACCGTACATTTTGTAGGTCTGGCTGTAATTGAAGCAGTCCGCCACGATAAAGACGTCCTTGCCGCGTACCGATTCGGTGAGCATACATTTGGCTTCGCCCGTGCCGAAACGCGGGAACTTGGCTTCGATGATGTAATGCGGTTCTTCCTTGCGCCATTCGCCGATGTATTTTTCGATGCGACGGCACATTTGCTCGGTTCCGCGTGTGCCGATGATGGCCAGCGGACTGAAGGCGACTTCCTTCGATAGATCCTGCATGTTGCTTTCCTCCGTTATCCGTAAAAAATGGCATGTTTGAACATATATATTTTACCACGGTTCGGAGTGTCTGTCAACATATAGACAGTTTTGTCGAATAATTTGGTTAAATTACACAAAAAACGTGACGTACTTTTTTGAATTCCTACGACTTTCGCCAAGGAAAATCGTTTTGAACAATGCATTTCGGCAGCATTTATGCCATCGAAACAGAGCATGAACCGCGTCCGCAGAGTATAAGTTCCATCTAAACTTCGCTCGCGTAAATTGCTGCGCGACTTCCGCAAAATCAAAAAAGTTTTTTAATCATCTGAGCCGCAAGTTTCTTTGGACGCGCGGCGGGGTATGAACCGCGTCCGCTGAGTATAAGTTCCATCTAAACTTCGCCCGCGTAAATTGCTGCGCGGCTTCCGCAAAATCAAAAAAGTTTTTTAATCATCTGAGCCGCAAGTCCCTTTGGACGCGCGGCGGAGCAAAAACCGCGACCGCTTATTGTAAGTTATATCTAAATCGCGCCCGCGAAAACCGCAGCGGCGCTTCGCCGAACAAACCATAACCACATTATTCCCGCCGAGTTGCGGCGGTGGCGTTTATGCCGCCGCAACGGTGTAAAAAGCGCGTCCGAAGAGTATGAGTTTCCTCTAAACCACACCCGCGAAAATTGCAGCGGCGCTTCGCCGCCTATTTGCGGTGGCTTTTGACGAGGAGAGAGGCAAGAAGGGAAAAAAGCATGACAGCCGTAATGCCCGAGGCCGCACCCACAATCCCCGAAAAAATACCGAATATTCCCTTTTCGCTTATCGCCTTTTCCACTCCCTTGATCAAACTGTAGCCGAAACCCGTCAGCGGTACCGTCGCCCCCGCTCCCGCAAAACGCACAAGCGGCTCGTATAACCCACACGCCGTGAGGATCGCTCCCGCAACCACATAGCCCACCAATATCCGCGCCGGCGTCAGCTTTGTACGATCAATGAGTATCTGCGCAATCACACATAAAAGCCCACCCACAATAAAGCACTTTATATACATAAGCATTCACATTCTCCCTCTCATACACGTTCCAAGCACACAAGATGCCCGATGCCCGGAATCGACAACCCCTGCTTGATGCTCTGCGGACTCATCAATGCCCCCGTGCCCGTCAGCGTCATGCGGCGTAAATCTCCGCTTTGCAGACGGCGGTAAAAATCTCCCGCCGTCACAAAGGCACTGCACCCGCATCCGGAACCGCCACACCCAACCTTCTGCGTTTCCGAATCGTATATCCTTTCGCCGCAGTCACATAACGCATCGCCCGGTTCACAGCCCTTGTCCGAAAGCATTTCCCGCGCAAGCGACAAGCCCTCCTTACCCAAATCGCCCGTTGCCGTCACGTCGTACGCCTCCGCTGTCTCGCCGGTGCTTGCAAGATAGCGTAAAATCGTGTCTGCCGCCGCACTCGCCATGGCCGCTCCCATGTTGGCGGCATCCTTGATTCCACGATCGCTCACAATCCCGTACAGACCGCGCGTCAACGCCACACACGATTCGTCCTCTTTTGCGCGCGTTAACAGCACCGCCCCCGCACCCGTTACCGTTGTCTGCGCCGTCGTGCCCGCTACCGAACCGTATTCCAAGGGAAAACGAAACTGCCGCTCGGCCGTGCAGAAATGCGACGAAGCCACCACCACTGCACTTCGTATCTGCTCGGAATCGATGAGCAGTGCCGCCGTCAGAAGTCCCGCCGCAAAGGTCGAGCACGCGCCGTACAAACCCAAGTACGGTATATCGAAGCCGCTTAATCCGTAAGCACTCGAGGTACACTGATTCATCAGATCTCCCGCCAAAAGAAGATCCACGTTTTTGTCCGTAATGTGTGCTTTGGCAAACAGCGCGTTGACGGTCATACGCACCATCTCGGCTTCCGCTTTTTCAAAGGTACCGGTCTTTAAGTCATCCGTTTCGCAATATACATCTAAGGTGTCGCCGAGCGGTCCCTCCTTTTCGAGCTTCCCGCCGGCGACCGCCGCTTCGGCAAGCTTGACACGATGCTTTAAAATAAGCGCTCCGCGCGACGCCGCATATCCGTTGTTTTCCATGCTCTCGCTCCTTTTCGCTTTTGCTTCCATTTTCCCCTTGTTTTGCGAAATTATGTAATAATCGCGTCGCAAACCGAAGTATTTAAATAAAAAACACTTAAATTTCACTTAACCAACCGAACCGTTACACACTTATCCTGTATACTTCCTACGTGAAATGTATTTATATGTCAACAACTAAGGAAAGGTATGGTCACATGAGCGAACCGATCACCACTCCGGCCGAGCAAACGCTTCCGGTCGAAGAAGCGCCGCCGTCAGATTTCGAATCGAAGGCCGACAAGCAAAAAAAGAAACAGCAGAAGAAAAAACAAAAACAACAAAAGAAAGAGCAAAAGAAACAAGCCAAATCCTCTCGTCCGCGCGGTAAAAAACGCAGAAAAACGATCAAAAAAATATTCTTCTGGCTTGTGATTTTAGCTGCTATCGGAGCCTTTGCCGCCTACAAAATCGGTTTGTTCGGCAAAAACGGCCCGCAAAACGCCGAGACCTACAATACCTTTACCGTCGCACGGCGCGATGTGCAAAACGTTCTTTCGGGAACCGGCACACTGTCTCCCGCCGACAGCTACACCGTCACGGTGCTTGCCAGCGGCGAGATCATCGAGGACTATTTCGAAGAGGGCGACACGGTGGCCGAGGATCAGCTTTTGATGCGGCTCGATTCCGAAAGTCTCGATTCTTCCTTAGAGCGCGCACAGAACAACTATGACAATGCGCAGAAAAATTTAGACGATCTGTTGGAGGACAAGGCTGACCTCGTTCTTTACTCCAAATATACGGGACTTATCAAAAGCGTCGAAGTCGAGGTCGGCGACGACATCATGAAGGGGACGCCGATCGCAACAGTCATCGACCGCGAAACCATGCTGATCGATGTGCCCTTTATGTTGGAGGAGGCATACACCTTTACCGTCGGCCAAAGCGCCGTTCTCACCGTTGACGGAACGCTTGAGCAGATTGAAGGCACCGTCCGTGAGATCGCACCGGTTTACGATGTCAACGAAAACGGTGTGCGCACCTTGGACATCACCATCGCCGTACAAAACCCCGGCGCTATCACGGAAAAGATCTGTGCGACCGCCACGATCGGTGACATTGCCTGCACAGGCTCCGCTTATTTTTACAACAGCGTAGATGAGACCATCACCGCGGAAACTGCCGGCAAGATCGCCGCACTCAATCTTAAAGAGGGCGAACGCGTGAGCGCCGGAGCGGTCGTTCTGACCCTTGACAGCGAAACCTTGGATGACAGCATCGAAAAGGCCGAGCAAAGTCTGAAGGAGGCCGCTACTTCCTTAAAGGATGCCGAGGACGCCTACGACAACTACGAGATCACCGCCCCCATTGCCGGTACGGTGGTGCAGAAGAACTATAAGAAGGGCGAAAAGATCGGCTCCTCAAACGGCGGCAACACGCTTGCGATTATTTACGATCTTTCGTCGCTCAAATTCGATATGAACATCGATGAATTGGATATCGACTCGCTGTCGGTCGGTCAAAAGGTCAACATCACCTCCGACGCCAAACCCGGCATGACCTATGTCGGTTCCATTACCAATATCAGCATTCAAGGCACGACCTCCAACGGAACGACCTACTACCCCATCACCGTTACATTGGAGGACTACGGAAGCGATCAAGCCGGGAACAAGCTTCGTCCCGGTATGAACATCGACGCCGAGATCATTCTGGAAAAAGCGGAGAACGCTCTTGTCGTTCCGGTCGATGCGGTCGGACGCGGAAACAAGGTCAAGGTCATCAAAAACCCCGAAGCGTATCAGAATACCGCAAACACTCAACCCACACAGGCACCGGAGGGTGCTGACGATAAAGGCTTCAACGGTACTCCCGATGAACCGGGAGCACTCTCGAGTGAAGCAACTCCTCCCGACGGCAAGCAGCCCTCGGCTTCAGGCGCTCCTTCCGATGAAGCGGCGCCTGACGGGGAACCAAAAGCTCCCGCAGGAGAAGAAAACAGCGAAAATACCAAGCATCCCGCAGACAGCACTCTGCCCGAAGGCTTTGAGCTTTCCGAAAACGGCGAACGCCCCGACGGAATGACACCTCCTGTCGGCATGACCGGCGGCTATTCCACCGTTCCCAAAACAGCCGAATACGAGGAAGTAACCGTCGAGACCGGTATCAGCGACGACGAATACATTGAAATTCTTTCCGGACTTGAGGAAGGCGACGTGGTCATCGTCGAAAGCGCCTCCGGCTCCCAAAACGCCTTCGGTATGATGGGCGGCATGGGCATGGGCGGCGGTATGTCCATGGGCGGCATGGGAGGAAATCCCGGCGGCATGGGCGGCGGCATGGGAGGCGGTCCCGGCGGCGGCGGTATGGGCGGCGGCCCCGGCAGATAAAGCCATCGAGGTAGATACATGATAACGCTGAAAAACATCTATAAAATATACAATACAGGCGGAACCGAGACGCGGGCGGCCGACGGAATCAATCTGCACATTGACAAAGGCGAATTTGTCGCCATCGTCGGTCAATCCGGCTCGGGAAAATCCACCATCATGAACATCATCGGCTGCCTGGATGTCCCCACCTCGGGAACGTATGAGTTAAACGGCGTGGACGTGAGCACCATGGATGATGACGAGCTTGCCGAAATACGCAACGTCACGCTCGGGTTTATCTTCCAGCAGTACAACCTGATTCCGAAACTGAACATCATCGAAAACGTCGAGCTGTCCCTACTGTACGCCGGTGTGGACAAGCACGAACGCCGCGAACGCGCACGTGCCATGCTCGAAAAAGTCGGACTTTTCGGAAAAGAAAAGAACTATCCGTCACAGCTGTCGGGCGGTCAGCAGCAGCGCGTTTCCATCGCACGGGCACTTGCGGGAGACCCGTCGGTCATTCTGGCCGACGAGCCGACCGGCGCGCTCGACTCCCGCACGGGGCGCGAAGTCTTGACCTTTCTTCAAAAGCTCAACGAGGAGGGCAACACCATCGTGCTCATCACGCACGACAACGGCATTGCCGCATCCGCCAAGCGCATCGTGCGCGTACACGACGGGAAAATCATATACGACGGTCCGGCCGACGCGCCGGGCGCTGTCGTGCAGGCAGGCGTCTCCTTTGAGGACGATCCGTT
>CAZYFX010000075.1:0-10328 GCA_964646725.1 uncultured Oscillospiraceae bacterium
TCCGTCTTGAACATCGGTATCGATGTCGGTTCCACGACCGCCAAAATCGTGGTGACGGAAAACGGTACGATTTTACACGAAAAATACGAGCGCCACTTTTCGCAGGTGCGCGAAAAAATATTGGAGCTGTTCGAAAACGCCTATCCGTTTATCGGTTCGCGTTCCTTTCACTGTGCTCTCAGCGGCTCGGCGGGACTCGGCATTGCCAACGCCGCCGGCATTCCTTTCGTTCAAGAGGTTTTCGCCACGGCGGAAACCGTGAAATGCTATGAGCCCGATACCGATGTGGTCATAGAGCTCGGCGGCGAAGACGCCAAGATCATCTTTTTCGCGGGCGGCCTTGACGAGCGCATGAACGGCTCTTGCGCGGGCGGGACGGGTGCTTTTATCGATCAAATGGCGTCCCTTTTGGATGTGACTCCGGATGAATTGGACGCACTTTCCTTAAAAAGCGAACGCATCTATCCCATCGCTTCGCGTTGCGGCGTGTTTGCCAAAACCGATATCCAACCCCTACTCAATCAGGGGGCAAAAAAAGAGGATATTGCCGCCAGCATTTATCAGGCGGTGGTCAACCAGACGATCGCCGGGCTGGCGCAGGGACGAAAGATCGCGGGTAAAGTCATGTTTTTGGGCGGGCCGTTAAGCTTTTGCATGGGGCTTCGCCGCCGTTTTGTCGAGACGCTCGGGTTGGACGAAGCACATGCGGTCTTTCCCGATTATGCGCGTTTTTCGGTTTCCTACGGCGCGGCCTTGTATGCGTCGCATCAAAAGGAAATTTACGATTTCGACGGCTTCTGCCACCTCTTGAAGGAAAGCCGTTCGACCGCAAGCGGCGTCGGAACGGAACCGCCGCTGTTTGCCGACAACGATGAGTTGGAAGCGTTTCTTGCCCGTCATACCCGCGCCGATGTCAAGCGAACGGATATTTCTTCCTATCGCGGCAAGGCCTATCTCGGTATCGACTGCGGCAGTACCACCACAAAATTGACGCTGACCGATGAAAACGACGGCATTCTCTACAGCTACTACGATTCCAACAAGGGAAATCCCGTCGAGATCGTGCGCGAGCAGTTAAGTCGTATCTATGAGCTCGGCGGTGACCGTATCACCGTTGCTTCGAGTGCCGTCACCGGCTACGGCGAGGAGCTCATCAAGCATGCTTTCGGTGTGGACGTGGGTGTTGTGGAAACGCTTGCACATCTCAAAGCCGCCAAGTTTTTCAATCCGAACGTCGATTTCATACTCGACATCGGCGGTCAGGATATCAAATGCTTCCGTGTGCGCGGCGGCGCGATTGACAGCATCATGCTCAACGAAGCCTGCTCGTCGGGGTGCGGCTCATTTATCGAAACGTTTGCCCGCTCCATGGGCTACGATGTGGCCGAATTCAGTAAGCTCGGACTTTTGGCCAAGCATCCGGTGTCTTTGGGAACGCGCTGTACCGTGTTTATGAATTCTTCGGTCAAGCAGTCGCAAAAGGACGGTGCGGGGGTGTGCGACATTTCGGCAGGTCTTTCGCTCAGCGTCGTGCGCAATGCCATCTACAAGGTCATTCGCGCCGGCAGTGCTTCGGAACTCGGAGAAAACATCGTCGTACAGGGCGGTACGTTCTTAAACAACGCCGTGCTCCGCAGTTTCGAACGTGAGATCGGACATGACGTCATCCGCCCCGAGATATCGGGACTTATGGGCGCGTTCGGTGCTTCGCTGTATGCCAAGAGCCTTGAAAAGAAGGAAGGCTCGACGTTGATCTCACCCGAATATCTGAAGAACTTTACGCATAAAACGACAAGCGCCGTCTGTCGCGGCTGTACCAACAGCTGTCGGTTGACCGTCAACACCTTTTCGGGCGGTATCAAATACATATCCGGCAACAAGTGCGAAAAAGGAGCGGGATTGGAAAAACAGACCGAAAAGCTCCCGAATCTGCATGAATTTAAGCGTGATTACCTGTCGCGCCTTGCGAAAGACGGCGAACCGACCGGCAAGCCGAACGGCTGCACGATCGGACTTCCGCTTGGGCTCGGAATGTACGAGCTGCTTCCGCTGTGGCACACAATTTTTAAAGCACTCGGATTTTCCGTCCGCGTGTCGCCCTTATCCACGCGCGACACCTATTTCAAGGGACAGCAGAGCATTCCGTCCGACACGGCCTGTTATCCGGCCAAGTTAATGCACGGACATGTCGAGGAGCTCCTTGCCATGGGAACGGACGCAATCTTCTATCCCTGTCTCAGCTACAATGTGGATGAAAACGCTTCGTCCAATCATTACAACTGCCCGGTGGTGGCGTATTATTCCGAGCTCCTTCACGGCAACATGGAGGATCTGCAAAAAACGAGCTTCCTGTATCCTTACCTCAACATCAACGACCGCAAGGAATTGGTCGGTCAGCTGTATAAGTGCTTAAACGGCGCAGGCTTCTCCGTCAAACGTCCGCTTGTGAAAAAAGCGGTCGAGGAAGGCTTTGCGGCCTATGAGACGTATATGCAGGCGATAAGGGACGAGGGCGAGAAAGCCGTGCGTTACGCGCGCGAAAACGGAAAGCGCATTCTGATTTTGGCGGGACGTCCTTATCACACCGACCCGGAGATCGGACATGGCATTGATAAGCTGGCGACCTCTTTGGACTTCGTCACGGTCAGCGAGGACAGCGTGTGGCAGATGGCCGCGCGTGCGCCCAAGGTGACGGTGCTTAACCAGTGGACATATCATTCGAGATTGTACCATGCGGCCGAATTTGCCGTGGAAAACGAGGATGTCGAGCTCGTTCAGCTCGTTTCCTTCGGGTGCGGTTTGGACGCCGTGACCACGGACGAGGTCAAGGATATTCTGGAAAGAAGCGGAAAGCTGTACACGCAGATCAAGATCGATGAGATTACGAACCTTGGCGCGGTGAAAATACGGTTGCGCAGCTTGATCGGCGCGATTGAGGAAAGGAGTGCGAAAGCGGAATGAGCGATTCCAAATGCAAGGGCGGCTGTGAAGCCTGCGGCGGTTGTGAGACCGAAAAGCCCGATCATGTGGTGTTCGACGAAAGCATGCTCGATTATACCATTCTGGTTCCGACCATGCTCCCCATGCACTTCAAAATCATGACGGGAATCCTGCGTTCTTACGGATACAATGCCGTTTTATTGGAAAACTACGATTCGAGCGTCATCGAATACGGCTTGAAATATGTACATAACGATACCTGTTATCCGGCACTGCTTGTGATCGGGCAGATGTTGGCCGCCATCGAAAGCGGAAAATACGACACGAACAAGTTGGCGCTTATGATCACGCAGACCGGCGGCGGCTGTCGCGCGTCCAATTACATTTTTCTGCTCCGCAAGGCGTTGAAAAAGGCCGGTTACGGTCATATCCCGGTCATTTCCTTAAACGTGGCCGGTTTGGAAAAGGACAGTGCTTTCAAGCTGACCCTTCCGCTCGGTGTGCGACTGGTATATGCCGCCATTTTGGGCGATCTTCTCATGTCCTTGCGCAACCAGTGCCTGCCGTATGAGGTACACGCGGGGGATACGGAAGCGCTTTGCGAGCATTGGGTCGAGCGCCTGACGCACGATATGGCGAAAAGCGGAAAACTGAAGTACGCGACCGTCAAGCGGTATTACAGAGAGATTTTGGCGGACTTTGCCGCGCTTGAGCGCTCAACCGAGAAAAAGGTTCGCGTGGGGATCGTCGGCGAGATTTTCGTCAAGTTCTCCCCACTCGGCAACAACGAGCTCGAACGTTTTTTGCTGTCCGAGAATGCGGAGGTCGTAATGCCCGGACTTTTGGATTTCTGCATGTTTGCCTGCCACAATTCCGTCACCGACGCCAAGCTTTTGGGCATGAAGAAGAAAAAAGGCTTCCTGTTCGGTCTTGTCCTCGGCTTTTTCGAAAAAAAGCAAAAGGACATCATCGACGCCATTCACGAGCAGGGCGTGTTCGAAGCACCCACGCCGTTTTCCCGCGTGATTCGCCTTGCGGACGGCTTGATCGGACATGGCGCGAAAATGGGAGAAGGCTGGCTGTTGACGGCCGAAATGGCCGAGCTCATCGAGGAGGGCGTAAACAACATCGTGTGCGCCCAACCGTTCGGGTGTCTGCCCAACCACATCGTCGGTAAGGGTATGATGAAGCCGCTCAAGGAGAAATATCCGCAAGCCAATATCGTCGCGGTGGATTATGACGCCGGCGCGACCAAGATCAACCAGGAGAACCGTATCAAGCTGATGCTGTCCAATGCGAAATTTGCGCATGAGCCGGCGGTTCGAGAAAAGGTAGCAAAATAAGAAGATATATACGCGGACAAACGGAACGGTCGCGGATCTTTCCGTACATAGTTCAAATAAGCACTGAGCCGAGAGTCCCATTGGACGAACGGCGTGGCAAAAAACGCGCCCACATACTTCAAGTTTCATCTAAACCTTGCCCGCGAAAATTGTTGCGCGGCTTCCGACGTTTCTCTAAAAGGTTCGGCTTCTATCTGAGCCGAGAGTCCCATTGGACGAACGGCGTGGCAAAAAACGCGCCCACATACTTCAAGTTTCATCTAAACCTTGCCCGCGAAAATTGCTGCGCGGCTTCCGCGCCGGGGTCAAGGGCACGTAGCCCTTGTCGCCGTCCGCAGACGGCGAAATTCCTCTTAATTATCGCAAATAATACGCAGGAGTGGGTGAATTTTTGACCGTTTTTGCGGTCAACAAGAGGGCGAACCCTCATCGGGGGGGCGCCCTTTGAAAACCCAATAGACTTTTGCGATTATCTGATGCGTCCGTAAGGGCGCATACCTATTATGGGAAAGAAGGAACACATGCATGATTACGCTTCTCGGCAAGCTGTTTATTCCCAATCGCTTTGACTACAAGGATGCAAAGGTTCGCACGGCTTACGGCTATCTGTGCGCGTTGACCGGTATTTTTCTGAATCTCGTGCTGTTTGCCTTTAAACTAACCGCCGGTATCCTCTCCGGCTCGGTAGCGGTGACGGCCGACGCATTCAACAATCTGTCCGATGCGGGCAGCTCCGTCATCACGCTCATCGGCTTTAAGCTTGCCGCCGAAAAGCCCGACAAGGCACATCCTTTCGGTCATGGACGCTTCGAGTACATTTCGGGCTTGATCGTTTCACTGGTCATCATGCTCATGGGCGTGGAGTTGGTCAAAAGCTCCGTATCCAAGATACTGCACCCGGAAGCGGTCACAGCTTCGGCACTCACCTATCTGATTCTTGTTTTATCGGTGGCGGTCAAGGTGTATATGAGTGTATACAACCGCTCGATCGGCCGCAAGATCGATTCGGTTTCCATGAAGGCCACGGCGGCCGACAGTCTGTCGGATGTGGTATCGACAATGGTCGTTTTGCTTGTAACGGTGCTTAGCGGCTTTGTTTCGTTCCCGCTTGACGGATGGTGCGGACTTTTGGTGGCGTGCTTTATCCTGTACGCAGGCTTTTCGGCGGCGCGTGACACGGTCGGGCCGCTTTTGGGGCAGCCGCCGAGCGCCGAGTTTGTGGAAGAAATCCGAAAGACGGTCATGTCCTATCCGGAGGTGCGCGGAATACACGATCTGATCGTCCACGATTACGGCCCCGGGCGCATGATGGTATCGCTGCACGCGGAAGTGGACGAAAAGGCAAGCTTTTCCGAAACGCACGATGCGATCGACAACATTGAAAAGTATTTGGCCGAAAAATTGGGCTGTTCGGCGGTCATACACATGGATCCCGTGGCGGTCGATGATGAGGACACGGCACGTTTGAAGAAGCAGTTGGTCGAGTATATAAGCACGTCGGCGCTTTCGGGTGCTTCGATCCATGATTTTCGGTTGGTCAAGGGCAAGACGCACACGAATGTGATTTTCGATATTCTTGTCCCGATGGATGAAAAAATGTCGGACGACCGAATCAAAGAAATGCTTTCTTCCTATTTGTCCGACTTGCCGGGTCGTTATTTTACCGTTATCACCGTTGACCGAAGCTATATATAACGTCTGCGGCAGCAATTTTTGCGGGCATTTTCAGCTGAAATCCTTACTCTGCGGACGCAGCTTAAATCGATCGGCTCTCTTTGCAAACAACAAAGGGAGCCGATTTTTTTATTCGATGATCGGTTCAAACACAGCCACAAGCGTCATATCCTCATATACGCACAGCGTTTCCGTTTCGATCGGATTCTCTCCGTCACTTGACCATCCGACGAAGGCATAGCCTTCCGGCGGATATACGGTCGGAAGCTTGGACGGCCCTTCGCCGAACAGCACCTCTTCGCTTTCAAAGCCGTACAGTTCACCGATACCCGGTTCGTAGCTCACGGTGTAAACAAGAAGCTCGGCCGACGAACCGTATCTTTTTGTTTGCGTTATGACAAAGTCCGTTTCGGCACCGCTCGTTCCGCTGGTATCGTCTTCTGTATGTGCCGTCAAGCGGGCAATCACCGTGAAATCGGGAGCTAAGTCAAAGACGGTCACCGAGCGCGTAATGCCGACAAGCCGATCAATCGTTCGAAATACATTTCCTTTGGAATCGGCTAAGGTAAGCGTATAATAAGAAATCCGTTCATCGGCGGGCGCTTCCCAGAAAAAACGGAGCTTATGATCGTAGGCATGAGCCGTAAGCGAAAAACGCCCGCTTTCGATCGGGTCGCCCAATTGCGGAAGAGAAGAGTCGTAGCTGTCGGAAGAAGCATCCGTGTCCCCTTCCCCGCCGTCCTGCGGTTCGTCAGGGCTTTCGATCTCGTCCGACGCATCCGCATCGGTCGTTTCGTCTTCGTCGGCCGACTCGGACGGTGTCTGTTCTTCGTCGGAAATGTTTTCGCCATCCTCCGGCTGAAGCTCGCTGTTTGTTTCGCTGTCGAAGCGGATATCCATAAGCAACAGCTCTGCGCCGTCGCGCTCCTCGTAGGTATAGACCCGACTTTCGGAATCGATAAGCATTACGCCGTTTTTCCATCCGGAAAGCCCTTCGCAGTCGGTTGACAGAGCAGGAGAGATATCCTCGGCGGTCAGGCTTTGCGGCAAAACGTCTTCATTTAAGCGAAAGTAAATACATGCAATCTGTCCGCCATCCGTTTCGGGCGAAACGGCCGAGACCGTTTTGGAAGCATACCAACCGAAAAGCACCGTACCGTTTTCCGGTACAATGAGCGCGGACGACTTTTCGCTTTCGGCGGTAATAACGATATGAGAGGAGCTTGCCGCAACGACCCTTGTCAAATAGCTGCTTCCGTTTTCATCCGTATCGGGAATGACCTCCGGCAGCTCACTTCCGTCTGCCGCGACAACACGAAGCCTTGACGGATCGTAGCGCAGTCCGAAATGCCCGACAATGGCGTCACCGTCGGCAATGGACATTTGCACACAGACCAGCGCAGTATCCGAGTCGTAGCTAATATGTATATTCGCTTTGCTTGCGGCAAAAGCCGTTAATGAACACAAGAAGAACAGAAACACGGAGAGAGAAAGCTTTTTCACGGTATGAAACCTCCCTGTATAACTATATGACTACTTACATTATAACAAAATCTTTTGCCGAATGCAAGAGCAAACATCTATGTTTGATAAATTTTGAGCATTCGGTAATAAAACCGTCTTTTTTGGCACACAATAGGGATAAATCGGTGCGGCAAACAAGCGGAAAGGACGGTTTTTCTATGGAAACAACGCTCGAAGCGATCGTGTTGGCGGGCGGAAAAGGAACGCGGCTTGCTCCCTTGACGGAGGACACGCCCAAGCCCTTACTCAAGCTCATGGGGAAAACAGTGCTCGAAACGGTGCTTGAACGTGTCAAGGCATGCGCCCCCGCCAAAGTGCGTGTGACAACCATGTATCTTCCGTGGCAAATCGAGGCTCTCGGCTCACCGTGCGCGGGGCTTGCAGTGGAATATGTGCGCGAAACAACACCGCTCGGAACGGCAGGCGCGGTCAAAAACGCGTGCAGTGGCGAATGCGACCAGGTGCTCGTACTGTCGGGTGACGGTGTATACGATTTTGACTTAAAAAAGGCGCTTGATTTTCACCTGGAAAAGGATGCCGATGTGACAGTCGTCACCTATAAAACCGAAAACCCGACGGAATACGGCGTGGTTTTGTACGATGACCGAGGACGCATTCGCCGTTTCGCCGAAAAACCGCCGTGGTCGCAGGTGGTTTCGGGCACGGTCAACACAGGCATCTATATAATGAAAAAAGAAGCTTTGGAGCGTATTCCCGCGAACACGGCATACGATTTCGGAAAGCAACTGTTCCCGCTTCTGTTGGCCTCGGGAGCGGGCCTGTACGCATATGAGGCCGAGGGCATGTGGCACGACATCGGAACCTTGGACGAATACTTTGCCGCCGTGTGCGGCGCATTGGACGGGAAAATAAAAGGACTTGTCAATACGGGACTTACCGCGGAACAGCTGAAAAGCATCGGCGCGGAGGTTGAGGAGCCGGTTTACGTTTCGCCCGACGCGGTGCTCGGAAAAAACGTCAAGCTCGGCGCGTATACCGTCATCGGATCGTCTGCCGTGGTGTCGGACGGCTGTGACGTGTCTTGCTCGGTGCTCGGCGATGGTGTAACGCTCGGCATGGGATGCGGAATCTACGGCACACTCATCGGACGCGGTGCGCGGCTCGGAGAAAACTGCGTGACATCGGAGGGCTGTGTGGTCGGCGGGAGCGCACAAATCGAGGACAGCGCGATCCTTTCGAAGTATTCGCTCATCCACAGCGGAATGCACGTGGCGGGAAGCAATCTTCTCTCCAAGCGCGTCGGACGCAAGGAAAGCGTTCTGTTCGGCGAGGACGGTATCGACTGTGAAGCCAAGTATGTCACACCGGACTTTTTGGTTCGTCTCGGCCTGTGTATCGGCATGCGGACGGTGGCGCACGGCAAAAAAGGCGCGCGTGTCGGGGTCTTGTGCGAAAATTCATCGACGGCACATCGCATTAAAGCGGCAGTCCTGTGCGGCCTTATGCATACCGAGGTGCGCACTGTCGATCTCGGAAGCGGCTTTGATGCCATGGCGCGATTCGCCGCATTAAAGCTTGCGTTAAACACGACGGTGTATATCGGAAAAAGCGGAGGTGACACCTGCATACTTCGTATGTATGACGAAAAATCGCTTGCGATAAGCGCCGAAAGCGAACGCGAATTTGCAAACCTGTTTTACAGCGCCGGGGATTATCGTGAGCCGTCTCGCTTTTATGAGCCGGAGGTATATGCCGATTTGAAAGAAAGCTATCGCGAAGTGCTTGCCGATCGGGTACGAAGCCTTTGGACGGAAAGGGCGCGAAAAAACGCGGTGCTCGTGCTGCGATCGGCGGCAGTCGAGAACTCGCCGTCGAAGCTTGTGTCGGACGTTCTGATGGAGTTTGGTGTGCGCGCGAAAACGTCGGATTTAACATTTGACACGTCGCACAACGGAAACGCGGTGCTGTGGTTGGACGAAAACGGCAACGATATGACGCTTGACTTAAACGGTTTGCACCTCGACCGAATCCACGCGGATGTATTGCTTTTAAAGAGCGGTGTGTCCGCGGGGCATACCGTCTGCTTGCCGGACAGCCCGACGGTCTATCGAACGCTGGCGGAGCGTAAAAACATCCCCCACACCGTGTACACCGTCGGCTTTTCCGACCGACTTTGTACGACGCGCACGGAAATGCTCGAACAGCTGTGGTTGGACGATTGCGTGTTCAAGGCGATCAATCTGCTTGCTGTGTTGTATGCGTCGGATGACATGAATGCATTGACAAAAGAGCTCCCGACGTTTGCGGTCTGTACGCACTGTGTGGAAGGCAACCCGAACCGTGCCGGCGTCATGCAACAGTTAAGCAAGCACACCATGCGCGAGCGCGGCGGTCGGGTGGCGGAGAATGTACACGACGGTGTGTGTCTGGAATTTGAAACGGGACGTGTGACGATCATTCCGGGAAAGGTATCCGGCTTTCGGGTCATCAGCGAAGCGTTCAGTATGGAGGCGGCTGAAGAGCTGGGGGCGAACGTGCAAGAGTATTTGAAATAGCAGAACCGTGTGCGGTCTCGGACAAGAGACGGTGAAAAAGGCAAACAAAAAAGATTTTCTTGTCTCTTGTCCGAGATGAAACGACGTAAAAACGAATAAAATAATCGAATGCGCGAAAATGTCGAAAAAAACAGGCAAGAAAACGCGAAAAAACAGAAAAAAGGGGTTGACAAGCGGCAAACTTTCTGGTATAATATACAAGCAACGTCGGGAGAGCACAGCAAACGAAAGCGTGAGCCAAGCCGTCCCGCAACGATTATGGCGGAATAGCTCAGTTGGCTAGAGCATTCGGTTCATACCCGACAGGTCGTTGGTTCAAATCCGACTTCCG
>CAZYFX010000076.1:0-10133 GCA_964646725.1 uncultured Oscillospiraceae bacterium
GGTATACTATACTCAAACACCCAAACAAAAATCTGAAAGGAGCTTTCTCATGAGCTTTTCGACCTGTTCCTCCCCTACCGATTTAAAAATCACCGATATGCGCTTTGTCGATATCGACGGCGCACCCAAGCGCTGCACACTTTTGAAGCTGTACACCAACCAGGGCATCTGCGGCTACGGCGAAGTGCGCGATGCCTCCAGCAAAACCTATGCGCTGATGTTAAAAAGCCGTATCTTGGGCGAGAATCCCTGCAATGTGGACAAAATTTTCCGTAAGATCAAACAGTTCGGCGGCCCCTCCCGTCAGGGCGGCGGCGTCAGCGGCATCGAGATCGCACTTTGGGATCTGGCCGGAAAGGCCTACGGCGTTCCGATGTATCAGCTGCTCGGCGGAAAATTCCGTGACGAGATCCGCGTCTACTCGGACACCGATGTGGACGGAAAGCATACCGGCCGCGATATGGGCTACGCCCTCAAAAAGCGCATGGACATGGGCTTCACCTTTTTGAAGATGGATCTCGGCATCGGCCTGCTTTTGGACGAGCCGGGCACAATCAACGCACCGCTCGGCTTTATCGATGACATGAAGAAATACGCTTCGCACATTCTCAATGTCCAAGGCGGTTCGGTCACGGCCGATATGGTGAAGCACCAGAAAAGCTATCAGATCGTTACCACCGCACACCCCTTCACCGGCATTCATTTGACCGAAAAGGGCTTGGATTATTTGGAGAACTATGTATGCGAAGCGCGTGAGGTCATCGGCTACGAAATTCCGCTTGCCATCGACCATTTCGGGCACATTTGCGTAGAGGACTGCATCCGCTTTGCTCGTCGCATGGAAAAATACAATCTCGCCTGGATCGAGGACATGATCCCCTGGATGTATACCGACCAGTATGTGCGCCTAAGCAATTCCACCTGCATTCCCGTCTGCACCGGCGAGGATATCTACTTAAAAGAAGGCTTCGAGACACTCATCAAGGCACACGGCGTATCAGTCATTCACCCGGACATTTTAACCTGCGGAGGTGCGCTGGAGCTCAAAAAGATCGCGGATATAGCCGACGAAAACGGCGTAGCCGTGGCGGTACATATGGCGGAAAGCCCTGTCGCCTGCTTAGCGGCGGTACACACGGCGGCCGCCATGCACAATGTGCTGGCACTCGAATATCATTCGGTGGATGTGCCGTGGTGGCAGGATATGGTCACGGGCATCGACAAGCCGTTCATCCGCGATGGTTTCATCCGCGTACCCGAAAAGCCGGGCCTCGGCTTTGACGAGCTGAACGAGGAAGTATTGCGTGAGCACATCAATCCGTTGATCCCGGGATATTTCGAACCGACCGATTCGTGGGACAAGGAGTTTTCCAACGACCGTATCTGGTCTTGAAGCACCGAAAGACTTCCCGCGAATAACTTTCCGAAAAAGAAAAAATTCGGAATTTACACTTCAAGGGCTTGCAAAAATATAAAAATATGGTATAATATAGATGCAGAGCTTGTAAAATCTACAAGTGCCCGCTCTATTTTGAAACGGAGGTATTATCCATGATCAACTCTGTCATTACCATCAGCCGTCAATACGGAAGCGGTGGACGCTTTGTCGCTCGAAAGCTTGCCGAACGTTTGGGCGTTCCCTTTTACGACAACGAAATCATCACCATGGCCGCCAAGGAAAGCGGCTATGCGGAAAATCTGTTCGAAAAAGCGGAGCAGGTTTCCACACACAGCCTTTTGTATTCCTTATCCATGTTCGGAACGGCCGCCGGTGTATATGGGTTGCCTCTTTCGGACAAGGTGTTTTTGATCCAATCGGACATCATCAAGCAATGCGCCGCCAAGGGACCCTGCATTATTGTCGGACGCTGCTCGGACTATGTTTTAAAGGAACAAAGCAACCTTATCAATTTCTTCCTGTATTCCGATATGGATTCTCGTGTTAAGCGCGTTCAAAAGTATTACGACAACGACGCCAAAGATCTTCGTGAGGACATCGAACGCCGCGACAAAAAACGTGCGACCTATTACAACTACTACACCACCCAACGTTGGGGCGCTACGGAGAATTATCATCTCTCTTTACACACAGATGCCGTGGGCATTGACGGAGCTGTCGATCTTTTGGAAGCCTTTGTCAAGGCACACGAACGCGAAGCCCTTTAACCGACGCCGATAAAAATCGCCTGTTTTCCTTGTTTATGGAGAACAGGCGATTTGTTATGCTTTTTATTCGAAATAAGCGTCAGCCGTCGGGATGTTGTTTTCTTTCAGAAAATCGTACATTTGATGTACCCGTTCACCGACATATTCTTCCTTGCGGTGGCAATCCGAACCGATGCTTACATGCAGTCCGCTTTCTCGGACAATGCGCTGTTTTTCTTCATCGTTCATAAAATCCTCCACATAGCCATGCTTGCGGAAGAAGTGAATGCTGTCGTACGACATGTTCATTTCCCAGAAAATGCCGACTCTGGCCAGCTGTGCAAAATACACGGTCGGTTCATAACCGTATTTCTTACAGTAAGCAAACAGATCGGTGTGAGCAATGCCGCATCGAAGCCCCAGCTTCCCGCAAAAGCCGAGCAGATCGCCGCCGACAACGCTTTCATCGTTTGTGATATGCTCGATCAAAGCATAATCGAAAAGAGAGGTGTCTTCGGGCGAAAGAGGCTTATACAGCTCGGGGACCGTCGGGATCTCGATACCGCACAAAAGCCTGATACGGTCGTTGTATTTCGGTGCTATATCACGAAGCTTCTTGACATACTGCGGCAAGCGATCGCCGATACCGTAGCTGTGATCGCTGATACCGAGTAAACGAATCCCGTTTTCGATCGCAACGGAGACAACGCGCTCGGGACGGTCAACACCGCAATCCGAAAACATTGTGTGCGAATGCAGATCGAACACATTACGACCGGCTTCCGCCTCGATCATCGCAATGCCGGGGACATATTCTCCGTGACCCTTGATATCGAAAATGATCGGTGCATGGTTCAATACGCCGCCGCTCCAATTACGGAAGAAGGAAGCAAGCGAGATCAAACTGCCGTACGGTTCGGTAAAGGGACGGTGATCCGCAAGTCCCGATGCGGTTTCTTCGACTTGATGCAAGTGATAACCGACGGCAAAACGCCCCGTCTCGACATACCAGGTACTTAGCTGATAACGATCCTGAAACGGCCGATTGTTGCGCGCATGACCGACGTTGATATCCAAGCCGATACGGCGCGGACATTTTTCCTGTAAGCGCTTCATAAAGGATACGCACTCCTCCGGAAGGTATCCGAAGTGACGCGTCAGATCCGAGCGTTCCTTGGGAGACATATGCATATTTTCCACACCGATCGTACATTTATCGGGCAGCATGGTGAAGCGGCGGGTCAGAAAATCGACCACATTTCCGAGAAGGTCGCGGTTTTTGCGCATAGTCTCCAGCGTAACGGCCGGAACGCTCAAAACCACTCGCTCCGCGCCGAGATACATGGCCAAATCCACAAATCGATCCCAACGCTCCGCCTCCGTGATGCCGTTCATGTAAACCGTAACCTCGGGGGCGCGAAGCGACAAGTTGACCCCGCCGCTTCTTCTCCATTCGGACACCTTGCGATAGAGCTCATCACGCGGGGCGTTTAAAGCTTCGAGCGACAGCTCGACACAGGCCAGCTTATGCTCGGCCGAAAACTTCAAATCGTTTAACGGATCGTAGCAAACGATACCGACATAGCGCATAAGATCGGACGGCATGGGGCAGAAAAAGCTCTGTTTTTCGCATTCGCCGGTTTCGGTATCGTAGTACAAAAAGCCGGGATTCTCGCCGATAGCTTTGTCGGGGTCGAGCGTCTGAAGCGAAAAGGTCGTTCCGTTTGAAGCACTCTTGTGCATATGTCCGTGGAACACAAGCGTTTTCGGATGTGCGGCGCGCCAGGAAAGAAACTGCTTTTTGTCGTGCTCGTCCAACACCTCGACCGGATGATGCATGACGACGATGTCACCGTCTTTCGCTTTTTCGAGTGCCGTAAAGCATTCGGGTAAAATGTGACCGGAAGCGTCACGCACGGCAAAAAAGGTGATATCACCGTGACGTGCGACAAGAGGCGTTGCGATATCTGCCAGATAGGTAACGTTTTTCGGGGTACGGAAATCGGAATTTCCCGGTATGATAACAACAGGAATATGAAGCGAATAAATCTTCTTGATAAATCGCTTGGCGGCAAAAATGTTGCCGTCGGACGTAATATCACCGGCTACGGCGACCACGTCCGGCTTTTTGCGGAGAATGTCGTCGCAGGCGAAATCAAACGCATCGTATTGTATCGCGTTTTTGTTGTAACCTAAATGCAGATCGCTTAAAAAACAGATTTTCATAGTGCTCCTCCGAGTTTACGGAATAAGATATTGATATAAATTACGGATGCTCCCGATTGTCGCGGTAAGCATTCATGATCTCCTTGAAGATCTCGGCGTTGGACGGCGGCGTCCAGGTAATGGCGTTTGCGCCGGCACGGATGGTTTCGAGAATGCTCTCGTCGGTGGGGCCTCCCGTGGCAATGACCGGTATATCCGGAAATTGCTCTTTGATCTTGGCAACGATCGCGGGGGTTTGGGCGGCGGCCGATACATTCAAGATCGACGCACCCGCTTCGACGCGCGCCGCAATGTCCTCGTCTTCACGAACGACAGTAACGATCACCGGAATATCGATCGTCCGTGCCACATCGCATAACACCTCGTTTTTGGTCGGCGCGTTGACGACAACGCCCATGGCTCCCTGCATTTCCGCAAACATGGCAAGATTGACCACACGCTGTCCGCCGGTCAGTCCCCCTCCGACACCGGTAAATACGGGAATGTCGGCCGCCATTAAGAGAGCCTGCGTGATCACAGGCTGCGGCGTAAAGGGATATACGGCGATGATCGCGTCGGCGTTGACGTTTTTTATAATGGAGAGGTCGGTCGAAAAAACGAGTGATTTGATTCGCTTACCGAAAACAACGATACCGCTGCATTTTCGAATGACCTCGGGTACGCGCAGATTGAATTTTCTTAAAGTCCCGTCAATGGGAGCCGGAAGCTGCTTAGGCATACTACGCCTCCTTTTCTCTATCATGTAGTATAGTGCATATTTTACAAAAATAAAAGGAAAAACTGTCGAACTATTTTTAAAATTTCTGCGACAATCGCCTTTTTCAAAGAAAATTTCCATTTTTTGCCATCCTGCTTAACAAATTTCAAAGCTTGGCTCGGTCATTTTTGGGGTTTTAAAAGCCCGAACATTCGAAAATCAATGCCCGGGCTTACAGACATTATTACGTCTCTTATGACACTTTAAGCGATGATCCCGAAAATCCTTCGCCGCTCATTTCATAAACCGACGTTTTTCTTTGTGTGCAACACCGCATCGACCGGTATTTTCTCCTCCAACAGCTCTCGTGCGCTTTTCATAGCGCGATTTTCGAAGAACCGCTCGGTCATGATTCCGTCAAAGCATGCATTGGCGCAGGCAAGGATGCTCATGCCCACATGGTGTGCCATATAGCTCTTGACGATCTCTCCTTCGCGCTCGCAACGTGCGGGTGAAAAATCGATCGCTTCGTAAAAGCCGAACGGGCCGTACATTCCAAGCTCCTTCAACTTCTTCAAATTGGCAAGCGGAAGTGTGATATTCATACACATCGATAAGAAAGAGGAGTACGGCGATATGACCGCATTTTTCTCCCTGTCATCCCGAATGCCCAAATGCTCACAGCCGAATGCCCGATATCGATAGCTTTCGTTTTCGTCGAAGGCATGATAAGCGCTTTCGGATATGCCCCACACGGAACCGACCGACGTCGGAACGGCGCTTTTTCGTTGCCCCCAAAAGGCGAAGCGCAGGGCTTCGTATAACAGCGAGCCTCGATAAAGCGGTTGAAACAGAGGCGGCATAAAATATTCAAATGCCGTGCCGCTCCAAGAGCATACGCCCAACCGATCTCCGTTTTTGATAAGCGGACGCGAAAGACTCGCGTAATGTTCTTTCGGAAGCTTTCGAAGCGCCACGCCGATATAGCTTAAGGTTCGAGCTTCGCTCATCAGCATATCGTAGCAGGCGCGACTCGGGGTCGCGTTTCCGTCGCTGTCAATCGAAACGCCGACCGAAAACAGCTTGCGCGAACGGTCATAAAGCGGCAAAAACTCGGTTTTATCGACAAGCGCGTACATGCGCGCCACAAGCGACAAAAGCTCCGGTGTTTCATTGACGTATTTCTTGACTCCCTCGGCCGTTACAATCAAACACGCAAGCAGGTTTCCGCTGTCAACTCCGGACACGCATTTCGGCTCTAAAACTTGCAATGTGGTCGTATCGTACCAGTTATAGAGGTGTCCCTTCCATTTCGGAAGCGTTTCCACGGTCGTAAGCGTATCCGTAAGCCTGTTGCAAAGCGTCTCGGAATCGATAAAGCCGAAATCACGCGCCGCAAGGGTGCTTGCAAGATACAGACCGATGTTTGTCGGAGAGGTGCGGTGCGCCATGCGCTTTTGCGGAACAAACTGAATGTTGTCGGGCGGCAGGGCGTGGTCTTCGTAAGTCACCGTGCTTTCGAACATCAGCCAATGAGCTCTCGCATACTCGGTCAATACCCGCCGCTGTTTTTCGCTCGGAACGATACGCTTTTCCTTTTGAGATCTTGCGGTATAATATGCGATCATGGGAAAGAAAAACCATGCAAGTCCCAAAAGCCGTGAGAATCCGTTTCGGGAAAAAATAAATACGAAACATCCGACAAAAGCACCGAATAAATTCCTTTGCACATACGACAGCATGTCCTTATCCGACGCTTTATCGCTTTGCGCGGCCGTTACCCATTCCAACAGCCCCCGACGCGAAACGCACATACGCCACAGGGAGCGAACGGCGGCATCCGACGTCACCCATGCGTTTTGCGCAAGCATCGAAACGGAAAACAGAAACCGCAAGAAGCTTTGCCAGATTCCCGCCGTCACGCCCTTGGAAAAAAAGCGTCGCGCCGCACATTGGAAGCCCCAAACCCCGATCAGACGGCAAAAATCGAACAGTACGGGCAACAGCTCATATAAAAGTGCAAATACTGTAAAGATCTCCGCGGTCGGAGACGGCAGAAAAGCCGCAATGATCAAAACAACAAAGGAAAAGATCGGCACACATTCCCTGAGCACATTATCGATAAGCTTGAAGCGGGAAAGAGAATCCAAATGAGTTTTCTTTTCTCCGGCAAAGGCAAAATACAGGTTTTGTACGTCTCCTCTGACCCATCGGTGATGCCGTCTGAAATAGCTGAGCTCGTTGCGCGGAAAGCTGTCGGTAAATGAGATATCCGTCACACAGGCACAACGAAGCCGTTCGCCCTCCAAAATATCGTGGCTGAGCACCTGCTCCTCGGGGAAGCACGCTCCCTCGGTGCAAAGCGTCTCGTAAAAAGAAGTCTTATCGAACATGCCCTTTCCGCAGAAATTACCGCGGCCAAACAGGGTTTGATACAGGTCAAAACCGGCAAAAGCATATAGCTCCGTCCCGCCGCTTCCGCAAAACAGTCGTGCAAACGGCGTTTTACGCGCCGCCTCAAGCTCCGAACCCATGCGCGGCTGAAGCATTCCGTAGCCCTCGGTAATACGGTGTCCGATTTTATCGACATGCGCACGGTTGAGCGGATGAAGTAGAATTCCCGCCAATTCGTGTACGGCATTCAAGGGCAGATTTGTGTCGGAATCCAACGTCAAAACAAACCGTATCCTCTCGGCACATTCGCTCGTCATGGAAACATCGTGCGAGATAAAAGCGTTGTCCTTACCGCACAAAAAGGAGACAAGCTGTCCGACCGCTCCGCGCTTGCGTTCGTAGCCCATAAATACACCCTGTGTCATGCTGTAGGTGCGCGGACGGATAAACAGCGAAAACACCGACTCATATTTGCGGTTCAATGCTTCTATGCGTTCGACCGCCGCCGAAAGAACAGCGGTATCCGTCGGAGAATCGGCGCGTTCACTGTCGGTATAATCGCCCAAAATCGCAAAATAGGTATTGGGAGCGGCGTTGGACAAATAGGCTTCCTCCAGCCGATCAAAAAGGCGCTCGTCGTCCCGACCTCCCGTCATTAGAGCCGTGATGACCACCAATATTCCGTCGGAAGCTTTTCGGGCGGAAGGGGCAAGCCGCGGAAGCGGAAACGCGGGCAAAAACAGCGACAGCACCCGATCCGAAAGCATTTTGACCGACTCCCACAGCGGAACGATCAAAACAAGTGCCCACAGGCTGTGGGAGCAAAGATATACCGTCAATGCCGCCGTTAAAGAGAAAAGCCAACCGAAATACAGATATCGGTTTGTGCGAGAGGGCGCAGGGTACAGATACGCACCGATATGATGTGCTTTCTCCCCCGCATCGGCCGACCGTGCCGCTTGCAGACATTTCTCCGTAAAAGCATACTCGGACATGTGCTTTCGTGTGGACAGTTTTATCACACGGCGACGATAAACCGCTTTGGTTCGGGTATCCATGCAGGCATACGCGCTTTCGGGGTCGCATAGGAGAAGCTGTTCGGTCGGCGAATAGCGAAAAGCATTTTCGAAATCATATGTTTCGATCAAAAGCAGAAAAGACAGAAGCTGTTGCAGACGTTCGACTTGCGCCGCATCGTTTTCACGAATACGGCCGCAAAGTGCCGAATCGCAAATCTCCGCAGCTTGTGCAAGAACGGCAGCTTTAAATAAAATCGGAAAGCTGTAAACATCGCGCAGAGTGGGCGCTTTTTCCGAACGTTTGCCGCAAGCCGCAAGAAAAGCATCCAAACAGTACCTGTCGGGTGAAAAATCGAAACCGACCAGGTATTCGCGAAACGCGACATAGAAAAGCGGCAGAGTACATCCGTCGGAAATCGCACCCGTTAAAGAACGGTGTTCCCCAAACATGCGCCAACCGTAGGTGCTGTAAACACTCAAACGAAAGGATTGCTCCGAAAGAACCGTAAATACCGAAAAAGCCGCGTCGCCGCTTTCGTTTCTTCGCGCACCCTCCCCCAATCCCCTTTGCAGACACAATATATTTTGCCGCCATGAGCGGTACAGCTCAGTTGCCGCAATCGGCTTATCGATCGGGCAGTCGGCCAATATTCCCTCGGCCTTACGCTTGCAATGTTTGTAGGCTTCCGCTTCCTTTGCCGTCACGCTTGCTCCACCTTTCGATTCTCACGTTTTTGCTTTCATTCGAACAGCCTGTATAGTATCTGTTTTCTTTTCCAAATTATACAATCCGAACTTTTGTCGAAAAAATTCTTCGTGATTTTGCGATTTTTTTGAAAAAGCCCTTGACAAATCGAAAAAACGGAGTATAATATAATTGTAACGATTACAAATTTGAACTCGTTACAAGTTTGGAGGAAAAAAGCATGACTCCGGAACAACTTATGGCAGAAAAAAACGTAAAACCGTCCGCACTGCGTTTGCAAATCTACGAATATTTGGATACGCACCGAACGCATCCGACGGTCGATGATATCTATTCCGGTCTTTGCGAAAGCTTTCCCACCCTATCCAAAACCACGGTTTACAATACGGTCAAGCTGTTGGCCGAAAGGGACATCATCAAAGCCATCGCCATTGAAGGGTTTCGAACTCGTTACGACGCCAATACCGCTTTTCACGGTCACTTTCTCTGCAAAGCGTGCGGACATGTTTACGATGTTTTTGATGTCCCCTGTCCGGATGTTCCGAAAAACGGGTTTCAAACCCAAACAATCGATGTATATTATTCCGGCATCTGCAAAGAATGTCAGAGTAAAATATAAAAATAATTTTTAAAGGAGTTTTTATCATGAAAAAATTTGTATGCACCGTTTGCGGTTATGTTCACGAGGGAGACAGCGCTCCCGAAAAATGTCCTCAGTGCGGAGCACCCGCGTCCAAGTTCACCGAGCAAAAGGAAGGCATGGCCTGGGCGGCCGAGCACACCGTCGGCGTGGCCAAAGGCGTTTCCGAGGACATCCTCAACGATCTGCGCGCCAACTTCACCGGCGAATGCACCGAGGTCGGCATGTACCTTGCCATGGCCAGAGTCGCTCATCGCGAAGGCTATCCCGAAATCGGTCTGTACTGGGAAAAGGCCGCCTACGAAG
>CAZYFX010000077.1:0-10086 GCA_964646725.1 uncultured Oscillospiraceae bacterium
GGAAAAATCTCCCGTAATAAGGGTTTCCGCTGTCTGCAGAGCGGTTTCGGACGCAATCTCTCCCCATAACTGTTTGTCAATGCTCTCACAGCGTAGGGACAGAAATTTTTTCAACACTTCAAAAGCGTTGTTCTGTTCTTCCGGTGTGTAAAACCGTTCCGTTTCCCGCAACGTCTGTTTTCGTATATCCTTTTCGAATATTTCAAGTCGGTCGATGAAATCCGTCTGCACATACGCTGTCAGTTCTTCCAAATAAGCATGATACCGATTCTTATATTCTTCGTTCCCCAAAAGAACCGAAACAAGCGGTCGTGAGGGCATTTCGGCATCGATCACAGGCGTATCGATCGCATGGTTGATGACCGTCGTTGTTTTATCCCCTTGTGCTTCCGAGCCGCCGGGGCCTCCGCTGAAAGCGCCGAAGGAAAGATTGTAATCCCACGGAAGAATGGTGATGCGGCCGTTTTCTTCGGCCAAATAAAAGTTTTGCTTCATGTTGCCGGTATAGCTGTCACCGTTGACCATAAAGGCGTGGACAGCCAAATAGCGAAGCGCCGCGTCCACATCCCAATAGGTTTCCAACTCATCGGTTGTCACATTTTCACGGTTAAGATAATAGATCGCGCGAATGACTTTGGCAAAATCCTCGGCATCGGCGTTCTTTGACACGGCATTGGCAAAGATTTCATTATAGCTCTCGGTCGATCCGTCCACATAGACCAAATCGCCGCCACCGGCTCCTCCCGGGCCACCACCGGGGCCACCGGGCCCGCCGCCGAATCCTCCGTCGGGTTCGCCGCCCGGTCCACCCTGTGGGGGCTGCCGATTGCCGTCCTGCGGTATCATAGGCGGTTGCCCGTTCGCGGGCTGTCCGCCCTGCATAAAAGACCCGTTCCCCTGTTCGGGAGGCGGTGACATAAAACCGTTGGGATCGTTGTTGCTTGGCGGCGGCTGACCGGGGCCGCCCATGGATGACGCTTCGACGATACCGTCAGAGCGGAGCACCTTGGCCGTCTCCGGGTCAACGAGCGCACTTTCATATTCATCCAATCCGGAGCTTTTTACGTTGTACAGCTGTACACGGGTATTGCCGAAGGTTCGTTCCAGATAATCTTCGTCGTACACCTCGACCGCTAAATACAGTCCGAACGGCTCACCGTTGATACTTATGAATGCGTAGGTATGTAACGGTGCTTTTACGCCCATGTATTCCATCAGATCGTAGGCAATAAAATCCTTCATATAGGTTGCGTCCGCCTGCAAATTGTTCAAGACCATCTGCTCAAGGCCGTAACAGGTCTGATTATCAATATAATGATCAAAATCCAATCGGTAGCTTATACGGTCACCTCGGATGCTCGTCAGACTCGAATTTCCTTTCGACCTCAAGCCTACGCTTTTAAATTCTTTTCCGTCAATGGATATGTCACAAGAGATATAGGGCTTGGACATTTTGTTTTCCAGCATCTGAGACCATACCGTCTCATCGACCGTTATATCGATATCGATAACATTGCGTCCGAACAGCTTTATCGGATATTCCGTATCGGTACGCTCTCTTGAAAGCACGGAGAACATACCGGGAAAACACACGGCGATCAACGAAAGCAAAACGGAGGCACAAAGCACGACCGTGATGATGCGTTGAAAGCTCTTCGTCCCTATAAACGTTCTTTCGCTTTTTTTCGAACCAACCATTGTTTTCTCCAATTACGACATATACTCTCCGTTGTAGCTGACCAAGGTCGCATTCTCCACACCGTTCAATTCATTCAGCTTATTGACGGCGTACGCTTCTCTGTCCTTAAAACGCACCTCATAGGTCAGTTCCAAGCCGTGTTTGGTGACCGTTTTCGCTTTGAGCAAATACTTATACGAGTACTGCCGAATGAGCGCCGTGATCGCAGGCTCGACCGAATGCGCACAATTGACGACCAGGATATACGGAACCGCTCCGACGGTTCTGATGTTCGCAAAAGCAAGGATCACCGCGCCGATGACAGCCGTTCCGATGATTGCAAGCGGTATAAGACCCGCCCCCAAAACGATACCGGCCGCAATCGCCCAAAACAGGAAAGCGATATCCATCGGTTCCTTGATCGCCGTGCGGAAGCGAACGATCGACAGTGCGCCGACCATACCGAGCGAAAGCACGATGTTCGCCGTGACCGCTAAGATCACAAAGGTCGTTATCATGGACATGGCGATCAGCGTAACGCCAAAGGAGGCCGAATACATAACGCCCTTATAAGTCTTTTTGTACACAAGATAGATAACCGATCCGAGCGCAAAGGCAAGTGCAAGCGCCAGCAGCGTGTCCAAAACCGAAAAGCTGCTTAAATTGGCGGAATTTAAAAAATCCGATTTAAAAACATCCGAAAATTTGATCATTTTGTTGCTCCTTCAATCGATAAATTGTTTGTTTAATAAACAGTCGGCGGATAACTCACCGCAAAACGCTCTCGTTTACTCTTTCCGATACGCCGTACCGTCGGAAGAACATGAGCTCAAAACGCCGTAAATCTTGTAGCCGCATATTTTGAAAAATTATCTGTTTTTACATTTTTTAACTGAACGATATCGCGTATGATCTGCGGCAGGAACTCGTCCCACTTCACTTCCAAAATATTCGGTTCAAACAGTCGGATATCCGGCTCGTCGCACCTTAAGAAGCTCTCCGTCTTATCGCTGCCCCGAATACGCGAATCGATGGTCACCCGTACATTTCCCGGCTTGTACACATACGCCTCGCGGTCGTACACAACAATGCTTTTCGGCCTGAGAAGCTGATATTGCATTTTTGCCCGCAGTTCGGGGATCAGCTCGTGTTTCGAAAAACGCATCCAGGATGTATCGCCCGTCAACAGACTTTGAACCTGTTCGCATGTGAGCGGGCAGCTGTCTTTGAGACACTTGTCACCGATCTTGCTCTTTTTTTCCAGTCGGATAAACGATGTGTCGCTGTTGTAAAAACGGATCCTGAACTTTTCTCTTTTTTCGTAGCCGGCTTCCTTTTCGACCAACGCTTTATCGTAGCAATTGTCAAAATACAAACTTCGGATCGTATACAATCCGTTTTCGCCGGCATACGGGTCTCTTTGAGCGACCGCTCTCAAGCGCTGCCGAAGTCCGATCAGATCGAATTCGGAAACGTGATGCTTCAGCTCGTTTCGAAAATGCATTGATTCACCCACCAACCGATTGTTTTTTATACATTTGCAGATCATTTTTGTTTCAAGTTTTTTCAAACACACATTTTTTTACAAAAAAACGGTAAAAATCGGCGCAAACGGCACGAAAAAACGTCTGTATATATAATGAAATATGGAAGAAGCGCAAATCCGATACGCAAATGTATACTTTTTATTTTCCAATACATCATATCATAAATAACAAAATATGTCAATACCAAAAAAAAAAAAAAATAAAATGTCTCTTTCGGTCGTTGGCTGTCAAACTCTGTCATTTTGCGGCAATACGCGCCAAAACAACGTTTCCGTGCGCTTTTTCGTTTGACATATTCCGTTAAAAATAAAAGAGGCAAAAAAACTCCGACGGGAGAGACTTCACGAGGAAAGGTGCTCTCTATCGGAGCTTGTAATATAACGAAAGGCTCAAATCATGTGTCCGTGATAAACAAAGAAAGAGAACGTGTCGCAAGTTAATCCCCGGCTGTATAGCGTCCGGCAATTGTTAACGACGGGTTCTCTTTCTTGTATAGGATAGCACATCTATCCCGGTTTGTCAAGCTTTCGCAAGAATCGAATGCAAAATCGCCAATGCTCGTCACGCCAAAAGCCGTTCCGCAAGCATCAGCACCGTCGGCATGGTCACCAGCGAATACAGCGTCGTGATCCCGACAAGCTTTGCGGCAAGCGACGAATTGCCTCCGTACACCTCGGCAAGCACCGCCGTATTGGAGGCTGTGGGCGCGGCGCACATGGTCACGCACACAAGCGCGACCGTAAGGCTCGGCGCCGCTCCGACGGCCGTGAAAATACCGAGAACGACGAGTGGCAGAACGGCAAGCTTGATCACCGAAAACAAAAACAGCTTCCAATCGGTAAGCAAGGATAACAGCTTGATATCCGCAAGCAGTCCGCCGATGATCAGCATCGACAGCGGAAAGGTCATATCGCCCACCATGGAAATGCCCTCGGTCATGACGGCAGGAAAACGAATGCCGCTGATGAACAGAAACGCCGAAAGAATCGTGCTGAGAAGTCCGGGATTTAAGAAAACCTTTTTCCAGTCGATCGAGCCGGTCTTTCCGTCCTCGCTCGAACGGCTCATGACCGCCACGCCGTGCGTCCACACGAACAGATTGAACGGAATGGTGTAGATCACGCCGTACAACAGGCCGTTCTCCGGGAACATGGCCTGCATGATCGGGTAACCCATAAAGCCGCAATTCATATACATAAGACCGAAGGTGTAGACCGCGCGATCGCCCGCTTGACGAACCTTTCGGAACATACGGTCGGAGATCAACGCCATAGCGCCGTGGATAACGAAGGACAGAAGCAATATATGACCGGCGGTGATGAGCACCTCCGTTTTGCAATCGGTTTGCAAGGACGCCACGATCAAGCAGGGATTCGTGATAAACGCCAAGAGGTTTGACATGGTTTTGATACCGGCCGCATCGACGCATTTGGTTTTTTTGGCGATAAATCCCGCAAGCATGGCGATAAACAAAACAATGATCTTACTGCACACCCGTGCACCGTATTCTCCCATAACTGTTATTTCAGCCTTTCCTGTGAAGTATATCCGACAGATGTCGAACTTAATGCAAACAGTATAGCATAAAACACGTTTTTTTGCAAGAGAAAACCGCGCACAATCGACATTTTGTCGATTATTTAACTTATATCATACGTTTTTTCGTATAGAAGCCATGAAAGCTCACTTACCGTTTCTTCCGATTTCAATCGAAAAATGCGTCCCTCTCCCCGACCATTGTACAAATCGTAAAAAACCTTTTTCATTTTGCTCTTTATATTTTCCGTCCGTCATGTTATACTGTAAAAAAATTTCATCGGAGGTCATCCATGAAAACAACGTTTTTCAGTCATCCGACAGCCGAAAGCACGCGGCCGAACGCAGAGCCGGATATCGTAAAAACCGAGCCCGAAAAGGCCGCCGACGTACTTTTGGACAGCGTTATAAAGACGCACGACGGCATACAGGACTATTACGAGAAGCTTTTGACCGTCCGTGATTTTGACGCGACCGACCGCGAGGTACACCGCGCGCTTGCTTCCTTTCGCCGCACCTCGGCAAGCTTAAAAAAAGCGCAGAATCTGACCTCGGACATGACGGACGAATTGGACGCGCGTTGGAAGGATTTACGTCGCTTTCGCAATAAAAGGCTGATTCCCGGTGCGCCCGCCAACGCGATCATCGATGCCGCCGAGCGTAACACCCGCCATTTTGCACGGGGGTTGAACGGATACAAGCTGTTGCTGCTGTGCTTCATCGGCAGTTTTTTGGGAGTTGTCATCGAGCTTGGCTGGTGTCTGCTTCGAAACGGCTATTTGGAGAGCCGTTCGGGGGTGGTTTACGGGCCGTTCAATTTGCTGTACGGTGTCGGCGCGGTGGTTTTAACGGCAGCGCTGTACCGTTTCCGCAACCGGGGAAAGTGGCTGTCCTTCATCGGCGGAGCACTTGTGGGCAGTGTTGTGGAATATGTCTGCTCATGGGCGCAAGAGGCGGTATTCGGCTCACGTTCGTGGGACTACAGCGCCATGCCGTTCAACATAAACGGGCGTATCTGCTTGATGTACTCGCTGTTTTGGGGAATATTGGGCGTTTTCTGGGTCAAAAGCATCTATCCGCGCATGGCGAAATGGATCTTACGCATTCCCAATCGTCCGGGAAAAAAACTGACGTGGATTTTGACGGCGTTTTTCGTGATCAACGCTGTAATAACATGTATTGCCGTCTTGCGCTGGTCGCAGAGGCTTCACGGTATTCCGGCCGACGGCGCATTTTGGAGTTTTATCGACCTTCGTTTTACCGACGAACGTATGCGGCGCATCTTTGCCAACATGAGCTTTTAAGGGCGGCGAAGCGCCGCTCCGGTTTTCGCGTCCGAGTTTTCGAAAAAGAAAAAACAGTTTTCGCGTTCCGGGGCTTGCAAATTTTCTTATTTATGGTATAATATTCATGCTCCGATCTCAAAGCATCGGAACACGCACAAGGAGGGATTTCATTGTTCATCACAGCCGAACAGCTACAGGTTCTGTTTCTGCTACTGCTTTCGGAATTTCCGGACGGTGTAAACGCCGACTTTTTACTGTCTGCCATTTATCACGCGAAAGTAGCCGACCCCATCGAACTTTCGGAGGTCATCGAAAAGGCCGACGAGCGTGGCTTGGTCGAGTTTTCCGACGCCTCGAAAAAATGCGGTCTGTCCGAACGCGGACGCTCCATTTTGGCTGACGCAAGACACCTGTTGGCCGACGGCGTGCGCGAAGAAGCCATACGGGCGGTTTTGCGCGAATACGACGCGCTGCTCGGAAAAAGCGTATTTTCCTGCTCCGTTACGGTCGAAGAAAACGGCTGCTTTCTCACCTGCACGGAGAAGATCGGAGACGCGGCCGTCGGTTCGCTGACGCTCCGTTTCGACGACGAAAAGAGCGCCCGTTTTGCCAAGCATCGGTTTGACAAAAACCCGAAGGGCGTTTGGAATACCGTCCGCGCGGTATTGACCGGCGATGCGGATTTTCTGCTGTAAGCCATGGCCGAGAAGATCAAACTCCGTCAGGCGGTACTGGTGGAGGGAAAATACGACAAAATCCGGTTGGAGCGCATTTTGGACGCGCCCATTTTCACAACCGACGGTTTTCGCGTATTCTCATCTGCCGAAAAAGGAGCCATGCTCCGAAAGATTGCCGAAACACACGGACTCATCGTGCTGACCGACAGCGACCCCGCCGGTTTTGTGATACGAAACAAGCTCAAGGGAATGCTTCCGCGGGACAAGGTGACTCATCTGTACGCCCCGGCGCTTGCCGGTAAAGAGCGGCGTAAGCGCGCTCCCTCCAAGGCGGGTGTGTTGGGTGTTGAGGGATTGTCTGCGGAGACGCTGTTACGCTTGTTTGAAAAGAGCGGCATTGTGCCGAACGCGGATTCGGAAGCGGAAGTGTGTGCGGCACCGCCGTCGGAACACTACACCAAGGCCGACCTGTATGCCGTCGGACTTTGCGGCCGCGAGGACAGTGCCGCACGGCGCGCCGAGTTTTGCCGCAAAAACGAGCTGCCCGACTTCATGACACCGAATGCACTGTTGGAGGCGGTGAATTTGTTGGGATTGAAGTTGGAGGAGAGCGAGGAAGAGCGCGAATAACCGAATCGAACGATTGATTGCCCGAAACAAAGCGAGCAGTGACATTTTTCTGTCGCTGCTCGCTGTTATTATTCCGGTATTATTCCGTGATGGGCAGTGTCTCGTAGCCTTCCCATCCGGCAAGATGGCGCGCTAAAATCATGTTGTCCTTGACGTTGACCTTGCCGTCGCCGTTGAGGTCGGCGGCTTCTAAGTTGATGGTCGTTTCGTCGTAGCCGTCCCAGCCGGCAAGGTAGCGGGCGAGGAGCATGTTGTCTTTGTCGTTGATCTCACCGTCGCCACCGAGGTCACCGGGGGTAACAGCAGCGGGAAGGGCGGGGCTGTAATGAATCGTTGCATTTAACAATGAGTCGTTGTTACTTTTAATATCAATGTTGTTCCATTGTTTCTCTGTGCCGATATAATACACATCTTTTAGGTTTTCGCAGTTGTAAAATGCATTATAGCTAATGCTCGTCACGCTGTTCGGTATCGTTATGTTTGTTAAGCTGCTGCAACCATCAAACGCAGCCGCTCCGATTTGTGTCACGTTGTCCGGAATCACTATGCTTGTCAAGCTGCTGCAACCTTGAAATGCAAGTGAATCAATTTCCGTCACGCTATTCGGTATAGCTATATTTGTCAAACTTCTGCAATCGCGAAATGCAGAACCTCCAATGCTCGTCACGCTGTTCGGTATCGTTATGTTTGTTAAGCTGCTGCAACCATCAAACGCAGCCGCTCCGATTTGTGTCACGTTGTCCGGAATCACTATGCTTGTCAAGCTGCTGCAACCTTGAAATGCAAGTGAATCAATTTCCGTCACGCTATTCGGTATAGCTATATTTGTCAAGCTTCTGCAATTGCCAAATGCTTCATATCCAATGCTCGTCACGCTATTCGGTATCGTTACGTTCGTCAAACATGTACAATAGTCAAATGCAAAATCTCCGATGCTAGTCACACTGTCCGGTATCACATAGCTCTCAATAGCGCCGGGAGCCTGAATCAACTCTGTTTTTTCTTTGTTGAACAATACACCGAAATCGTCCGAACTGTACCAAGAGTTGTTCTTATCCACAACGATTTTTGTCAAACTGCTGCAGCCTGTACGTGCACCTTCTTTTGTTATATCCGAACTACCCGAAAATGCAGATTTGCCAATGCTCCGCACACTGCTTGGTATTGTTATATTTGTCAAACTACTGCAATCTGAAAATGCATAATTGCCAATACTTCTTACACTGTTCGGTATTGTTATATTTGTTAAGTTACTGCAACATTCAAACGCAGCATGTGATATCTCCGTCACACTGTTTGGGATTGTTACATTTTTCAAGTTGTTACAATCTTCAAATGTACTCATACATATCTTCGTTACGCTGTTTGGTATAATTACGCTTGTTAAACTGCTACAACCTTCAAACGCATATGAGTCAATGAACGTAACACTGTCCGGTATTGTTATGCTTGTCAAACTACTGCAACCGAAAAATGCACAATCGCCAATAATCCTTACACTGTTCGGTATCGTTATATTCACCAAACTGCTGCAATCGTAAAATGTTTTCGAAACAATGTTCGTCACGCTGTTCGGTATCGTTATGCTTGTCAAGCTTTTGCATCTGCGAAATGCATTTGCACCGGTTCTCGTGATCCCGTCGGGTATAACAACATTTTTTATGTTTAAATTAATCCAAGGCGCACAAGTAAAAGGATAATTATAATCCGGCATATCCCCATGCCCGCTGATCGTAAGCGTCCCCGTATCCTCATCAAAGCTCCACGCAAAGTCCTGCGCCACCGCGTGCAGCTCCGCTTCCTCGGCTTCCGCCGTCTCCGCTTCGACCACGATCTCCTCCGTCCGCTCGACCTCCGTCTCGAGCGTCGGCGCGGCATATCCGACCGCACCTGCGGAAAGAAATGCCAAAACAAATAACGAAACAAAAAGCTTTTGCATACAAATTCCTCCGATTCTATGATTTATCGGAATCATTATACCGCTGATATATATATATATATATATATATTAAGTGTAAACTTTTTGCTAAATTCGTAAGTTGAAAACCGCATCTTCAAAAGCCGTTCGTTTACCAAGTCCGCAATCGGTCAGCAACCGACACCGCAAATCGTCGTACAACACACGAAAATGTTTATAAAATGTTAAAATGCATATGTACTTCTTGACAGCATACAATAAATGATGTAAAATATTATTTCAAGAGAAAATACAACGTCCGTAAGGAACCGTAAAGAAAGGAACCGTACCATGAAAATTCTTCTCACCGGCGGCGCGGGCTACATCGGCAGTCACACAGCCATCGAGCTTATCGCCAAGGGACATGAGGTAGTCATTGCCGACAATTATTCCAATGCCAATCCCGTTGTAATCGACCGCATCGCGGAGCTTTCGGGTGTGCGCCCGACCGTATACGCCATCGATGTGGCGGATGCTTCGGCGCTTGACGCTTTGTTTGATGCCGAAAAGCCGGACAGCGTGATCCATTTTGCCGGCTTCAAGGCTGTGGGAGAATCGGTGGAAAAGCCGATCGAGTATTATCGGAACAATTTGGACACGACGCTGACGTTATTGGAAGTCATGCGTGCGCACGGCACCAAGAAGCTGGTGTTCAGCTCCTCCGCAACGGTATACGGTGTTCCGGAGACGGTGCCGCTTTGCGAGGATATGCCGACCAAGGGCTTCACGAATCCCTACGGTTGGACAAAATACATGATCGACCAGATCTTACGCG
>CAZYFX010000078.1:0-10048 GCA_964646725.1 uncultured Oscillospiraceae bacterium
GTGTGCTGTTCGACCTCGGCTCTCATGCCATCGACCTTCTTTCGTTTGTTTTGGGCGACGCGCCCGAAAACCGCATTCACGCCGTGCGCGGACTTTCGCAGATCGTTTATCCCGAGCGTACGGGAGCGGACGGAAAACCGTGGAAAACCAACGCCGACGAAGCGTTCTATATCACCGCCCGCTTGGCCGGCGGCGCTTGCGGAACGATTGAAGCAAGCAAGGTCACCGTCGGCGCCAACGATGATTTCACGCTGGCCGTCTACGGAACAAAGGGAGCTATGAAGTTCGACCTTATGAATCCGAACTATCTGTATGTGTACGATTCCGACCGTCCAAGCACTCCTTACGGCGGCGAGCGCGGCTTTACCGCCGTCGAATGCGTGGGACGCTACGACAGTCCCGAGGCGGTATTTCCGGGTATGCGTGCTCCGATCGGTTGGGCGCGCGGGCATATCCATTCCATGTATCGCTATCTGTCGGCGGTCGCAGACGGCACTCCGTTTTCGCCGAGCTTTGCCGACGGCGCGTATGTCAACCGCGTCATGGAAGCGGCTTACCGTTCGGACGCGAACAGCAGAGAGGAAACCGTTTGAGTACGGAGAGCAATACCCGACGGACAGCAAAATATGTATAAATTGAAACAGTAAAATCGAAAAAAAAGCATTGACAAATCGAGCGGAGTGTGCTATAATAACACATGTTGATTGAGAGATATTGCGGAATTGTGTAATGGCAGCACGACAGACTCTGACTCTGTTTGTCTGGGTTCAAATCCTAGTTCCGCAGCCAAGACGAGTGTTCTTACTGTATTTGTAATGCTGTTAAGAACACTCTTTTTATTTTTCAAAAACCATTTTGAATCTGTTTTTTTCGAAGGAGGCTATCGCTTTATGAATACCGTTGTTCTGTATCGTTCCAAATACGGCTCGACTCGAACGTATGCCGAATGGATCGCCGAAGCGCTTGACGCACAGGTGCAAGACGCAAAGGGTGTTTCGGTAAGCGACCTGCTTGCATATGACGGCATCGTCTACGGCGGAGGGCTGTACGCCGAAGTCATAAACGGCGTCGGGCTTATCACCAAGAACGTACAAGCGCTTTCCCAAAAACGTATCGCCGTTTTTTCGACCGGTATTACACCGCTCGACTGCCGTGCGTACTACGACGAAATGGTGCTTGCCAAAAACTTCAAGACCGGTGTGCCCGACAATGTGAGAGTGTTCAACTATTTGGGAAAAATGAAGCTTGACGAGCTGACCGTCGTTCACCGTACCGCCGTCAAGGCCTTAAAAAAACTGATGGCCGCTAAGGAAAATCCGACCGAAACGGAGAAGCTCCTCATCACGCTTTGCGACGCGGACGGCGATTTTACCGATCGTAATGCCATTACCGCACTCGTGGACTATATGAAGGCATAGCCCGAAAGGAGAATCCGCTTTGAAGCTTCGAAAAACGGTTCGTCAAACCGCCTTTTCGGCGATTTTGGCAGCTTTGATCACCGTGCTTATCCTGCTCGGCAGTGTTTTCGATATGGTCGATCTTGCCTGCGCGGCGGCGGCCTCCCTTGTTCTGCACATTGCGCTTACGGAGATGGATGCGACACACGCCTTTATGATTTATCTGTGTGCGTCGTTTCTGTCCTTTATACTCATGCCGTTATGCTCCTGCTCGTTGTATTTTACGGCGTTTTTCGGGTATTATCCTTTGGTACGCGCCTTTGCGGCAAGGCGTATAAAAAACAAAAAGCTGTATTACGCTTTTGTCTTTTTGCTGTACAATGCTGCCATGTTGGCGCTGTTTCTGATCTTCAAGAGCATTTTCGGCATCCAAGGTGAACCGGTCTATATGTATGTGCTCTTGTTGCTTTCCTCCAATCTGTTTTTCGGGTGCTTCGAGTGCCTCATGGGACGTATACACATTCTGTACACCTACAAGATCAAAAAACATTTTAAGATAAAATAAGGAGAACCGATATGCAAATCCGAAATGCCATCTTCGATTTGGACGGCACACTGATCGATTCCATGCCTACTTGGCGCAACCTCCAGTTGGACGCCATGGGCGAAAGCCTGGGACGTGCGTTGACCGCCGAAGAGCGGTCGCTCGGCATTCAATATCCGTATCCCGAAGCAATCAAGCGCTTGGCGGATGGGGATAAGTGCAACGAAGAGTATGTTCGCAATATCAGCATGGAACGCATGACCGCTTTCTATCACAGCGGAAACATCGATTTAAAGCCGTATGTGCGCGAATATCTCGTTTGGCTGCATGAGCACGGCGGTAAGGCAGCCTTAGCCACCGCCACACCGCGTCACATGTTCGAGCCGTATCTCAAGCTGAAAGGGATATACGATCTGTTCGATCACATCGTTACGGCGGATGACGTACATGCCGATAAATTCGAAAGCCCCAAAATATACGAAGCGGCCATGGAAGCCTTAGGCGGCACCAAGGAAAACACGGCGGTGTTCGAGGACGTATACTTTGCCATCCGTACCGCCAAAACCGCCGGCTTCTACACCGTAGCCGTCGATGACGGTGCAATACAGGCGGCAACGCTTGAAGACACGTTAAAATACGCCGACCGCTTTATTCATTCGTACAAGGATATGATGCAATGATTTCTTACACGGAACTGAACGATATACTGCAAATCGTTTCCGAGCATTCGTCGTTTTTGATCGTGCTTCACGACAAGCCGGACGGCGACGCGGTGGGAAGCGGGACGGCGCTTGCGCTTTTTCTTCAAAAGCTCGGGAAAACGACGGCAGTGCTCACACCCTGCGCAATACCGAACCGTCTGTCTTTCATCAAGTCACCGGACGTGACCTATTTGGAGGGCATTTCGGCTCTCGAAAGCTCCGATTTTTTATACGACCTTGTTGTCTGCGCCGATGTGGCGAGCGACGAGCTGATCGAGTCTGTCCGTCCCGTTTTGAAGAAAAACGTGGGGCTTGCGCTCGACCATCACCGCATCAATACGCTGACGGCAGAAGAAAAGCATGTGGACGCGGAAGCCGCCGCGACCGGCGAGGTGCTGTTCGCGCTGTTCTCCATGTACGCCATGATCATGAACCGCGCGGATATTTTCGATAAGGCTGTTTGCGAGGCGCTGTATACTTCGATCGCTTCGGATACGGGCTGCTTCAAATACGGAAACACCACCGAACAGAGTCACGATATTGCGGCCAAGCTTTTCTCCGTCGGTATCGATGCGGAGGAGATCAACCGTCTGCTGTTCGATGTAAAAACACCGTCGCAATTGGCGGTCGAACGGCTGGCGCTGTCAAACATACAATTGTTATACGAAGGACGGCTGGCGATCGTTCCCATCGAGCTTGCGGAGTTGACCGCCGTCGGTGCGACTGAGGAGGATACCGAAACGGTATCTCAGCTGGCACGCATGGTCGAGGGTGTGCAGATCGGCGTACTTATGCGCGAGAAACGTTTGTCGGACGGCACGGTCGGCTATAAATTCTCGGTACGCTCAAATGTGAGCACCGATGTTTCGGCACTGTGCGCGAAGTTCGGCGGCGGCGGACATCAAAAGGCGGCGGGCTGTACCGTGTGTGCCGATAAGCAGACGGCGTTTGAGCGCTTTGTATCGGCGGCAAAAGATTATTTGGAAAACGATTGACTACCGGTTTGAAAACGATGGGCTATGGCAAACGGATTGCCATAGCTTTTTTGTCTGTACGGAGCCCGATTTCGAGTTACCGGCACAAAAACATGCAAACAAAAATCAAAAAATAATTTTTTGTTAAAAGCAAGCGAAACTGTTGCAAAATTCGCAAAAAAGTGCTATGATATAGTATGAATATGTATGTACTCAAAATAATACGTTAGGAGCGCGAAGCATGACAAACGGATACGGGAACCGAAAACCGAATATGACTTTGCAGGCAGAACCGATCTTTTCCGCCGCCATGGCGGCCTCGGGGCTTGTCCCGCTTATATCGGTCACATTTGCCGAGCTTCCCGAAACGCCCTTTTGTCTGACTCTTGAAATGACGGGCGTATGTGAAAAGGAAGTTTTTGCGACCTTTCCGCGCCGCATTTTTCCCGCATTCGACGCCTCCTTCTGCTGCGCAAACGGCAAAACGGCGGTCATCCGCTTCCGTAATGACGATCTTTCGCTTGATCATGCCTTTCTTATGGGCTTGCAGACCAAAAAGAATGCAAAGCTTTGTGTGAAAGCGTCGGTCGATCGGTACACGCTTACCGCCGAGGCAGAGATCGAGCTTTTGCCGTCGGACGAATGGACGGGGCTCGAACGTCATCCCGAGACATTGGCCGCCTTTGTCTGCCCCACGCTTGCCTGTATAGATGAAGCGACAGAAGGACAAAAGCCGCTGTCTGCGTATGCGACCGTCGGCGAACGTGTGAAAGCCCTGCGCAGTCTGGTAAGCACCCTTCGTGCGCAGAGCCTTGTGTGTGCCGCGCGGGATTCCTATGCACCCGAGCGCCGTCAGAGAATCAAAAATCCCGATTCGTTCTGCACACCGCAGGCAACCTCCGCCACGCCGATGGAAGCGGCTCTTTTGTTTGCTTCCTTTGCCGAACGGTTGAAGATAGCGCCGATCTTTGTTTTCGCTTCCAACATGAGCGGCATGACGGCACTGTTTTGCGGTATTCGCGCTCCTTATGCCGCGCACGGCGCCGTGTCGGAAAGCCTGTCGGCGCTTCGCAAGGGGCTGTCCGACGGAACGTATATCGTTTTCGACCCGGCCATTCTTTCGTCGGCGCAGAGCATCGACGTGATGTTGGCCGCTTCCGAAGCGGAAGGCTATCTGACCAAGGCAAGCACGTCTCTTTTGGCGGTTTTGGATGTGGCGGAAGCGCGGGAAAACGGCGTTGCACCGCTGTTTTCCGACGAAACGAACGAGCCCTCGGACAACCAAGCGAACGCACGGGAGGCTTTGACCGAGATTTACCGCAGTCTTGCGGACAGCGCGGCCTTAAAGGTCTGCGGCGGCGAATACAAAGGACTTGATGTTCTTCCCTTTGTGGGGCTTTCACCGGACGAGCTTCCGATGTGCAGCTCGGAGATCGCCATCGGCCCGATGGAGATCGGAGAAAAGCCCGCCCGCTTTGCCGCATTGGCAGACGATTTTGCCGCCTTTGCGTTAAAGGATGAACGCCGTATCGCCTACAACAAGGCGGAATTGGAGCAAATCACGGAAGCCTACGAGGCCTTTCGCCGTCGTATTGCGTCAAGACCCTATGCCGTGGTCGGCGCATACGAAAAAATCTTTCACGAACGCGCTTCCCGCATGACCTTCGGCTTGACGCCGGAGCACACGCTGTGGCTGATCCCCGGTTTTTTGCGTCTGTGCAAGCGCGAAAGCGGTGAAATGCGCTATCTGCCGCTGGGATTTGTGTCGGTACACATGCGCCGCGATTACGAGTATTTTGTTGCCTGCGATCGGGACGAGGTTCTCATCAATCCGTTCGCCGCATCGTTTTTCGGTCTGTCGGAGGAACGGTACGTCCCCTCCCCCGCCGCACTTTGGCAAAAGCTTCGCACATGTGAAATCGCCGAGGCCGAGGATGAACGTTTTTCGGAAATTCGACTCATAGCCGAAACGGCGCTCATCGACGTTTCGCTCTCTGAGCTTATGTTGTATGACCGCATTGCCGAAAACGGTGCTCGGATATTGGAAAACCCCAATCTGTCCGCGTTTTTGACAGGCTCCTTCGATACGCCGAAGGAATCCGCGTCGTATGAGCTTCTTTATCCCCGCTTTGCAACGCAGGTTGAAAAAAGAGCTCTTTCGTTCGACGGTAATGTGGCCTTTTCTTCCGCGTTTTCCGAGGAAAGCGTGAATTTTTCCGTCAATTTGCTGTTTCGAACGCTGTCGGACGGAAAAACGGCGTTTGTCGCTTCCGAAAATCCGTCCTATTTGAAAGCCTTAAAAGAAGCGCTCAACCGCGAGGGTCTGTCCGAAGCGATACTTGCGATCGATTTGCGCACCACGACGGACGAGCTGTGCGAACGGGTGCGCGAGCGCGCAGACAGTCTGCAAACGGTCGAACGAAGCGCCGCCTCTCCCCATGCACCGACCGAGCTTGACGAAGCGGTAGCATGTTTGAAAAAATACGAAAAAGCACTCACCGAGCCGGATGCTGTTTTCGAAGCGTCGGTGCTCGAGCTTGTCGAGGCTTTTGACCGCGCAAACGCGGGAAACGATATTTCATCCCTCCTGCCGGTCGAGCCGAAAGCCTTTGAGCCGTTAAGCGCCAAAACCTTCGATGCCTTGTTCGAACGTGCGGAGCACTTGGTGAAAACCGCGCGAGAAACGCTTTCGCAGGTTTCGCTGTCTGCGCATACGCCGCTTGCAAAGCACCCGTTCGCTGCCGTAAAGTCCGTTTCCATGCCGACCGAAGCCGAGCTTTCCGAAGCAAGCGAACTGATTGCCCGCATTCTGCCGACGCTGTCCGAATATCGTGAGGTTTTCTTGGATATTGCAGAGCTTTTGGACATGGAGCTTGGCGATATGCAGACCACCGACAGCTTATATCGCTTAAACGAGCTGTATCGCACACTCATCTCGGCGCGCGAATACGACCTTCCGGAGTCTCCCGCCGAGATCGGCCCCTCGACGCTTGCCGACGAGGCACTTCGCCGTCAAAAGGCAAAGGAACGCATGGAAAACCTCGCATACCGTTTACGCTTTTTCTCTCCCGAGCTGTTTGAAGATGCCGACGCACTGCTTGTCGGATGCGCCGAGGAGAAAAAGTCGGAAAACGGCTTCATACGCAAATTCTGGGTCAAAAAGAATCATAAGGACGTGCTGTTGCAGTATGTTACGCCCGAGAACCGCGCGGAATTCGCCAAGCACCCGATCGACGAGCTGTACCGACTGTTGAGCGAATACTGCAATCTTCGCCGTTTTCTCGGTGCCGACGGGGCAAAAGAGGAAAACGAAACGCTTGCCGGACTGATCGACGCACTGCGCAGCTCTCTCGTGCATCTGTATCCGTCCGAAACGGATGCGGCGGTGCTTGACCGACGGATCAGCAAGCTGCTTGCCTTTGTGACCCGTTTGACAAAGGATGCCGAGCTTTCCCGTCGTCTGACCTTTGCACGAGCACATTTTGCGCAGGTTTGCGCGGAAAACGACTGTATGCTGCGTCGGCTAAGCGTGTTACTCGGGATCGACCTTGCTTCTCTGCGCTTCGAAAACGGGGCGCTCGGCTACGACGGACTGTCGGCCTACTTGAAACGTTTGGAGGAGAATCTTCCGGCGCTTGAGGGCTGGATTCGTTATTTGGACGCCGAACGCGAAGCCGAACCGACGCTTGCCTCCTTTGTGCGTCTCTTGCGCGAGGAAGGGCTTTCGGAAGAAACCGACCGTCGCATGGCCGCTTCGCTTTTGTATCCGGCCTGCCTTGAGCTGATCGAAAAAAAGGGCTTGCTCAAAAAATTCGATAATGCCTCCCGTGTCAAGGATAAATACGCTTCGCTTTGTGAAAAATACGTCCGTATCGCGACCGAGACGGCGCTCGAAGCGCACCGTCAGCGCGTCAAGCATTTCTGCGAGACAGATTCGTTCGCAAGCGCCATGGAAAACGACCGAACGCTGTCTGTTCGCGCCTTTTTGAAAAAATATAAAACGGCACTGCTTCGCGTGTTCCCGCTTCTTTTGACGGACACGCCCACGCTTTGTGCCGCCGTCGGTCAAAATACCGCCGACACGCTTTTGCTTGAGACCACCCACTCTTCGCCGCTCGACCTTGCGGCGCTTGCGACGGCTTCACGCGCCGTCTTGGTGAGCGGTGTGCGCCGTTCGGATGCGCTGTTTACGCGCTTTGTCCGTGCGGGAGCTTTGACGGTGCGTGCCGCCTATCATACCGTGCCCGTCGCGCGCGGAGCATCCTTGCTTGCGGACGGAACGATTTGTTTGGACGGAGCTGTCGAAGCTTCGCCGCGTCTTTCTCTCGTCACGGTCAACGGAGCCATGCGCCGATTCGGCGATTCGGCCAACCCGGTCGAAGCGGAGGACTGCGTTTCGCGCGCGCTTTCATTGGCCGCCGACGGAACAAAAACCGTCATATTTGCCTTTACGCACGGACAGTGCGCGTATCTGCGCCATCTCTTATGTCTGACCGCCGAAAACGACAAGACTGCCCGTGAGTGCATTTTGAACGGGCTCGTAGTCGTGCAAAACGCCTTTGAAGCCTGCTTTGAAGCGTATGACAACGCCGTGTTTTCTTTCGGCGCGGCAGCAGACGGAGAAAGTCTGTGCAAGGCATTCTGCACCGGTTCGCTAAAGGAATTTCGAAAGGCCGTATGCACCTCTCTGGGCTGTGTGCGAAAACACGCGTTTTTTGTGACCTCACTGTCCGAACGTGAGCTTGCCGCACTTGCGCTCCGCTCATCCTTCGGAAAGGAGCTTTCGTGCATTTTAACGCTTGCCAAGGCAAGCTATCCCTTTGAAGCGTCCGCGCTCGATGAAGCGCATAACCCCGACGGTGCGCTGTACCGAAAGTATCCGACGGCGCTTCCGGCACTCGGTATGTTATCGTGCGGAGCCGATGCGGTGTCCGGGAATACGGCGTATCTGTACGACTGCACCGAATCACAGAGTATTTCGGAGCGCATGGACATTTGTGCGGTCTTACGGAAAAACGGCAGAGACGTCCGATGCATCGGCATTCTCGAAACCGTTCCGGGATTGCTCGGCGCTTCGTCGGACTCAAATCAGCTTTAGGAAAGGATGTGTCTCATGCCGGATATTCGAGGAGCTTATATCGGCATTGATCTCGGTACCGCCAACTGCTTGGTATGTACCAAGGAAAAAGGCATTGTGATACGCGAACCGTCCGTTGTCGCATACGATCTCGCAGCACAGCGCGTGTTGGCTGTCGGCACCGAGGCAAAACGCATGGTCGGAAAAACGCCTTACGGTATTACCACCGTCAAGCCGCTTCGCGACGGCGTGATCGCCGATTTCAGTCTGACGCTTGTGATGATGAAGCTGTTCATCAAGCGCGTCATGCATTCGTCCCTTTTCGCCAAGCCCAAGGTCATCGTCTGCATTCCCTACGGGATCACGGAAGTCGAGCAGAGAGCGGTGGAGAACGCCGCCATCGAGGCGGGCGCATCGGGCGTGGCATTGGTCGAAGAACCGATTGCAGCGGCCATCGGCGCGGGACTTCCCATCCGCGTTCCCAAAGGAAATATGGTCGTGGATATCGGCGGCGGAACGACCGAGGTCGCGGTGGTAACGGGCGGAGGCATCGCCGTATCACGCTCACTGCGTGTGGCCGGAGACGCCTGCGACAAGGCCATCATGGAATATATTCGCAAAAAATTCAACGTTCTCATCGGTGAAGCAACCGCGGAAAGCATCAAAACGGAGCTCGGCTCGGCGCACGAAACCACCGACGTAGGGATGTTAGAGGTACGCGGACGAAATCTCGGCACCGGTATGCCGAGCGTGTTCAATCTGTATGCCCGCGAGGTGCGCGAAGCCATGCGTGAGCCTCTCGGTGCCATCACCGACGCAGTGTGCGCGACGTTAGAAGCAACACCGCCCGAGCTGTGTGCCGATCTGTATGATAACGGAATTATGCTGACCGGCGGCGGAGCGCTTCTTTCGGGTATGCCGCTGTTACTGGAACAACGCACGGGACTTCCCGTAACGCTTGCCAAGCGACCGCTCGACGCGGTCGCCGACGGGATCGAAAAAATCCTTTCGTCACGCGCTCTTCGCGGTGTGCTGACCGAAGTCAAAAAGGCTTAACTGCATATCAAAAATTTATTTAATACAGGAGTTACGTAACATGAACAAACTTGAAAAGCTCACCTTCTCTCAAAACAACGAGGCTCTTTCCTCCCGTCCTGTCTTTGTCATCGTCATGGACGGCGTGGGACTTGCTCCCGACACAGCCAGCAATGCCGTCAAGAACGCCAAAACTCCGACCTTGGACATGCTGATGGAAAAATATCCCATGCTCAAGCTCAAGGCGCACGGTACTGCAGTCGGTCTTCCCAGCGATGACGATATGGGAAACTCCGAGGTCGGTCATAACGCGCTCGGCG
>CAZYFX010000079.1:0-9801 GCA_964646725.1 uncultured Oscillospiraceae bacterium
ATGAGCCTGTTCGACAAGAAGATCCGCTCCTTCCTCGACGCCATCATCGATCCGTCCAAGGGCGCTCCGGTTCCGTCCAGCCAGATTCTCTACAATCAGGCGATCATCGACGGTATTGCCAAGAGCCACGCGGCCGGCAAGGAAATCGCAATCGAGATTCCCGAAATTTAAGCGAACTGCTTGAAACCATGCAGGTACGGCAATGTTGTGTTGCCGTACCTGTTTTTTTGAAAAAAACCTTTGAAAAACATGGAATTACAAGGAACTTTTCGGAAAAGTCTTGCGTCTAAGCAGTAAGAACAAACAACACCGTAAAAACTTGATGAAAAAAAAACGGAGGTACAATTCTATGTTGAACAAAAAAGCGCTTTACTCAATCTGCACATGCGTCCTATTTTCCGTTTTTTCGGCTTCTTCAGCTGTTGCTGCATATCCCCATCAACCGTTGGATCGGTTGAATTGTATTTACGATATCATCACGTGGACAAACTTGAATGTCGAAGACGTGGATGAGACCGTACTTGAGCAATTTACGGACGTAAGCGATGACATAGAATACGGGTACGAGAATTATATGAAGAACTCCATCATTGCCGCCATCGAAAACGGAATCGTATTCGGCTATGAGGACAATACGCTGCGCTTGGAGGAAGAAGTGACGCGAGCCGAGTTTGCGTGTATGCTGTACAGGGCGCAGGCTTTTATGAAAAATCCTCCGGCGGAACGGCTCGAATACAAGGGAAAATACGGGGACGTATCCGATTGGAACGCGGAAGCCATCTACTATTGCATCGAAAACGGATATTTTATCGGATATGGGGACATATTCGGTGTGGATGACATGATAACGTGGGAGCAATTAAGCATCGTAAACAGAAGGGTCAAAGAAGGATTGACTCCGCGTGAAAAATATGCATGGTATGCGCTGTGCGACGAAACCTCCGACGACCCCTTCGTCAATATATTCGCGTCGGGCTACGAGGACGAAGTGGTCAATGAGCCATTGCCGAGGTTTTACGAAAATATGGAACACATCATCGAGGAAAATTCTGCGGGAGTTTCCGAGGAGTTGGAAAGTCTGTTGGCGTTGCAGGCGAATTTGGATTACGAAAAGTTAAGCGACGAAGCCTTCAAAACCACACTTGTGAATGAATTATCGGTACCACTGCCGCCTGACGGATCATCACGAATCATGACCGACATCAGCGAAAACGGGCAGAAGACCGATATAGAGAAAAAAATCAAAGACGCGGAAGAAAACAAAATCAAAAGAGAGAGCGCTTTCGTCATATCGCCACTCAACAACAGAGATGTCGGAGGGATAGGATACGGTCGGACAGTCGGCGCAGGATACGAATACTACCGCTATTTGGAATCGGGCTGTGAAACGCCGAACGGAGAAACAGTGGGACAGTGGTACAGAAGAAAGGTCGTTGTCGATTACACGCACTATACATCAACGTCCTCTATGTATCGTAAGGAGATATATTTAAAGTACGGTGATCCCGAAGAAGTTTCACTTTGAACGCAAACGTTCTTCCCGTCTGGGACGACGTGGGGCAGAGGCAATTTATTTTGCCGCTGCCCCACTTTTTTTATGAATGATGAAATGTTTCGTTGTTCTCTCCCTCAGTCAGCCGAGCTGACAGCGCCCTCATCAGAGGGCGCCGGTGGGAAGTGTGAATTTCAATGGGTTTTAAGCTGAGCCCAACTTACCGATAAGTTTCGGCAGTGGCATTTATGCCGCCGAAACGGAGTAAAAACCGCGTCCGCAAATTACAAGTTTCATCTAAATTGCGCCCGCGTATATTGGAGCGCGGCTTCCGCGCCGGCGGTGGCGTTTATGCCGTCGAAACGGGGGTATGATCCGCGTCCACAGGCCACAAATTTCATCTAAACTGCGCCCGCGAATATTGCTCCGGGGCTTTCCCCGGGAGCCGTAAGCCCCAATGGGCGCACGGCGGGGTAAAAACACGCGAACGAAGCTTTACCGTTTTATAAAAATTCGGTCGCGAATATTGGAGCGCGGCTTCCGCGCCGCCGCGCCGGCGGTTATTGGAGCAGGTTTTTTTGTTTGGAAACAACAAAATGAACAAAAGCGATCAAAATAACTATGATGATAAACGAGAACAACGATAATAACTGCTGACCGTACAGAGGAAGCCCGAACACACGGTTTCCGTTCGCCTGTACCGCTTCCAATATGCGGCTCCCGATCAGCGATGCGATAAAGCCCACGAGCCCGGCAACACTGTTTTTAATAGCCGAGGCCTGCACAAAATAATCGGTTTTCACATAGCTGTACATGATGTTGAAGGAATTTTGATTGATCCCCGCCAAGGAAACGCTGTGCAAAAGCGTGAATGCCACGATGAGCCACCACGTGTTCGGCGTACAGAAGCAGTTTGCCAGAAAGGCAAGCGCCGCAAGAAAATAGCCGAATTCGATGCCCTTGGCAAATCCGTATTTGTTGGCAAATTTTCCGAACGGCATGGACAACGAGAAGCGCCCCAGATTGCCGACCATGTTGATGATCTGTACCGTGCCGACCGTCAGCATCAGATCCTTGGTTTTGTATATACCCATAAAGCCGAGGGTCATGTAGGTAGCGAATTTCCACGCCGAATCCATGAGTACAACGCGGCGGAAGCTTTTGTTGCGGAGCGTGTTCTCAAAGACCGCCTTGTAGGATACGACATCGGCCTTGGGCGGGTTTTCTTCTTTTTTGATCAAAAGCAGGCTGATGAAATTCAAGACTGTGACCGTAAAAATCGCCGCAGCCATGAACAGAAAGCCGCCTTTCAGATTGTCTTTGGCCTCAAAGCGGTCGAATATGTGCCCGACGGACAAGGTGAACACGATGCCCGACACCAGCGACAGCATTTCCTTGCCGGCCGAGAAGGTTCCGCGCTTAGTAGGCTCGACGAAGGAATTGCCCCATTTGAAAATCATGGAGGTCACGACGTAGTTGCAGAAATAAGCCGAAAGGATCACCGCACCGGCGCAAACGGTCTTACCGCGCACTCCGACGGGCAGGAACGGCAGGAAGTACAGGCACATGAACAGGAACGAGCTGAGTGTATTGAAGAATGTAGCTGTTTTTTTGACGTTTCGGATATGTCGGATCAGAAATAAGGAAGCCAACTGAAACAGGAACGCCAAAGAGATAAAGGAAGAAATGACGCCGACAGCGGAGTCCTTGACGCCCATTTGTGTGAGAAGCTTGGCGAGGTATGCGTCACCCGCGAGGATCGTGACGAAATATTCGAAGGTACATTGTGCGGCATAGGCTAAGCGGGAGCGCTTATAGTCGGCGCTTTCGTATATGCTTTCGGTTTGTTTCATGATGCTTAAGGATTCCTTTCGTCGGCTATGATTTTTCTTCGACTACATTATACACCCTTTGCCCTTTCAGGTCAACCCTTTCCTCAACGAAACTTTTTCGACGGCGAAAGCGCCGGTCGGGAAAGCCCGACAGCAATTATCGCGTCCGAATTAACGTAAAACGATAAAGTTCTCGTCCGCGTGTTCTCCGTCCGCCGTGCGCCCGATGGGAGCTGCGGCTCGGGCGGCGAAGCGATTTCATGATTCATTAAAATCGGCATATTTTTCCGAAAAGACGTCCATACTGAAGGAAAAATCGGGAGTGATATCGTATGAAACCATTTTCGCGTTTTGCTTTACAGACCCTTATCCCCGCGCTGTTCGCCGCCTTTGCCGCCGCTTTTGTTGTGTTTGCGTGTCTGGCGACAGTCATACCGCTCGAAAAAGAGCCGACCGTCAATGTATACGAGGACACCGTGCGCCTTCGCGTTGTGGCGCAGAGCGACCGTGCCGATGACCAAGCGCTCAAGCTTAAAGTGCGCGACGAGATCGTCCGCGTTGTTTCGCCGCTCACCCAATCCTGCCGAAGTGCGTCGGAAGCACTTCTTACGCTTCGAACGCACCGTTTCCTTCTGGAGAAAACCGCCGTCGGGACGCTTCGCGAAAACGGTTCGAACGATTCCGTGCATGTCACGCTTGAACGCGAATACGCCCCGATACGCCGCTACGGCGCGTTCACTTTCCCGGCCGGAGAATATGCGACGCTTCGCATCGATATCGGCCAAGCGCGGGGAAAAAACTGGTGGTGCGTGCTGTATCCTCCGTTATGCACGGAGCTTTGCCGTGCCGACGGAATGGATCTCGTTACCGACCGCGAAGCATTCCTCGCCTGCGGCTTCACCGACGAACAGCTCGACGCGTTGACCGACGGTACGTATGACCGACCGACGGCACGTTTTGCTTTAGTCGATGCTTTTAAGAAGCTTTTCGGATAGGATTCGAGAGTATTTTACCTCAAAAGCCGATTTTTCGGTTTTTTTTCGCCTTTTTGCTCCACTTTTACGCGATATTTAAAAATAATACTTGACAAGTGCGCCACATTTGCATATAATTATGATGATGAATCGGTACGACCCGAATTTATTGACATTCCAAGCAGAAAAGAGGTTTGACCATGGTAGAAACGATCATCGAATTGCTCGCCAAGCAGTTCCGAGTCGATCCCGCCACGATCGATGTTGACACAAACATCGTCGAGGATCTCGGCGCCGACTCCCTTGAAATCGTCGATATGCTGATGGCGATCGAAGAAAATTTCGGCATAACGGTTTCCGATGAAGAAGCTCTCACGCTTAAAACCGTAAAGGATGTTGCGGATTTTATCGAAGAGAAAAAGATGTAAATTCGTCTTTACTTTTTACCGACAGACATTGATTGTCTGTAATTTAACATTTAAAGGTATAAATCGGGAGCATTATGCTGTAAAATATTCTATGGCGTAATGCTCTCGGTTTGTTTTTCGGTGCATTGCGGCCGAACGGATTTATATATAGCTTTGCTGTAAGCGCCTTGCCCGACGCGGCGCATTCATAGAAAGGAAAAGCCATGAGCGAAAAAAGATTTGTCTATGCCGACAATGCGGCTACCACAAGCGTTCATCCGCAGGTGCTTGCGGAGATGCTTCCGTATCTCGGCGAATTTTACGGAAATCCCTCCAGCCTGTATTCCAAGGGGCAGCAGGTGTTCACCCTGCTTGAGGGAGCAAGAGCACGCATAGCCGCTCTTCTCGGGTGCGATGCCAAGGAGATATACTTCACCGGCTGCGGCTCGGAAAGCGACAACTGGGCGATCAAGGGCGCGGTAGACGCTTATATGCAACGGAACAAGGTTTCCTCCTGCCACATCGTCACCACAAAAATCGAGCACCATGCCGTGCTCAACACCTGCAAGGCACTCGAAAAAAAGGGCATCGCCGTTACCTATCTGGATGTGGACAAAAACGGCCGCGTTTCGCCCGAGGACGTGGCGGCGGCACTTCGCGAGGACACCTGCCTGGTAGCCGTGATGTATGCCAACAACGAGATCGGAACCGTTGAGCCGATCGCCGAGATTGCGGAAGTCATCAAAAAATACAACGAAGAGAACAAGAAAAAGATTCTGTTCTTCTCCGACGCGGTTCAGGCCGTGGGTCATATCCCGGTCAATGTGCGCACAAGCGGCGTGGACATGTTGTCGCTGTCGGGACACAAATTCCGCGCACCCAAAGGCGTGGGAGCGCTGTATATTAAGAGCGGTGTCGTAATCAAAAGCTTGATCGACGGCGGCGGACAGGAGCGTGGCAAGCGAGGGGGCACGGAGAACGTGGCTTCGGTCATGGGACTTGCCAAGGCGTTGGAAATCGCGGTCGAGGATATGCAGGACGACAACGCACGGCTTGCGATGTTACGCGATGAGCTGATCTACCGTCTGACGACGGAAATCCCCGAAGCGCTTTTAACGGGTCATCCCACCAAGCGCCTGCCCGGAACGGCAAGCTTTGTGTTCAAATACATCGAGGGAGAGTCGCTTCTTCTGCTGTTGGACGCCGAAGGTGTGTGCGCGTCTACCGGCTCGGCTTGCTCATCCAAGTCGCTCGAACCGTCGCATGTGCTGCTTTCCATCGGACTGCCACACGAGATTGCTCACGGGTCGTTGCGCTTGACGCTTTCGCACGAGACGACGAAGGAAGATGTGGACTACATCGTCGAAAAGGTCAAATATGTGGTGCAGACGCTGCGCAATTTCTCGCCGATCTGCCCGAAAGAATTAAAACAGAATTAGGACAGGAGGAAAGCACATGTTATATTCGGCAAAAGTAATGGATCATTTCACCCATCCGCGTAACGTCGGCGAAATGCCGGACGCAACGGCGACCGGAGAGGTCGGCAACGCCAAATGCGGCGACATCATGAAAATCTATTTGAAGATTGACGAAAACGACGTGATCACCGACGCGAAATTCGAGACGTTCGGCTGTGCCTCGGCCATCGCCACCTCATCCATGGCGACGGAGCTTATCAAGGGTCAGCCGATCGAAAAGGCATTGGAATTGACAAATGCAGCGGTCGTGGAAGCGCTTGACGGGCTTCCGCCGGCCAAGATACACTGCTCGGTGCTCGCGGAGGAGGCCGTGAAGGCGGCGATCCTCGATTATTACAAAAAGACGGGACGCGACACGACGGAGCTCGAAAAGGAATGCGGCGGCTGCTGTGCCTGCTGCGGGGCGCATGAGCACGACGAGCACGAGCATGCGGCAAGCGAAGAAGAATAAGGAGAAAAAGCTATGAAGGTCTATATCGCCAACGACCACGCGGCCGTGGAGCTGAAAAACGAGCTGATGGGATACATTACGTCCTTGGGGTTTGAGCCGATCAATCTGGGCACGGATACGAATGAAAGCGTGAACTATCCGATTTATGCCGAAAAGGCTGCCAAAGCGGTTTTGGCCGACCCGGGCTCTTTGGGAATCCTGATTTGCGGAACGGGCGTGGGCATGTCGCTTGCGGCCAACAAGGTGCACGGCATTCGCGCGGCGGCGGTGAGCGAGGTATACAGTGCACGTCTGACGCGGATGCACAACGATGCGAACATTCTTTGCATCGGGGCGCGTGTGATCGGGCCGGAGACGGCGAAGATGATCGTGGAAGCGTTTTTAACGACGCCGTTTGAGGGCGGTCGGCATCAAACGCGCGTTGATATGATCACCGCGTTGGAAGCTTCGCAGGCGTAGTTTGGAAAAGACAGTATGCGGTCGGGAAAGCTCGACCGCATTTTTCGTCGCGTAAGCCGCACCGATTTTCGCGGGCGCAGTTTGATGAAACTTACGATCTGCGGACGCGTTTTTTACACCGTTTCGGCGGTATAAGCGCCCCCCACTCATGTACATACAGTCTCTCTTTGAATTTTACAATAAATTCATATATATATATATATATACATGTTGATGCGGTATACTTAAGATATGTTTTGCGAAAACATATCTTATTGAAAGAAAGGACTGTCAAAAGCATGAAAGAAAAAACAAAAGGCATCATCATCGGAGTACTTGCCACCGCAAGCATCGCAACCTTTGTCAACGCCGCCGCAGAAGAAATCTATAAAACAGTGTCCGTTATTTACAACGACATCAAAATCTGCATTGACGGCACATATTTGGAGCCGAAAGACGTAAACGGAAATACCGTCGAGCCGTTCATTCTCGACGGCACGACCTACCTTCCCGTCCGCGCCGTTGCCGGAGCCTTTAACAAGGCGGTTGACTGGGACGGTGCGACAAACACTGTCTATCTCGGTGCCAAACCGGGTGCAAGCGGCTACAGCCGTACCAATCCCGCTCCGATCGGCACAACGCAAACCGTTCGAATCGATAACTATTCCGAGAAATATACGGCGGCGGTTACGGTAACCGAAGTGATCCGCGGCGAAAAGGCCTGGAAAATGATCAAAGAAGCTAATTCCTTTAACGACGCGCCCGAGGATGGCATGGAGTATGTACTTATGAGAGCTTCCGTTACGGTATCGGATGTTGCGGACGATGCGAAGATCTCTTTATATAGCGGCAGTTTTGATTTTTATTCTTCCGATTATTCAAAATATTCGTCTGTTTGGGTTATTGAGCCGAATCCGGGATTTGACGGAGAGGCTTATTCGGGCGGAACGATCGAAGGCTATGTATGCGGACAGGTCAAGATCGGTGATGCGACTCCGTCCGTGTATTTCGGTACCAATAAAGACGGCGCATGGTTCTCGCTTACAAAGTAACATGTCCGTCGCATTCGGCAAGCACTCGCCTAAAATAGCATAATATATACGCCCCGAAGGTTATCCGACCTTTGGGGCGTATTAGTCTGTCGCGAAAATTGCAGCGGCGCTTCGCCGCCAAAACGGAGTATAAACCGCGTCCGCAGAGTAACAGCTTTATCTAAAACTTCGGACGCGAAAATTGCGCCGGCGCTTCGCCGCCGCCGCGCTTCATGTTGGCGTAGCCGCCCATGACCTTTTTCGTGCCGACCGAATCGAAAGCGATCTCGTACAAAACATCCCCCGACAGCGGACGCACACTTAAAACCGTTCCGCCCCCGAAGGTCGGATGGGTGACACGCTCACCGACCGAAAAACGCTCGGACGAAAGTTCCTTGCGAAGCTTGGCGTTTTCCTCGGCCGTCTCGTGCGCCTTGACGTAAGCATAAGCACCGCCGTAGGTGGACGGTTTTTTGCGCGGCGAAGCGGTGGTTGCGGGAGCTTCCTTATGCGCTTCGGCATTCCGCGCCGCCGTGTATTCTTCCTTTCGGTAGGTGTAATCCGCGCCGAGTCCCTCGTGAAGAATGTATTCCTCCGGGATTTCCTCCACAAAGCGCGAGGTCGTGTGAAATTCCGTTCGACCGAACACCATGCGGCTTCGACAATGCAAAATGCACAGCTTTTGGCGGGCACGGGTCAGCGCCACATAGGCAAGCCTGCGCTCCTCCTCCATCTCCTCATCGTTCGAGCCGATGGTCTGCGCCCCCGGGAACACGCCCTCTTCCAAACCGGGCAGGAAAACGTAAGGGAATTCCAACCCCTTGGCACTGTGGACGGTCATCATGACCACCGCCGAAGCATCCTTGTCGTAGTTGTCGATATCGGCCACCAGTGCCACGTCCTCCAAAAATGCCTCAAGCGAGCCGCCCAGAGTGGAATTTTCGTATTGAACGGCGTTGGACACCAGTTCCTTGACGTTGGCGGTGCGATCCTTGGCTTCTGCCTCGTCGAGCGCGGCAAGCGACGCCAGATACCCCGTCTTTTCAATGACCTTTTCGACGAACACACCGAGAGAAAGCCCCTCTCTGCCGACGCGAAGCTCGTTCATCATGTCGGCAAACTGCGCAAGCTTGGGCGCCGAACGGGCAAGCGACGGATAAGCGGCGGCATTCGAAGCGATTTCCAACATGCTTTTGTTTTCGGAAAGCGCGATATCCTCCAATTCCGCCACGGTCGAATCGCCGATACCGCGCTTGGGCAGATTGATGATCCGCTTCAAGCGCAAATTGTCACCGGGATTGGCCAACACGCAAAGATACGCGATGACATCCTTGATTTCCTTGCGCTCATAGAAGCGAAGTCCGCCGATGATGCGGTACGGGATTCCCGCGCGCGCAAACGCCGACTCCAGAACGCCCGACTGAGCGTTCATGCGGTAAAGTATGGCAAAATCCGAAAAGCTGTACGTTCCTTTTGCCGCAAGATCGGCAACGGTGTTGACAATGTACTGCGCCTCGGCGTTCTGGTCGTAGCATTCGCAGACGGTGATCTTTTCGCCCTCGGCGTTACCCGTCCAAAGAGTCTTGCCCTTGCGGGTGCGATTGTGGGCGATGATACTGTTGGCGGCGGCCACAATCATGCCGGTGGAGCGGTAGTTCTGCTCTAACTTCACCTGCTTGGTACCCGGGAATTCGCGGT
>CAZYFX010000080.1:0-9738 GCA_964646725.1 uncultured Oscillospiraceae bacterium
TAGCGATGTATTCTTCGATGTTTTCGGGGTCGATCACGCCGCAGTTACGCAGAGCAACACGCTTTTGCTTCTTATAGAAGCGCGTTTCGCTCAACGCGACGGGCTCGTCGTTTTCTTTTTCGACGGCGGCATCATTGTAGACAAGTCTTTCGACCACGCGGCCCTTTAACAGATGCTCCTCGACGATTTCGGGAATATCCTCGGCCTTGACGCAGCTGTAGAAAGTGCCCTCGGGGTAAACGATCATGACCGGACCCAAGGCGCAAAGACCGAAGCATCCGGTCGAAACGATCTTGATCTCCTCGGTCAAGCCGTTTTTCTCAAGCTCTTCGACAAGCTTATCCTTAACGGCGGCACTGCCGGACGATGTGCAGCCGGTACCGGCGCAAATCAGAACATGTGAACGTATCATTATTTTATCCTCCGTTTGTTAAGCGTTTACTTTTAACGTGTACTCGACGACCGGCTTGCCGTTTTTGATGTGCTCTTCCACGACTTTCTTAGCCTTTTCGGGCGTCATGTTCACATAAGTGACCTTGTCCTTGCCGCTTTCGAACACTTCGACGATCGGCTCGAACTGGCAAATGCCGATGCATCCTGTCTGGGAAACGGTGGCCTTGTTGGTAAGACCTTCGGCACTGACGGCTTCCACGAGGGCGTTGAGCACCGGTCTTGCGCCGGCGGCGATACCGCAGGTGGCCATGCCGACAACGATGCGGATCTCGCCCGTGCCTTCGCGAAGGGAAACCTTGTCCTTCATACGGTTGCGGATTTCAGCAAGTTCTGCCAATGTTTTCATAATAGCATTTCCTTCCTTCTATTGTAATTCGTTTGTTGGTTCTTGGTATTGCTCCTTCAGATAATCGCGTATCCAGAGAAGCACGTCGGGATGGTCGAGCGGAACGCCGTCAAGCGCCTCCTTAAAAGCGCGCGAATCGGCCTCGACCGTTCTTCCGTCGGGAAGTGTGTGAGAAAAAGCGATGTCATAGTCCTTACAGGACTGAAACAGAGTACACATGGTGGAAACGATGTCTCCGAGCGGCGTAAAATCAAGATGCTGCTTGAAAAAGTAAGCCGTCGTGACCGTTCCGTGATGAATCGGGTCATCCTTTTCGGAAACCGATGTGATTTCCAGATGTCCGCCGGTCTGTTCGGCGGCCAAACGGAACAGCGGAATGCCGAGCCCCACCTTGCGCGTTTTGCGCGTGGTGCAAAAGGGGTCGGTCACACTTGCAAGCAGTTCGCGACTCATGCCGCAGCCGTTGTCCGAGACGGAAATGACCATTTCCGTTTCGCTCTCCCGAATGGAGATTTCGGTCAACGTGGCGCCGGCCGAAAGCGAATTTTGCGCAATGTCCAGAATGTTGAGCGACAGCTCTTTCATGTGTCCTTCTCCTTTCCCGACAGATAAGCAAGTACCGCGTGACGGATTTCTTCTTCCGAGTCAAACGCGCGGATGGGGAGCGAACAGTCGGCTTCGTGTATATCCCAGAGATAGTGTGCGTCCGAGCTGCACAAAAAGCCGTGCTCCGCCAAGATCGGATGCTCTTTTCGGAGAGCCTCCCGCTTTTCGAGCGACGAGACTTCGACGAACGAAAAGACGGGCGTTTCGGGAAACGTGCCCAAAATACCGATGATGCCGTTGGACTGCTTGTCGATGTGCGCCGGAAGCACAAGACCGCCGTGTGTACGCGCAAGCTCCGTCGCTTCCTCAAGAGAAAGCGAGGTAGCATTGATGAGAAGATATTCTTCTTCACCGATGATGTTGTCGCTTGCGTCCAAAATCAATTGCTCCCCGAAGATGTCGGGCTTGTTCTTGATTTTGAACCGATGTGTTTCCATTGCGTCCGAAAAGGACATGGCGTCTGCGAGTGCTTCGAACAGACAGACCAAATGGATTTCTTCGGCCGTTGTCAATTCCATGCCGGCAATGCCCACCAACCCGTTTTGAGAGCATGCTTCCAAAAACGCGGGACAGTTCCGACAGGTGTTGTGGTCGGTCAAAGCAATGACCTGCAAGCCCTTTAACGCCGCCATACCGGCGATATTGCAAGGGGTCATGTCCGCATCTCCGCAGGGAGACAGACAGGAATGTATGTGCAGATCGTAATATACGCCTTTCATAGACCGCATTCCGGAAGCCGTGCCAACTTGGCACAGACGACGTAGCTCGTGTCGGCCGAGCGGAGTACGTTGATCTCCTTTTCGGCGGCAGTTGTCAAAAACTCCTCGTCCGTTTCGACGTTTTCGCTCAAAACGACGCAGGACACATCCAAAAGCGACGCGACGGCAAGCACGTTTTTGTTGGTCATGATGGTGACCCAAACGTTGTCAGCCTCGGCGTGTCCCATGACCCAGCTCAAAAGGTCGGCACAGTATGCGCCGTGCGGCGTTCGGTCGGGCAAGGGGAGTGTCAAAGCCTCTGCGCCCAGGTATTCCGCAAGCTCTTTAACCGTCATGATTTTCGGCCTCCTTCGGAGATAGGTTTTGCACGATCTGACGCATTTTGACGATGCAGTTGTCGTAGGAAGCTTCTCCGGCGATCACATCCTGTGCAAAGGCGCGGCAGGTCGGAGAACCGCAGGAGCCGCAGTCAAGACCGGGAAGCGTTTTGCGAATGGTTTCGATCTGTGCCATGAGCGCCATGGCGCGGGCACGGTCGTCATCCAGCGTGACGGGATTGTAGACTAATTTTTCGGTTACGGCGCAATCGTCCGGAATGTCGATTTCTTCTTTGGGAGGACGGTTTTGCGTGACCGGAAGATAGCGACGCAGATTTTGGAGTTTGACCCGTGCTATGTAAGGGTTTTCGACCGTCATCACCCCGCCGACACAGCCGCCGGGACAGGCGTTGAGCTCGATAAACTCCAAGCACGGAAAATCTCCGTTTTCGATTTTGTCCAGAACGTCGATGACGTTTTCGATTCCGTCGGCCGCCAGATACTTGTCGTTCAACAGCGCCGAGCCTTCACCGCCGCTGGATGCCCAGCTTACGCCGACCATGCCGACGCGCGAAACGGGAACCTCGACCGTCTGCTTTTTCATCACATCCAACAGCTTGAAGTATACGTCGCTGAGTGAAACCACATAGTCAATGTCGCCGGCCGCGCGGTCGAAGTCGTTTTTGACATAGCTGACCTTGGCGGGACAGGGCGAAATAAAGACCGTGCGAATATCCTCGTCGCGAAGCTCGGGATGCAAAGCCTTCGCTTCTTTTTTAGCTTCTCTGGCTGCGATTAAAATCGGCGGAAGAATGGGCATAACGTTGTCGCACAGGTACGGAAAGCGAAGCGAGATCAGGCGCGTGATAACGGGACAGGCGCTGTCGATCACGGGACGCGGAATACCCGGTGTGCGCAGATAGCGCCTTGTGTATTCCGTGACCAGTTCGGCCGCGCGTCCGACCTCGTACACATGACGAAAGCCGAGATCGAGCAAACCTCTCAAAACGTAATCGATATCATCTAAATTTTCAAATTGCCCATACAGCGTGGGCGGGGGGAGTGCAATCAGGAATTTATCCTTCGGAAGTTCGGAAAATTTGTCGTAGACGGATTTTTTTGCCTTATGATGACAGCGGCGAATGCATTCACCGCAGTCGATACAGCGTCGCGGGTCGATCTTTGCATGACCGTCCCGTATGCGTATGGCTTCCGTCGGACATCGCTTTAAACAGATGGTACAGCCCGTACACTTATCGACGTCCAAGGACACGGAGTGCTTGTAGTCGGGCATCGGCTATCACCTCATATTCTAACCTTCATCGTGATCTTTGTGCCTTTTCCGAGCTCGGTTTCGATGTTCATTTCGTCGGTGTAACGCTTCATGTTGGGAAGTCCCATACCGGCGCCGAAGCCGAGAGCCCGAATGTTGTCGGGAGCGGTGGAAAAGCCCTCTTGCATGGCCTGCTCCACGTCCGCGATACCGGGGCCGGAGTCGGTCAGCTCGATCGTTACGGCGTCCGGTTCCACGAATACCTCCGCCACACCGCCGCCCGCATGGATGACCATATTGATCTCACCCTCATACATGGCGATGGAGACGCGGCGAATCGCGTCGGGAGCAATGCCGAGACTGCGCAGATTCTTTTTGACCTGCACGGAGGCTTCTCCCGCCGATGTAAAGTTTTCACCGTCTACGTTGTAGCGAAAAACAAGCGGCTCACTCATAGGCTTTCCTCGTTGGACAGACCGTGCGTGTACAGCCTTCCGCAGGCCTCGAACATGCGCACGGACGTGCTCATGACAACAATTTCACAATCCTTTGCGAGCGACAGCATTTCCGCCGTCGGTTCTTTGCCGCGCACGAACACCACACAGTGCATATCCATCATTTCGGCGGTTCGAATGACCTGCGGGTTCACAAGACCCGTGAGCAACACGGCCTGATTTTTGACAAAGGCCAGTACATCGCTCATCATGTCGCTTCCGCAGGCCGAACAGACCTCCGAATCGGACAGTTCTTCGCAACATAAGATCTTAGCTTCCAGTAAAGTTGAGATTTCCGAAATTTTCATAGTAAACCTCCGAAGTTAAGAAAAGGTTTAAGCGTTGTATTTTTCGAGAATGCCGGCTACATCATCCGTGACGAGACGTCCGTAAACATCCTCGTTGACCAAAAGCACGGGAGCCAGACCGCATGCACCGACGCAGCGGCAGGATTCGAGCGAGAATTTTCCGTCGGGTGTGCATTCGCCCTCACCGATGTTTAAAAGCTCGGAGATTTTGTTGTACAGATCTCCCGAACCCTTAACGTAACAGGCGGTACCGAGACATACGGAGATGTTGTAGCGTCCCTTGGGATTGAGTGCGAACTGTGCGTAGAAGGTGACGACCTCGTAGACCTTTTCGACGGAGATGTCAAGACCTTCGGCGATCTTCTGTTCGACCTCGATGGGAAGATAGCCGTAGATTTCCTGAGCCTTCTGGAGCACGGGAATGAGCGCACCGGACTGCCCCTTGTGTGCGGCGATGACCTCATCCAGACGGGCGGCCTGCTCAGCTGTTCCGGCGAAGGGCAGGGTAGAAATAGTGTTTGCCATTTCGTTATTTCCTCCTTAAAGATAATTGTTTGATATAAACATATATATTATATCATATACCCCCCAAAAAATAAAGCCCTTTTCGGCAGAAAAACGGCAATTATTCGACAAAAATTATGAAATTTATGTAAAAAATGAATCGCGGTATCAATAATTCGCATATGCTTGCCGTCGGCACCGAAGAGAAAGCAAATTCGGATACCGAACAACGAGAGGACTGTACCGAAACGTGTTGATACAGTCCTCATTTGTATGCGGCGGAAAATCACCGTTTATTTATCGATATGTGTGTTTTCTTCGGACGTCGGGAGCACTTCCGCTTTCTTTTCCGAGCTTCCGAGAAGCATCGTCAGCGACCCGACGCCGAATGCCGTTCCGACAAGTGCGATAAGCACCGATACGCCCGGGATGAGCGACACAAGCTTGACTAAGAGCAGACCGACGGCAAGCTCGGCCGGATAGCAGGGCTCTCTGTGAAATGCCTTACGGAGCAACAGCGCACCGAGCACAAAGCCGAGCACGGTGGGAGACACCAGAATAAACGCCGCATATACGACGGCCGCAAGCAGTGCGAGCCGCACACCCACACCGCTGATCAAGAGAAGTACGCAGACAATGGGTACACAGATAAGTACGGCAAGCCCGATACCGAACGCGGCGGCATATTTCCCGAAGGTCGCGCCCTCGTACCGTTTGTCTGCCGTTTTCCACAGCGGCGTAAGCCACAACAGCAGAAAGGCAACGAGCACAAGTCCGATATAGCTCACAAGTGTCCGCACAAGCTTCCCGACAACTGCGGCCGCCGACAGCTCATCGGCTGTTTCTTCAACGGCTTCTTCGATTTCCTCCGTGTCGGATTCGTACACCGTTGCCGTGCGCAACAGCTCTTGCGGAGCCTGAATCGAAGCGTTGTCGTTGTAGGTGAGCGTTCCGTGAATGACCGCCTCATCGGATATATGAATATTCGAAGCATCGATGTACAGGTCCCCCATGACCGTGCCGGTCACATCGACGGTGTTTGCGGCGACATGCAGATCACGTCCGACGGTGCCGTCAATCGATACGCTTTGTCCGACCGCACACACATCGCGCGCCACGCTTCCCGGTATGCTTACCGTAAAGCCCGCCAAAAAGGCGTCGTTTTCGACGTGCCCCTCCACACGGACATTGTATCCGGCGGCGAAGGTATATTCGCTGCTTCCGTTTGCTTCCACATCAAACCCGGCGGCAAACAGGATTCCTCTGACAACGGCATTGTTGACCGCTTTCTGCCCCGAAAGAAGAAGCGTTGCGTCGATCGTCCCTTCCGCACGACTTGTTTCGTCGGCCTGAAGGGCAACGGAGGCCGCTGTCGGAAAAGCAAGCAGTGAGAGTATCACCGCAAAGCCGAGGACGGACAAAAAACGTTTTTTCATAAGTAAGACCCCTTTTCTTTTTCGGCTTTTGCCGATATGATAACAATGCCTACCAAACGGGCACAGTTATTCGAAACAAGTGTTTACCGCACCGTTTTCCTTTCGGTAGCTCTGCGGACTGATGCCGAAGGTATCGATAAACGCACGGTGAAAGGAACGCAGACTCTGAAATCCGCTTCGGTAAGCGATCTCGGTCACCGAGAGCTCATCGTCGGACTCCAAAAGCTCTACGGCTTTTTCCAGGCGAAGCGAACGGACGTAGGTGCAAAAGCTCATGCCGAGCTCCTTGTTCAAAACGTGTGAAACGGTACTGCGACTGACGTGGATACCGCGTGCGATCTGCTCTAAGGTGAGCTTGCCGTCGCAATTGGTTTGACAGTATTCCAAAATATCCGCAAGCACCGAGGACGTTCCGTGCGCCGCGATCGGTTCACATAAGGAAAACGCGCGCGCCGCCAGCAGCTGTAAATAAGCTTTTTTGACCGTAAAGGACAGCGATTCGCTACGCCTTAACAGCTCGGCGCACAGCGCGTCCAAGCCTTCTTCTTTCACCTGTTCGGCCGAAAGATGCCCCGAACGCGGGCGCATTCCGATATATTTTCCGTCCTTTAAAACAGGAGAAGCGTCGAAAATGAATTTTCCGACCTCAATCGGTTCGTCGGTCGTGTAGCTGTGAATCTGATACGGAAAGATCACGGCCATATCCCCCGGAGACAGACGAAATTTCTGCCCGTCTGTCGTCACGTCGGCATGTCCGTCGAGAAGGAAAATGATTTCCGTCTCCCTATGTAAATGCGGCTTAAAGGCGATTTTTCGATTGTGAAAGATTTGCAAATGCTCGTTTTGTTGGTAAAACATAGGCACTCCGAAAGCGTTTTGCAACATTTGTCCGAAATTAAGTTCTCTTTGTCTTGTATTATAGCACAAATTGTTTTATAATGCAACCATCAAATCAAAAGTGAGGAAAAAATTATGAGTATTTCTGTCCGTTTCGCCCCGCAGCCCGACGGCGTTTTGTCCGCCGATATTTCTACCGACCGTCCCGAAATGCACACGCCCGACGCTCCCATTGCCGATTACTGCGGTTTTTTGCGTCCCGAACGCGACGCGAAGGCCGTGTCACTCGGGAACGAATGTGTGCGCGACGTTGCCGACGGCTTTATCGCCGACTTTGAAAAGAACGAAGCCTATGCATCCCGCACCGGCGAAGGTGTGGACTGCATGGTTCACGTTTCCACCTTCATTCGTTTGAACGGCAATCTGTATGTTACCTACTACGCCAACACCTCCACGGCCGCCGAAGATCCCGACCATCAGGAGGCAAGATTTGCGATTTGCCCCGAAAACGACCCCGAAGATATGACGATCGTGACTGTCCAGAAAGTCGGCGATCTGTTGGACGGCAAAAAAATCACCAAGGTCTATGATACCGTTCTCATGAACAAGGACGAAAACGAGCTGTACATTCTCTGGACGGCGTCGGTGGAGCAGACTTACTACCGCCTGTACCGTGTGTTCGATCTTCGCACCGGCACCATGGGTCCCGTCTATCCCAACCGCTTTAAGGTCGGCGATACCGTGAACGATTTCAGCATGACGGGCATCGTGTCGGCTCTTTCGGCCGAGGGACACGCACACAAGACCATGTTTTCGGATATCGGCATCATGCAGAAGCTGTCCGTGCGCCGCGAAAACGGCGTCGATTACTACTATACGGGCGCGTACTCCGGCAACTGGAACTGCATCATCAAGAGCCGCGATCTTGCAGAATGGGAATATGTCGCCACACCCGATTTCATCAACCTGTCTCTGTGGGAAAACGCCGTGTATGTTCTCGGTGACCGTGTGTACTATTTCGTCCGTCAGCAGGAATGCGAGCAGGGCTTCTTGACGTATTACGATCTGAACACGAAAAAATGGGCCACGCCCTTTTTGGTCAAGGATACCGGTTCCCGTTCGGACTTTGTGTACTATCGGGACAAGTTGTATCTCGTTCATGCGCCCATCAACCGCGATGGCTTCGGCATTCTGTGCGTGGACACGGAGGATATCGCCAAGTCGCGACCCGTTCTGGTTGCCGACCTGAAGAGCAGTCTGTTCTATCCGTTCGCGCGTGTGTACGGTGACGAAATGTATCTGTCCTACACCATCGACCGCAAGCACATTCGCCTGACGCATTTCGATTTTGCCAAATACGTCCGTTCTTTTGAGGCATAGAAGACACTATGCATTGGCAAAATATTCTCGCACAGCTTCTGGGGATCGGCGGAACGGTCATGCTCCTTACGCTGTATCATTGCAAGACGCGCCGCAAGATGCTGTGGCACAAATGGTCGGCCGATCTTCTGTGGAGTGCTCATTATCTGTGCCTGGGTGCGATCGGCGGAGCGATCCCCAACATGGTGGGCGTGCTTCGGGAAAGCGTTTTCCTGTACGATAAGCCGTGGACACGTCGCAAATTTCTGCCGGCAGTGTTCATTGTCATCAACTGGTGCGTTGCCTTCGCAAGCGGTGTCAATTCGTACTCCTTTCTGCCGATCGCGGCCTCCACACTGGTAACGGTATCGCTGTTCGTCGAGAAGCCGACACTTACGCGGCTTTTGTCGATACCGGTATGCACGGCGTTTTTGATATATGACGGACTTGTCGGCTCGTGGGCGGGCATGGTCAACGAAGCGCTGTCGCTTGTGTCCATCGTGACGGCTTTGATCAAAAACGATCTGCCAACGAAACAAGAGCCTAAGCAATAGCTAAACGAAAAACTGCCGCAAAAGTCGGATCGCTTTTGCGGCAGCTTTTTGGTGTATTTACCGATTTTTCTCGTCGCCTACGACCGTTTTTAACGTTGACGCAATGGTCGCAAGCCCTTGGATATCCGACGGAATGATGAGCTTGTTTGCCTTGCCGTCGGCCAATTCCTTGAGAGCCTCCAAGCTCTTGAGCGCCAATACCTTTTCGGAAGGATCGGCGTCGTTGATGAGCTTGATACCGTCGGCAACGGCCTGTTGGATTTTCAAAATGGCGGCCGCTTCACCTTCGGCTTCGCGCACCTTGGCTTCACGCACGGCCTCGGCCTGTAAAATGGCGGCCTGCTTTTCGGCTTCGGCTTCGAGAATTTTGGATTCCTTGTTGCCCTCCGCGATCAAGATAGCGGACTTTTTTTCGCCCTCGGCCTGTAAGATCTTTTCGCGGCGCTCACGCTCGGCGCGCATCTGCTTTTCCATGGCTTCCTGGATGTCCTGCGGCGGCATGATGTTCTTGAGCTCCACGCGGTTGATCTTG
>CAZYFX010000081.1:0-9720 GCA_964646725.1 uncultured Oscillospiraceae bacterium
ATCACACCAAAACGCACCGCGACATGAGCAAAATAACGGATTTTGAGACGTTCCGCGACGAGCTGACCGCCGCCGAAGAAATCTTGACCGCGCACACGGGGCTTATCATGGACAAATACTACCGACCGCCCGAGGGACGATTTTCCGAGCAAAATCTTGCCTTTGCCGACAAACTCGGCTACACGACCGTATTCTGGAGTCTCGCCTATGCGGATTGGGACAACAACAAGCAGCCCGAGCCGACGCGCGCGCTTGAGCTGCTTCTCTCGCGCACGCACCCCGGCTGTGTGGTGCTTTTGCATCCGACCTCCGCAACCAACGCCGCGATTTTGGGTTCGTATATCGACGCTCTGTGTGCGGAAGGCTACACGTTCGGTTCGCTTGACGAGCTGGCGGCAAAGGAGGAAAATGTATGCGCCGAATGAAACGGCTTGCCGTCGCACTGATGCTTGCCTTACTCACAGTACCGTGTGCCGCGTCGGAAGCGCACATATACGCCGCCAACCGTCAGGCGGGCAAATATGTGGCCTTGACCTTCGACGATGGGCCGCACCCCGTCTACACCGAGCAGATTCTCGACATTTTGGCCGCTTACAACGCCAAAGCAACGTTTTTCGTCATCGGGCAAAACGCAAAGCAGTACCCCGAACTCGTCCGAAAAGAATACGAAGCGGGGCACGAGATCGGCAATCACACCTATTCGCATCCGAACATGAAAAAGATAAGCGTCACCGAAGCCGTCGCGGAAATCGAAAAAACGCAAGAAGCCGTTCACGACATCATCGGCATTTATCCCAAGCTGTTTCGTTCGCCGGGCGGCATTTTTTCGGATGAGCTTGTGACGGCCGTCGAAGAGCATGACTGCAAATCGGTTTTGTGGTCGTGGCGGCAGGACACGCGCGACTGGTCGAAGCCGACGGTGGACAAGGTGGTGCGGACGGTTTTGGACAATCTGCGCGACGGAGACATCATTCTGTTTCATGACTACAACACGTCGGGCAGTCCCACCCCGGAGGCACTCCGAATCATCTTACCCGAGCTTATCCGACGCGGATATTCGTTTGTGACGGTTTCCGAACTGATGGATTTTCGCGGACAAAATTAAGATGAAACTTATTGTCTGTGAAAGCGGTCTGTACTCCGAAAATGCCGAAGGGTTTTATCCGAGCCGTGTGTTCCCCCGGACACACGGCGGAACAAAAATCGCGGGCAAAGCTTCTGATTTTTTTCAAAAACTTTACCCGCGAAAGAACGCGTCCGCTGACTATAGATAATTCTTTTAACTGCGCCCGCGATATATGCCCCGAGGCTTCCCCGCGAGCCGCAAGTCCCTATGGACGCGCGGCGGGGTAAAAACCGCGTCCGCAGATTACAAATTTCATCCAAACTATGCCCGCGAATATTGCCGCGCGGCTTCCGCGCTTATTGGTTGATCAGAATTTGGATGCGGGAATTGATGACCGGTACGACCTCATCGACCGTCTTTTGTCCGTCGAAATAAGCCTGCGCCTCATCGTATATGATCTGATTGATTTCCTCGTTGTTGCGCGAACAAATCTTGGCATTCAGAATCAAATCGTACAGACGCGCCGCATCCTCCTCGGTGCTTTCGCGCATTTCGACCTCCGTGCCGCCGATCCACGTCGTATTATCTTCCTTGACCTGAATCTCGTTGCCGTTCTCATCCTCCGTCGTGTAGTAATTCGGAAGGATGTCGTTCTTCATCTTCTTCTCGATCATGCTCTTTTTGATCGGGAACTGGTAGGAACCGGTGTTGCCGTATTGATCCGCTTCGCCGGAGAATTTGTTCTGATATTCGTCGGAAAGCAGATACTTGATGACCTCCCAACAACCGCTCAACACCTTGCTCGAAGACGTGACCGCAAGCTCCTGATTCGGCGAAATGAGCGTTCCGTTCGAACCCTCGACGCCGACCGGATACCCGATGAGCGTGACCTCCTCACCGAGATAGGCTTCCAACTGCGGAATCTGGTTGAAGCCGTAAAGATAGCTCGTGTAAAGCTTAGTCAAGCCCTTGCTGTAGCTTAACTCCTGCTCCTCCCAGTAGTTGTTGTTCTCTTCCCATGCGTCCTGATAGGCCGAATAGTCGGCGGGGATATCCTTTAAATAAGCAAGCAAATCCTTAAATTCTTCGCTGTCAAAGCTTGCTTTTCCGTCGTCCCCGATGAATTCATCGATCGCGACCATCAAAAGCGTCGCGCCCACATCGTCGCGTGTGGCTTGCGAAAACATCTGCTCTCCTTCGCCGAGCGAACGGTGCATTTCCAAAAACTCCTTCATTGTCCAGCTCGTCTTGTCGCCGAACACGGACTTCTTGCCGGCCAACGTCAGGAAGCTTACCGACGGAGCGACGGTATACAAATGTCCGTTGATCTTGAGAGCCTCCAGCACGTTTTCCAGATAATCCGACTTGTTGAACGTCTCATCCGCATCCATCAGCTTTTCCAGATCCGCAAACACGCCCTTGTTCGAAAGGCTCGTAACGTCCATGCCGTACTGAACAAGCACAATGTCGGGCGCGTCTGTCTTGGAAAGCAGATCCTTATTCAACTGCTCGACGCCGCCGTTGTAATCGTTGGATTCGTTGTCATATACGCTGTAGTCCTTGAAAACGACCTTATATTCTTCGCTGGTGCGGTTGAATTTCAACAGTGCGCGCTTCAGATTGTAGTTAACGTAGCGTGCCCCGACCGTGATCAGATATTTCTCCTTGACCATGGACGGGTCGATCTTGGTGAGAAGGAGAATGTTGTTGCTCTGCTCGTCGTAATCGTAATAGGTGATCAAGATGCGGCCGTCGTCCAAAAAGATCGGCGCTTCTCCGTAGTAGTAGCCCATGTCGATATCGGAGTTGGCAAAGTTGCAGATCTCGGTCGGTTGTTCGTCACCCGGCGTATAGCCGTAGATGCCGTTTTCGTCGCACAGAACAAATTCCTTGCCGACGCCCGTTCCGTCGGAAAAGCCGTTGTAGGCATAGAAATTGTCCTTGAGAGTTCCGAAATCGGCTTCGGCGGTCATACCCGTTTCCAAATCAACGGTACGAACCTCAACGCCTTCGTCGCCCCATATCGAATAGTAAAGCGTGCCGGAAGCACCGACAATCATCGAATCGACGGAGTTGTAGTCGGACTCGCTCGCAAGATCGACGACGTTCGGCTCGGAAGCGATGTCCGCAAAGGAAACGAATTTCATATCGACGCAGAACGTGTATGCTCCGCCTATAAACGCCGCTCCTGCAACGTAGGAGGTGTAGGTTGAGCCTTCCTCATCCGTCACCAGCAGATAGTCTGTGATGTCTTTTTCGCCGAGCACGGTTCCATCCGTGCTCTGCTGTACGAGAACATAACGGTTCGAATTCTCCGTAGGCACCGTTACCGCATAATCACCGTCCACCGCAATGCTCTCCGTTACGGCAATCGTGCTGTTTGAATATGTCGAATAGGTCACGGTCGCTTCGCGCGGCGCGAAGTTCACATCGTCATCTGCCTCCGGGTCAGAATAGGTATAGACATTTTTGATGTACCAGATATTGCCCGTTGCCGTGTCGGCAACCAGATTCTGAATATAGGTTTCGGTATTTTTGCCCTCTTCCTTGGGAATGACCAACTCGGAAGCGTTTTGGAAGGTGACATCGGTGATATAATATTTCTGCTCATAGTCCTCCTTCGTTTGTCCCCAAACGAGTAGCTTCCCTTCGCCCAAAGCGGTTACGCTGCTGATACGCAGGCTTTCGAAGGTCGTTCCCAGCGTGCTGACCGCTTCGGCCTTGTAGACGTTGGTTAAATCACGCGTGGTGCGTGCGCCCTTAGCGGGTTTTCCCGAATCGGTCGAGCCGTTGCAGGCGGCAAGCGTCAGCGTCGAGACGACCATCGTGACGGCAAGTGCCAAGCTCATAAGTCTTTTTTTCATGTGTTTCCCTTTCCTTTCCCCGGTGTCGAAACGGTGTGCGTTTCGGTGATGTATTGTTATTTTGTCTTTACGAATAGGAAAAACGTTCCTTGATACGGCGCACGACGGTGCGTCCGAAGAAACGCTTGACGGCGCGCCCGATGCGAAAAATTCGAACAATCAATCGAACAAGCGGCCAAACGGCAAGCAGAATGAGCAGAATCAGCATGACCGCCAGAATTTTTTCGGCGTGACGCGCTTCTGTCTCCTCCGGTGTGATATCCACTCCCGTCGGGAGCGGCTCGTCGGACTCGACAAGGGTCGGAATCTTGCGAAACAGCTTCGAAAGCGAGAACCGCGAGGAATTTTCCACCAAAAGATAGGTTCCCTCGGGCAAGTCGAGACATTCCTTTACGGTATCGAGCGCAAAATTCTTCACCGGGTCGATCAAGATGATGTCGTAGCAGGTGATCGGCCGCTCGGTATCGCTCATAAGATCGACCGCCGCCGAAACCCGATCGCCGTAAAACGACTTCACGCTTTCGTTTTCGTCGTAATCGGCATACACACCGCTGACGTAATAGGTCATTTCGCCGACCGACACGGGATAGTCGTACAAATTGTCCCCGCCGTACAGCTGCCAGGCCGCCGAGCGGGACAGCAACATACGGTCGTGATTGATGTCCCCGTCGATGTCCGGCATGTTTTCGTATAACGGATAAAACAGCCGATAGTCTCCGCCGATATAGGAAAGCTTGGCTTTGGCCGTGCGTGTGCCGTTTGAAGAAAGCGTGACCGAATCAAACGCGCTGAAAGCGTCGGCATACAGCCTTGCGCCCTCGTTCGGCGGCGTGAGGGACTCTTCGGTCAGCTTCTTTTCCAGATTGTAGCGAAAATACTGTATTTTGTCGTAGGTGAGCCCGGCTTCTTCGGAGGCAAAGACCGTGATCTGTGCGAAATGTGTGCTTCCGGAGAAGCGTTCGGCCACATGCTCATGCGCAAAGGAGTATTTGTAGGTGTGCATGGCAAACGCCATACCGACCGCCGCCAGCGTCAGCACCCCCGTCACGGCGGCACAGATAAGCTTTTTCGGACTAATTCTCAACCAGCTTCACCTGCTCTCCGCTGTTGATGGGCTTGGAGGACGTGGCGATGACGTAGGAATAGCTTTCGAAATCGCCGGTGATGGCGGAGCGCGTGTCGTCGCTTGCCACAACTGTGACCGCAACGCGCTTGGCCTTGTAGCGGGTGGAGATCGGCGTACTCTGCGATTCGACGATCAGAATGTATTTTCCGTCGCTGTCCTCACGCACCGCCGTATTGGGAACCGTATTCTCGTAGCTTGCGTTCTTGTCGCCCACCGAGATTGAGAGCGACTGTCCCGAGGTCACGTCTCCCTCAATATTAAATTCGAGCAATTTTTGGCGACTTCCCGGATTAGCAGTATCGTTTTTGATGGCGGCTAATGTTGCCTTGATTTCGGAGCCGTAGGGAATGTAGCTGGTGATCTCGGCCGACTGCCCCATGCGAAGCTTGGCGGCCTGCTCCCCGGTAACCGTCAAGGTCAGCTTGAAGCCCTGCTCGGCAAGCGATATTTCGCACAGCGAAGCATCCGGCTGTGTTTTCTGCCCGGCGGTGACGTTGATGGAATCGATGATACCGCTCACGGGCGCCAACACTTCGGCGGAGGTATACTTTTCGGTCAGCTTGGCGATCTCGCTCTTCGCCTTGTCGATCTCCTTTTTCTTTTTGTCAAGCTCTAACTGTTGGAGCTCATTTTGCGTTCCCGCTTCCTCGACGCTCTTTTCCAGCTCCTGCGTGGAGGACAGAATCTGCCGCTCCAACGTCTTGATCTGTTCGCGAAGCGAATCCTCGGATTCGGAAGACCCCGACTCCAAATCGGACAAGGTTTCCTTCTTCTCCTCCAAATCGGAGTTCAGCTCGTCAAGCTCGGCACTTTTTTCGTCGATCTCGGTCTCGTAATTCTTGTAGATCACATATTTGTAGCCGTTTTTGACGGTATCCAGATTTTCGGTCAGCTTTTTTTGCTCATCGACCGCCTTATCATAGGCCGTTTCGGCTGCCGTAACGGCGGAATTGGCGGCGGTAACGGCATCTTTGGCCGCTTCGATCTCATCCTCTTTCGCTTCAACGGCCGCTTTCTTTTCATCGACCGTAAGAAGCATTTCCTCCAATTTGAGCTCACGCACGCCGACCGTATCCAGTTTATCCCTCAGGTCGGTATTGTTCTTTAATTCGTACTTTAAGCTGAGCTCCAACTCCTCGATCGCCTTTTCGATGTCCTTGGCCACATTCTTTTCGTCGGTCAGAATCTTGTCGTAACTGTCATAGGCTTTGTCCAGCTTTTCGGCGGCATCCTGCATTTCATCTTTTTTTATACTTTTTTGTATCGGATCCGATTCATTCAAATACGCATTTCTCGCCCGCTTATACTCAGCCTTGGCGTCAACATAATCGTCATACGCCCGTTCAAGCTCTCTGTTTTCGGTCTGATTGTAAAAATCCTGCTGCTTGTATTTGATGTTGTGCTCTATCTCCTCGATCTTCTGATCGGAGCTTTCGATGCTCTTTTCCAAATCCTCCCGCGATACGGTTTCGGCCTTGTATTCATCGTATTCGCTTTTGGCTTTTTCGTAGGCGCTTTGAAGCTTGGTCTGCTCACGTTCCAGCTTTTCCTTGGCATTCTGCTTGACCGTTACCGCTTCCTTTTTCTCCGTTACGAGCGCCTTCGCTTCATCGATCTTCTTATCGGCTTCTTCCAAGCGCTTAATGGCTTCGGTGTATTCGTCGAGTGTCACATCGGTATTCTTTCCGATAAGCACCTCTTCCTCACCGGGTGTGTAGGCAAGTGCACTCTGCTCGCTCTTCAATTCGTCGATTTCCTTCTGCTTTGCGGAGACCGCCTTTTCGGCCTCACGCACGGCAAGCTTGGCGGCGCTGATAGCGGACTGCGTTCCGGAATAGGCGGCAAGCTTGGCCTTGACCTCTGCCAAATCCTCCTCCTGCTGTTCGATGGACAGGCGCTTGTCGGCAAAATCGTCGCTGTTTGCCGCGTCGATGAGCATTTTCGCATATTCGTAATTGAGCGCGTCGTAGTTATCCCGCGCCGCCTGCAATTCGTCGCTTTCGCCCTCGGCCAGGTAGAACAGCACATCGCCCTTTTGCACCTCACTGCCCTTGGTGACGGCAACCTTTAGAATCTCGCGCGTGGTCGGAACCGACACGCTGTAGTTGTCGGAGGCCGTGACCGTGCCCGAACCGCGCACCTGCGTTTTGATGGAGCCGTACTGTATGTATTCCGTCGAAACCTCCGGCAGGGTCATATTCATAATGGTGTTGGAAAAGAAGGTTAAAACCAATAGCACCGCCAAAAAGATGATGGCAAAGGTCTTGACCCATTCCCGATTGATTTTTTTGTTTTCCATAAACTGTTCCTCTCCGCAAGCCTGCGCCTGCCATTCATTTCAAACGTGCTTATCCTTTGACACTGCCGGAATTGGCGATTCCCTCGACCAGATACTGCTCTCCGTACAAAAACATGAGCAAGGTCGGGATCATATAGATGACCGCCACGGCAAAGGCGATGCCTACCTCGCCGCTGTTGATTTTGGATAGGAAGATCGAGAGCGGATACAGATCCTCGTTCGCGCTTCCCAGTAAGATCAACGGCTGTTCGACCATGTTCCAGTAATCGATAAAGACCAATATCATGACCGAATACAGGATATTCTTGCACAGCGGCAAATATATCTTAAAAAATATCTGCCATTCGTTACAGCCGTCCAGTTTTGCCGCCTCGACAACCGCCGTCGGCACACGCCGCATGGATTTTGTAAGCAGAAAAACCGCGAACGGCGAGAAGATGCCGGGCAATATGACCGCCCACGACGTTCCGTAGATGCCGAGCCATTCGGCCACCAAACGATTCGGGACGAGCGTGACCTGATACGGCATAAGCATCAAAATGATGTAGACAAACAGGACAAGCTCACGCCCCTTGGAGCGATAGCGCGTCAGTCCGTAGGCCGCAAGGCAGGCGACCAACGTTTGAAAAATCGTGATGGGCACGGTATATTTGACCGAATTCCAGAATTTGAACAGATACTCCGGGCTCAAAAACAGAACCGTTGCGTATTGCTTAAAGGATACCTTGTCAGGGATGAATTTCAAGGTGGTTTTCTCGGATATGTACGAGCTTCCCGTCCCGGCACCCTTGAAGATCATACCGTAATTGGAGCTTAACTCCGACTGGGTGAAGAAAGAGCCTGCGATAGTCAATATCGTCGGCGCCAAAAAGGCGAAAGCGAAAACGAGAAGCAAAAGAGCGAGAAGCCATGCTCCGATGCGGCGGCGCAAAACATTTTTTTTCATTCCTCCACATCCTTTCCGTACTTATCGTCCGCCAGAAACAGAATGCCGATAAGGAACACCATCACGACGGCCATGATGATTGCGGCGGCCGACAGTTTTTGATAGTCGAGGCTGTTGAAGGTATTGTTCATATAGTGTTGGAGCATATACAAGCTCTCATACGGATAATCGCCCGACAGAAGGTAGACCTCGCGGAAGATTTTGAAGGAATTGATGAGCGACATGATGGTCACAAACAAAATCGTCGAGGAGAGATATCGGAGCTTGATGCTGAAAAACTGGCGGATCGGCCCGGCGCCTTCCACCTTTGCAACCTCCAGAATATCCTGCGGAATATTGTTGAGTGCCGCTAAGAAGAGGATCATGTTGTAGCCGAGATTTTTCCAGAGAAAAAGCAGAACGACCACCCAAAGACCGAGCGGTGACTTCATCCAGTCGATTTTTTCGACGCCGAAACCTGCCAGAATATCGTTGACCGTTCCGTTATAGTGAAACAGCACCTGCCAGATAAGGACAATGGACGCGACCGGCACCATCATCGGAGACAGGAAGAAGGAACGCAGCTTGCTCTGCAGGGGAATTTTGCAGTTGAGCGCCATAGCCAAAAACAGCGACAAAACGACGGCAAGCGGCACGGCGATGAGGGAAAAGCGGAGCGTGTTGCCCGCCGCCAGGCGAAAGGAGTAGTTTTGAAAGAGATTGATGAAATTTTGAAGTCCGACAAATTCCTTTTGGAAAGGATTATTGATAAGGGAATAGTAGATAATCACGAGGAAAGGGAGTATAAAAAAGACCAGCACGCCAATCAGGCTGGGGGCCAAAAAGGCGGCTGAAACGAGCTTGGCCTTGCGGAGCTCGCGTTTTCCTCTTTTGCTGAGCGTGGCATCGTGTTTCTGTTTCATAGGCGACCGCGCGACCTCCGAAGCGCAATGGGGTGGTTACGAACTATGGAATTGGACGATTTTTTTCGTAAAATGTTCCATGATTTAATTATATATTTTATTTGTGAACAAGTAAATGCGACTCCTGCCGAAAACACCGAAATCCTCACCGAAATTCCCTTATTATTTTCTTAAGGCGCGACAGCGAAGCACCTCTGCATTTTATCCCCGCATGGAGAGTCTTCGTCACCAAAGGGGACGGGGGCTATTCTTTTTCGCTTGTGCGAAAAAAAACCACAAAGCACCCCGAGGGGTGCGACCCTCTGGACTCCCGGGGACGGTTCAAAACTCATGCAGGCTGAACTTTTACAATAATTTGTAATTTTCAGCTGTTAGGAAACTCTCTGCGAATTTGACAGTGCGTCAAGCATCTGCATGGGAGGTTTTGAACCGGTGCGACCGGCAATGTCTCATCAGACGCAAGAAAACGCAGTTTCATCGTATCCGAGTTTTCTGCGGGCTTGTAAGCCGGAATTTC
>CAZYFX010000082.1:0-9602 GCA_964646725.1 uncultured Oscillospiraceae bacterium
AGCCCTCGACGTGATCCTTTTCCTTGTTGAGAAGGCTCTCGGGAATGAACATCGGCATGTACACGTTTTCATGCCCCGTCGCCTTGAAGCGGTCATCCATGATACGCTGAATGTTTTCCCAGATGGCATAGCCGTAGGGACGGATGATCATACAGCCCTTAACGCCGGAATAATCCGCAAGGTCGGCGTTTTTCACGATGTCGGTGTACCACTGCGCAAAATCTACGTCGCGCGAAGTGATCTTTTCCACCATTTTCTTGTTGTCGTTAGCCATTTTGTTATATCCTTTCGGTTTGCTCGAATTGAAATCGATTGATTTGCTGATTTGCGTTAAATTGCCAACAGCTTTTCGAAGGCCGTCATGTAACGTGCTCTCTTACGGTCGGCTTCCTCCGCCGTTTTGTCGGAGACGAGATAATACAGCTTGATCTTCGGCTCGGTGCCGGACGGACGAATGACCACCGCGTCACCGCAGTCGAGCGTGTAGAACAGCACGTCGGAGTTCGGCAGTCCCGTCGGCTCGGTTTTGCCGTCGGCGTGCGTGATAAGCCCTATTTTGTAGTCGGCGACCGAAACGACGCTCCGCCCGTCGATCTCCTTCGGCGGGTTGACGCGCAAGCCGTCCATCAGTGCCTTCATTTTGGTAAGGCCGTCCAGCCCCGGCAGAACGACTGTTCCGATGCCCTCGGAGTAGTAACCGTAGGTTTGGAAAATTTCCTGAAGCACATCGTACAAGCTCTTGCCGCGCGCGCGGTAAAAGGCCGCCATTTCGGTGATGAGCAGGGAGGCGCAGACGGCGTCCTTGTCGCGGGCATAGGTGCCCGACAGATAGCCGTAGCTTTCCTCGAAGCCGAAAATATAGGTGTGCGAGCCTGTTTCTTCGAATTCCTTGATCTTTTCGCCGATAAATTTGAATCCGGTGAGCACCTGAAGCATGGTCACGCCGTTCGCGGCGCAGAGCTTGTCGGCCAGCGGTGTGCTGACGATGGATTTGACGGCGGCGGCATTGGTCGGAAGCTTGTTTTCCAACCGTCTTGCCTCGATGATGTAGGAAAGCAGCATCACGCCGATCTGGTTGCCGGTCAACGGCACAAATTCATCGTCCTTCGTGCGCACAATCACGCCCACGCGGTCGGCATCCGGGTCGGTGCCGATGAGCAGGTCGCAGTCGTTCTTTTTCGCAAGCTCGATCGCGAGCGCAAAGCCCGCCTTGTCCTCCGGGTTCGGACTTTTGACGGTCGGGAAGCGGCCGTCCGGCGTCATCTGCTCGATTACAGGGTACAAATGCTTGACCCCGGCGCGCTTTAACACCTCCGGCACAAGCACACGACCCGTTCCGTGAAACGGCGTGTATACCACCTTAAAATCGTCCGCGACCTCGGGAATGGCACTCGGGCGAATGCGCTCGGCAAGCACGACTTCCATATACGCTTCATCGACTTCTTCGCCGATGACACGGATGAGTCCCGCCTCTTTGCCTTCTTCGAATCCCATCAGCTTCACGCCTTCGAAAATGTCCACGTTTTCGATGACCGACGAAACGGTTTCGGCCTGCTCGGGGGAGATTTGTGCGCCGTCCTCCCAATAGACCTTGTAGCCGTTGTAAATGCTCGGATTGTGCGAAGCCGTCACATTGATGCCTGCCTTGGCGTGCAGATGGCGGAGCGCGAACGACAGCTCCGGCGTGGGGCGCGGTGCGTCGAACAAATAGGCGCGAATGCCGTTTGCGGCCAACACACGCGCGGAGATTTCCGAAAATTCGTCGGATTTGATGCGCGTATCCGATGCGATGACCACACCCGCCTCGGCGCCGCCGTCGTGCTTGACGAGTTCGGCAAGCCCTTGGGTAGCCTGTGCGACGGTATAGATGTTCATGCCGTTAATGCCGGCGCGAATGACACCGCGAAGTCCCGCCGTTCCGAAGGACAGCGGAAAAGCGAAGCGTTCTTCGATTTCCTTCGGGTCGTTTTCGATGGCCGTCAGCTCGTTTCGCAATTCGACGTCCAGATTTTCGTAGGATATCCACTTTTTGTATTCGGACATAAAATCAGACATATGCTTTCTCCTTTTCACGTTTTCCGTCACGCTGTCGGGGGTTCTTCAACCGTCGTTTCTTTCCGCTTCGGCCAGAGCCTTGGCCAGCTGGTCGGGGCAGGAGGTGCTTTTGAAGCCGCATTTGATGCCGGACAGACGGTCGATGGCCTCCGTTACCGTCATGCCCTTGACAAGCGCCGCAACGCCTTGGGTATTCCCGGTGCAGCCCCCCTCGAAGCGAACCTCCTTGATGCGTCCGTCCTCCGTTTCGATATGGATGGCGCGCGAGCAGACGCCGCTCGTTTTGTACGTCAATTTTGCCATTTCGGCACTTCCTTTCCGCAGAATACGCTTGTATCCCATTGTTGTCTTATAGTATATCACAAGTCCTTTTATTTTACAAGCGTTTTTTGTCAATATTTTGATGATAGAACAAAAAATCGAGCCCCGGCAGATCGTTCGTCTGTCGGAGCTCGGATGATCGCAAAAGTCTTTTTTCTTCCCGCGTCACCTTTCGCCGGTTCTCACAGCACCTTGGAAAGAAAATCTTTCAAACGCGGACTGTTCGGTGAGGTGAAAATCTCCGTCGGTGTGCCCTGTTCGATGACCGTTCCCTCGTCCATGAACAGAACACGGTTGGCCACTTCCTTGGCAAAGCCCATTTCGTGCGTGACCACGATCATGGTCATGCCGTCCTCCGCCAGCTCCTTCATCAAATCCAAAACCTCGCCCACCATTTCCGGGTCGAGCGCCGAAGTCGGCTCGTCGAATAACATCACATCCGGGTTCATGGCCAAACTCCGCGCAATCGCGATGCGCTGCTTCTGACCGCCCGACAGCTGTCCCGGGAAAGCGTCCGCCTTGTCGGGAAGTCCCACGCGCTCAAGCAATTTCATGGCGTTTTCGCGCGCCTCGGTCTTGCTCTTTTTCAACAGCTTGATCGGCGCCAGCGTGATGTTATCCATGATGGACAAATGCGGAAACAGGTTGAAATGCTGGAACACCATGCCCATCTTCATACGCAGTCTGTCGATGTTGCATTTCGGCGAGGTGATGAGCTCGTTCTCAAAATAAATTTCCCCCGACGTCGGCTCCTCCAAACGGTTGAGACACCGCAAAAACGTGGATTTTCCGCTTCCGCTCGGCCCGATGACAACGACCTTTTCGCCCTTTTCGATGTGCTCGTTCACACCCTTTAGAACCTTGATCTCACCGTTTTCGCCGAAATCCTTGTATAAATCCTTAACGGTTATCACCTTTTCGCAGCCTCCTTTCGAGAATGGACACGCACTTGGAAAGTCCCAACACGACCACCAGATAGATCAGTGCCACCGCAATGAGCGGCATGAAGTTACTGTAGGTAATCGAACGAATCTTCAAGCCTCCGAGCGTCAGGTCGGCCACACCGATGTAGAACGCAATGGAGGTTTCTTTAAGTAATGCGATAAATTCGTTGGCCAAGGACGGAAGCACCGCCTTGAAGGCCTGCGGAACCACGATGTAGTACATGGTTTTCAGATAGTTGAAGCCGAGACTTCTTCCCGCCTCGGTCTGTCCGTTATCGATGGACATGATTCCTCCGCGCACGATCTCCGAAACATACGCACCCGAATTGATACCGAAGCACAGCACGGCGGCCGGGAATTTCCCCACCCCGAGCGGCAGAAGCACGACAAAGTACATAATCATCAACTGAATCATGAGCGGAATGCCGCGGATGACCGTGACGTAGAGCTGACAAAGGCCGGATAAAAGCCCGAGTTTTCCGGTTTTTTCGTAGGTCACGCGCACGATGGCGACCACAAAGCCGATCAAAATACCGATGAGCACCGAGCAGACAGTGAGCCCCAACGTGGATAACAGACCCTTGGCCAGATAATGCCACTGGTTGTTGACCAAAAAGTTGCGGCGAAATTCGCTCTTAAAGGAATTCCATGCGCGAATGACGGCAACGGAAGTGTCCGGCTTTTGACTGTCGTAGTTGTTTAACGCCACGCAGTCCTTGATTCCGCTGCGCAAGGTGTTCTTGTTGGCGATGGAGACTTCCTCGCCCTCGTAAACAACCGTGTCGGTTCCTTCGATGACGGCCTTGGCGTCGAGCAGTCCGCCGAACAGCGTGTTGACCGTTTCATCCGACAGATACAGCGTGAAAATGCCGTTCTGCGTTTCGTACAGACGAAGCTCGATGCTTCCGCTTTGTGTCTGCGCCGCGTCCAAATCACGTTCGAGCGCTTCCGTGACTAACAGCTTGACCTTGGTCGCGTTGGTCTTGACTCCGTTTTCGGTATTCTTTACATACAGCGCATAGGCGTCGCCGATGTAATCGTCCATATGCTCACGCACCGCGCCCAGAACGTCCTTGGTTTGGTAGGAGCAGAGCGCGATGACGTCCTTTTCCGAACCGTAGGTGACCGATTCGACCGTGACGGCGGTGTTTTCCACGATGTACTTTGCACCCGTAGCCACCGATTTCGGCAGGGCCGCAAGCGTCTCGTCGATGATCGTCTGCACTTCGTCCGCCGACGGTTCGCGCGAAAGGCTGCCCGCCGTCTTTTGCGCGATAAGCGTTCCGACAACAAAGACGACCGCGCAAGCGATTACGACCAAAAGCGCATAAAGCTTTCGTTTCTTGTTGTTTTTGACCATGTTTTTCTCCGTATACTGCAAGCGGGAATGTTTCCATTCCCGCTTTTGTTTTTATTCTGTTGTAAGATGAAGCCGAATTACTTGATGTACTTGGCAACGATCGTATCAATGGTGCCGTCGGCCGTCAGTTCGTCGATGGCGGCGTTGAGTGCATCCAGAAGCTCGGTGTTGCCCTTGGCTACGCAGATGGCATAGTCCTCATCGGCATAGGAGGTTTCGAGAAGGGTCAGACCTTCGTTGGCGGCGGCCAGAGCCTTGGCCGGCTCGTTGTCGATGATTACGCAGTCCACCGAACCGCCAACGAGCGCAAGAGCGGCCTCGTTGCCGTTGGAGAACTGAACCACGCGGTCGGTACCGAAATCGTCGGTGCAGTAGTTGTCACCGGTGGTGCCGAGCTGAATGCCGATCTTATAGGAAGCGCCGTCCGCATACAGATCGTCAACCGTCGTGATGGCGGAGCCTTCCTTAACGATGATAGCCTGAACGCCGCTTGCATAGCTGGAAGTGAAGTCAACGCTTTCTTTTCTCTCGTCGGTGACGGTCATGCCGGCCATACCGAAATCGACCGAGCCCTCTTGAACGGCCGTTAAGATGGAGTCGAACTGCATATCTTCGATGCGAAGCGTCTTGCCGAGCTTGGCGGCGATGGCTTCGGCAATCTCGGCGTCGATACCGACGATCTTGTCGCCTTCGTGATATTCATACGGCTGGAAGTAAGCGTTGGTTGCCATAACAATCTCATTGTCATCGTCGGCATCTACATCGGCGTCTTCGCCGTTTACATCGGCATCTTCACCGTTTACATCGGCAACTTCGCCGTTTACATCGGCATCTTCGCCGTTTACATCGGCATCTTCGCCGTTTACATCGGCATCTTCGCCGTTGTTTTCAACCTCTTGGTTCTGTTCGTCCGGATTGGGATCGGGAGTCTTGTTGCCTGCACAGCCGACGACGGAGAACATAACCGTAGCGGCCAAAAGTGCTGCCAGAATTTTTTTCATTGTCTTTTACCTCTTTTTCTTTTTTTCATGTTTTCGCGTATACTATTATAACTTTTATTTTCGATTTGTCAAGCCTTTTTTGCAAATTCGGCGAATTATGCGGAATATTCGGCGGTTTATACAGTTTTTTTGCAAAAGGACGGAATAATTGCATTCATTTATTCACAAATCCGCGTCCGTCCCTCACAGCTTTCGATACGCCGTTTTGACGTTCTCCTCGCCTAATATCTCCGTAAGGAGCGAAAGCAGGGTGCGGTTCAGATACACGCCCCCACCGCTTAAACGCAAGGTCTTTTCGCTTTCGACAAGATGAAGGAATACCGGCGTTTTTCCGTACTCGAATATTTCGAGCAAATGCCGCACACGGTCGAAAAGCGCCCCCCTGTCGTCCGCCAGACGCAGATACAGACACAGCGTTTTTCCCGACGCATCCTCGGTCGGCGGAAGCGGCTCGGGCGCGTCCGTTTCTTTGCCCGCTTGCGAAAAGCGAACGACGAATTTCCCGGGTTCCGCGGTATTCGGCGTTTCGATCTGCGCCTTTTCGTAGCCCGAAAGCGGATGCTTTCCGTCCTCCGTAACGGGAACGGCGCGTTTGACCAAAAGCTTTCCCTCGCGGCGAAGCTCGCCGTTTTCATCCGTCTCGTCGGTGTCCTTGAAGGACAACTCACCCGTGACGGCGGCCGCCTTTCCGATTTCGAGCACCGCATTTGCCGTTTCGTACAGCTGTGGAAACAGAATCACTTCCACGCTCCCGCCGTCGTCCTCCATGGTCACAAAGGCCATGCGCTTTCCGTTTTTGGAGGAGGTGATTTTTTTTGAGGCCACCAGTCCCAAAAAGGTAACGGTATCGCGTTCGCGAAGGGACGGTATCTCGCCGTCGGACGGATTGGCGGCGGCGGAAATCTCGGCGGCGGACACCGCTTTCATGGCGCGCGCCGTCTCGCGGTAACGTTCGAGCGGATGCCCGGTCAAATAAATGCCGCTGACCTCCTTTTCGCCGCGCAGGCGTTCCGATATGTCCCATTCGGGAATGTCGGGATAGTCGATGTGCAGAGCCTTGAAGGAGTCCTCACCGCCCTGCATGGCGGAAAACATGTCCTGCTGTCCCGAAACGTTCATGCGGCTTCGCCGTGCGACCGTATCGGCCGCCGATTCGTACATGGCGTACAGCTGACTGCGCTTTTTTCCGAAGCAGTCGAACGCGCCGCTTTTGATGAGACTTTCGAGCATGTGCTTGTTGATCTCGCCCTGCGGCATACGCACCAAAAAATCCTCGAACGACGAAAATGCACCGTTTTCGCGTTCGCGCTTGACGCATTCGACAAAGTTCTGCCCCACACTCTTGACGGCCAGCAGTCCGAAGCGGATGCCGTTTTCCTCGACCGAGAAGCGGACGGCGCTTTTGTTGATGTCGGGCGGCAGGATGGCCAGCCCCAACGCCTTGCATTCGGCGATATAAAACGCCACCTTGGCGGTGTTGTCGAGCACGCTGTCGAGCAAGGCGCACATATATTCCGCCGGATAATGCGCCTTTAAATAGGCCGTGCGATAGGACAGAACGGCGTAGCAGGCGGCATGGGATTTGTTGAAGGCGTATTTGGCAAATTCGCTCATGCGCTCGTACAACTCCTCGGCCGCTTGCTTCGGCACACCGTGCGCCAACGCGCCCTCGCATTCGACGCTTCCGTCCTCGCGCTTTTTGCCGTACAGAAAATATTCGCGCTCCCGTTCCATGACCTCGGTCTTTTTCTTGCTCATGGCGCGGCGAACGATGTCCGCGCGTCCGTAGGAATAACCGGCCAGCGTCCGAAAAATCTGCATGACCTGCTCTTGATAAACGATACAGCCGTTGGTCACATCCAAAATGTCGGCTAATTTCGGCACGGCATACCGTATTTTTTCGGGATTCTTTCGGTTGTCGAGATAGGTCGGAATGCTCTCCATCGGCCCGGGACGGTAGAGCGAAATGGCGGCGGTGATGTCCTCGACGCTTTTCGGCTTCATGCGGGACAGTAAATTTTTCATGCCGCCCGACTCCAACTGAAATACGCCGTCCGTTTTGCCCGAGCCGATCAAGCGATAGGTCTTTTCGTCGGTCAAGCCGACCTCGGAAAGCTTGAAATTCGGCTCGTGCCGCCGCACCGCTTTTTCCGCGTCCGAAAGGACAGTCAAATACCGAAGTCCCAGAAAATCGATTTTGAGCAGTCCGAGTTCCGCAACCGTGTTCATGGTAAACTGTGTGACCACCGCGCCCCGATTTTCGGCAAGCGGCACATAGTCACTCACCGGCCCTTCGGTGATGACCACCCCCGCCGCATGGACGGAGGCATGACGCGGCATACCTTCCAATCGCCGTGCCACGTCGATCAAATGCCGAAGCGTCGGGTCGCTTTCGTAGATATCCGCAAGCGTTTTGTTTTCTTTCATCGCGCGGTCGATGGTCATGTTTAAGGCGAACGGCACGTTTTTGGCAACGCTGTCCACCTCGGCGTAGCTTAACCCCATGACGCGCCCCACATCGCGAATGGCCTGACGCGCCGCCATCGTTCCGAACGTGACGATCTGCGCCACATGGTCGCGGCCGTATTTTTCGGCCACATAATCGATGACCTCGCCGCGGCGCTCGTAGCAGAAATCCACATCGAAATCGGGCATGCTCACACGCTCCGGATTGAGAAATCGCTCGAACAGTAAACCGTATTTGATGGGATCCACGTCGGTGATGCCGAGTGCATAGGCCGCAAGACTTCCCGCGCCCGAGCCGCGCCCCGGCCCGACCGGGATGCCCTCGTGCTTGGCGTGGGAAATGAAATCGTTCACGATGAGATAGTATTCGGCATATCCCATACGCACCACAACGTCAAGCTCATACGCCATGCGACGGCGATATGCGTCCTCGTCGAACGGCTCGTCGGAAGCGCGCATGGCGGAAAATCGTCTTTCCAATCCTTCCTCGCACAACCTGTACAAATATTCTTTGGAGGTAAGGCCGTCGGGCGGATAAAAGGCGGGCAGAAAAAGCTTGCCGAACTCGAAATCGAACGTACAGCGTTCGGCGATCCTTACGGTGTTTTCGAGTGCTTCGGGATGATCGGGAAACAGACGCGCCATCTCGTCGCCGCTTTTCAAATAAAACTCGTTCGTTTCAAAGGCGAACGACTGCCGTTCTTCCAGGGTTCGGTTCATTTGGATGGCCATGAGAATTTCCTGATTCTCCGCGTCCTCCTTGCGTAGGTAGTGTACGTCGTTGGTGGCGACAAGCGGAATGTCGAGCCGTTCAGACATCTCGCAAAGAACCGTGTTTACAAGCTGTTGTTCGCGTAATCCGTGCTGTTGGAGCTCCAAATAAAAATGCTCCGCACCGAAAATTTCCTTTAATAATAAGGCATGCTTTTTGGCTCCGTCGATATCGCCCGACGCGATGTGCTTCGGGATGTAGCCGCCGAGACAGGCTGACAGCGCAATCAAGCCCTCGTGATGTGTGCGGAGCAATTCCAAATCGGCGCGCGGTTTGGAATAAAAGCCCTCGGTAAAGGAAAGAGAGACGATGCGGATGAGATTTTTGTAGCCGATTTCGTTTTCGCACAACAGCACCAAATGCGAATAGCTTCCGTCCTCGGTTTTTTCCTTGTCGAAGCGCGAACCGGGCGCGACGTAAATTTCACAGCCGATGATCGGCTTGACGCCCGCTTTTTTGCAGGCGCGGTAAAAATCCACCACCCCGTACATGACCCCGTGGTCGGTGACGGCAACCGCCTTTCCACCCGCCGCTTTCACCGCCTCGGGGATTTCGGAAATGCGACACGCGCCGTCGAGAAGGCTGTATTCGCTGTGCAGATGCAGATGAACAAAATCGGTCATGACAGCTTCTCCTTCTTCGCACCGCCCGCGTCGCGCTCGTAAAGAGCGATTAACTTGCTT
>CAZYFX010000083.1:0-2613 GCA_964646725.1 uncultured Oscillospiraceae bacterium
CCACCGGCGGCGGCGCTTCTCTCGAATTCCTCGAGGGCAAGGAGCTTCCCGGTATCGCTTGCTTGAACAACAAGTAATATAAAAAAAGATACGCATAACACACAAAGGGGTTCCGACGTGTGTTATGCGCATAAATACGGATATTTTCATCCATATTCATAATTACGGAAAGAAGAGACAGCTATGAGAAAAAAGGTTATTGCAGGCAACTGGAAAATGAACAACACCCCGACCGAGACGAAGGCCTTTGTCGAGGAACTGAAGAAGGTCGCAGAGGGCAAGAACGGTTGCGATATCATCATCTGCGTTCCGTTTGTGGACATTGCCGCCGCCGTTGAAGGCACCAAGGGCACGAACATCAAGGTCGGCGCGCAGAACGTGCATTTTGCTCCGAAGGGAGCGTACACGGGCGAAGTCAGCGCGGCTATGTTGCTTGACTGCGGCGTGGAATACGTTGTGATCGGTCACAGCGAAAGACGCCAGTACTTCGGCGAGACGGACGAAACGGTCAATGCGCGCGTCAAGGCTGCTTTGGAAGCCGGCTTGAAAGTCATCCTCTGCATCGGCGAACTGGAAAAGGAACGCGATCAGGGCATCACCGCCGAGATTTTGGGCAAGCAGACCAAGGTCGATCTGTTGGGCGTTACGGCAGAACAGATGAAGAACGTGATCATCGCTTATGAGCCGGTATGGGCCATCGGTACGGGCAAGACCGCTACGACCGAGCAGGCCGACGAGGCTTGCGGCGTGGTTCGCAGTGTGGTGGAAAGTCTGTACGGCAAGGCCGTTGCGGACGAGACGATCGTGCAGTACGGCGGCTCGATGAACGCCAAGAACGCGGCCGAGCTGTTGGCTTGCGAAAACGTGGACGGCGGCTTGATCGGCGGCGCTTCGTTGAAGGCAGCCGATTTCGGCGTGATCATCGACGCGGCAAACTGAGAACAGCGCCTATAAAAAGCTCCTCACTACAAAAAGCGATATTCGGTTTTGGCAATCGAATATCGCTTTTTCTTTTGGCGCATAAATATTGTTCAAAATATGCGGTCAGTTTTCTTTCAACTCATGATACAGCCGCACATAGCTTTCGTGTCGGCTCGGCGCGATCTTTCCGTCGCGGACGGCATCCATGACCGCACAGCCTTCCTCGCACAGATGGGTGCAGTCGGTGTACCGACAGCCGTGCGCATATGCTTCGATGTCCGGAAACGACTCCAACAGACCGTCGAAGCTCAGCAAATGAAAGCCCGCCGCGTCCACCATCCCGAAGCCGGGCGTATCTCCGATGTATGTACCGTCCCCCACGTCGAACAGCTCGGTCACGCGGGTAGTATGCTTTCCGCGCGCGATCTTGCGGCTGATCTCACCCGTTTCCAGAGCGAAGCCCGGGTACAGTGCGTTAAACAGGCTGGACTTCCCAACGCCCGATGCGCCCGAAAAGAAGCAAACGTTCCCGCGAAGCGCCGCACGGATATCCGCAAGCACCGCAGCGTAGCCCTCTGTTTCGTTGGCGGATAAGCAAAAGGTTTGCAGTCCGGCAAGCGAATAGATGCGTTCGAGTTCGTCCGGTGCTTTTAAGTCGCATTTGTTGATGACCAAAAGCGTCTCGATCCCGTTAAAGGCCGATATCGCCGTCAGCTTATCCAATATATACACGTCGGGATCGGGATGCGCCGCCGCCGCGACCAAAATAAGCTTATCCACATTGGCTACGGCCGGGCGAATGAGCGAATTGCGGCGCGGCAATATCTCCGTGATCACGGCCTCTGCGCGCTCCGACAGAGAAATCTTTACCCGATCCCCCGTAAGCGGTGTGCGCTTTTCCCGTCGAAACACGCCCCGTGCCCGACAGTCTGTGTAGCCACTCTCGGTTTGGACACGGTACAGCCCGCCGGTGCTCTTGACTATCCGACCGACAAGCTGAGCGTCCGATTCCCGTTCGATTCTTTCTTCCTGTGCCGTTTCCTTATCCATGCGTTTCCTTTGCCCGTTATTCGGCGTCTCTCAAATCCAACAGATTGGACAGATCATCCGACAAATCACCTAAAATATCTTCTTCGTTATTGCCCTTGATCCCACTGTTATGGGAATTGAACGAATCATCGGGAGGAGCATTCGAACCGTCTGTTTTATCGAAGGAGGAGGCAGACCCGTCGTTTGCGGGATATGTCGGCACATTTCGCTCGATGCTCACCCAAAGCTCCACAGCGGTCGCTTCTTCGATGGCTTCTTCACCGGCGGCCGGCTTCGTGCGCAGGACGGTACCGGGGGCGCGGTCGCTTTCCTCATAGTGGACCTCGCCCAAAGCAAGCTTGGCCGTTAAAATGCTTTTTTGGGCGTGCTCAAGCTCCAGACCGGTCACATCCGGCACGATGGTGTGCTTTAATTCCCGGCCTTTGCTGATATACAGCGTAAAGGTCGTTCGGTCGAGTGAGACGATCGCTTCGGCTTCCGGCTCGGTTCGAATCACATAACCGGCGGGGTAGGTTTCATGAAATTCTTCCACGACCGTGATCGCATCGATGGGGAGCGCTTCTGCGGCAGCCGATTTGTATTCGGCGCGCAAGCGTGTCTTGGCGTCGCTTTCACTTAACAGTGTGCAGTCGGGCATACGCA
>CAZYFX010000083.1:2623-9538 GCA_964646725.1 uncultured Oscillospiraceae bacterium
CATTTCCTTTTGCCCCATATTGACATACAGCGTCACCGGAACAAGCCCTGTCGTTTCCGAACGCAGACGCACAGCGCCCTCCTCCGGCTCCTGACGCACGATGCGCCCGGCTTCGTAATTCGGATTGCGCACGTAGTTGACCGTTTCGACCGACAGGCCGAGTGCTTTCATTTCATCGACGAGCGCCTCGCCGTACTCCTTATCGATGAGCGACGCGACGGTGACCTTTTTGCTTTCGTCGTTTACGCCGTCCATGCCCAACATGCGATCAACCGCCGTGGCAAAGCCGTTTTCCAGACGATCGAGCGCATCGTCTCCCTCACCCGTCCCCTTAAAAAAGGGAAGAACCCAGACAATGACGAACACAACCGCCACCACGGCAAAGGCTGCGGCGATACCGGCGATGATGGGAAACATGGAGCGACTGCCGCGCATATATTTTTTCCGCTTTTCGCGGTTCTTTTTTTCTTCCTCGTATGCGTCGGTCTGTTCCTTGGAAATACTGCCGCCGGTCGATTGAGAAGCGCCGGCAAATACGACGCTCGGGTTTTCGGTAAAATAATCCAACGCCTTGAGCATGGCCGACGCCCCGGCAAAGCGGTTGTCTGGATCCTTTTGCATGGCCTTTAGGATGATCTGCTCCAAACCGGTCGGTATCTGGTCGTTTAATTCTCGCGGCGGCACGGGGTCGTTGGAGACCTGCATCATGGCAACGGCTACGGGGCTGTCGGCGATAAAGGGCAGCCGGCCGGTGACCATTTCGTAAAGCATCACACCGGTGGAATAGATATCCGAGCGCACATCGATCTTAGAGCCGCTGGCCTGCTCGGGGCTGATATAATTGACGGTACCGATGGCCTTATCGGTCATAGTGATGGCTTCGGCGTTGGGGTGCTTGGCGATGCCGAAATCGGTGACCTTGACGGTTCCGTCGGAAAGAAGCATGATGTTTTGCGGCTTGATATCGCGATGGATGATCTGCTTTTCGTGGGCATAAGAAAGGGCGCGTAAAATCTGCTTGGTATAATACACGGCCTCCTTCCAGGAAAGCACACCGATGCGGTCGATATAATCCTTGAGCGTGATGCCGTCGATAAATTCCATGACGATGTATTTGAGCTCGTCGGTGATGACAACGTCCAATATTTTCACGATATTTTCGTGATCGAGCATGGAAACGGTCTTGGATTCGTTGATAAAGCGTTTGACGGCACGTTCATCGTCCTTAAATTCGTCGCTTAAAATTTTTACGGCAACATCCCGCCCGGTCGTTAGATCCAAGGCACGCAAAACGTAAGCCATTCCGCCCACGCCGGCAACGGATTCGATCTTATAGCGTTTATCGATGATGCGGTCGATCAGCTTGTCGTAGGAACTTTTATCCATTTCTGTATTACCTCTCAAACGAAATCATTATACGGCAAAGCGAAATTATTTATACAGTACAACGGCCGTGATGTTATCGCCGCCACCACCCATTTTGGCTTTTTCCGCCAAACGGACGGCGATTTTTTCGGCGTCGCGGTTTTCTTCGAAGCATTCGCAGCAGTCCTCATCCGAAACGAAACCGGTCAAACCGTCGGAGCAAAGCAACAGTCCGTCGATATCGTCGAGCTTTAAAAGGAAGCTGTCGCATTCGACCGACGAACGGGTACCGACAGCGCGGGTGATGATGTTTTTATTGGGGTGTACGCGGGACTCGTCCTTGGTGATAGCACCGCTGTCCACCAGAGCTTGGACATAAGAATGGTCGTGCGAAAGCTGGACGAGGGCATGTCGGGCATACAGATAGATGCGGCTGTCGCCGACGCTGACGGCGTAAATGCTTCCGTCGGCGGTATCGATCAAGGCGGCGCAAAGGGTGGTCCCCATACCGATCAGCTCTTTGTTGGCATTTGCCGCGGAAAAAACAGCGGTATTGGCCTTATGCACGGCCTCTGTCAAAAGTGCGCTTTTATCGGGACGGCTCGAATTTTCGGCGATACATTCGACAAAAGTATCGCAGGCAAGTAAGCTTGCGGTTTCGCCGCCGTTTGCACCGCCCATACCGTCGCAAACGACAAGTAGCAGGTATTCTTTTTGGCTTTCCGGATCGGTCATGCGCTCTGTGCGAAAGCAATCCTGGTTCGAAAGTCGGACACAGCCGACATCTGTTATTCCGAAATAATTCAATCGGATCTCCTCCTGCGGCGAAGCGCCGCTGCAATACTCACGGCCGAATTTGCATAAAGCAGAAAAGTATTCGTCCGCGTGTTGGCACTCCGTTTCGGCGACATAAACGCCACCGCCGAAACTCGGTATAAATCTTTTAGGGAGCGTAGAGCGGGACACCGCTCTGCCTATGTGTGGCGAAGCGCCGCTGCAATACTCACGGCCGAATTTGCATAAAACAGAAAAGTATTCGTCCGCGTGTTTTTCCCCCACCGCTCGTCCATAGGAACTTGCGGCTCAATTCTATTTCAAAGAAAACGCCTCGGCGTCTTCCACCTTACTGCTTCACTTGTCTAAAAAGGGGTTGTCAGCGAAGCTGACTGAGGGAGAGATGGCAAAGCGCCGCCGCTACCGCCGAATCGAGCGACGAATAAAGTCCTCCAAATGCGCCGAGTCGGGAAACGCCGAAAAAGCTCCGTTTTGCGTGCCGGTGTAGGCGCTGACACAGTTGGCGTAGCGCACGGCATCCGTAATGTCTTCGCCGTTTTGGATAAACCGCAAGGCAAGCGATGTGCAAAAAGCCTCTGCCATGCCGGTCGGATCGACCGTGCGCGCTTCGGGAGCCGATAAGATCTCATGGTGCAGCCCATCATATACAAATGCTCCGCGCCGTTCCAGTCGAATGACCACATACTCCGCACGAACGAACTCGTTAAGCGCAATGGCAGCACGAAGTGCGTCGGCGGCTGTCGAAGGACGAATACCCGTGTGCCGCTCGGTCTGCGGCTCATCCGAAAGAAGCACCTGACAGGAGCTGCCCTCCGGAAGCGTTTTGGCTCCGGTAAGATCGAAAAAAGACGGAATGTCCTGCCTCTTCGCCATGGATAAAGCATAGCGAACAAGCTCGGTATCCGTTTCGCCGTTCATAAGCAATGCGTCCGGATAACAGGTGAACGCTTCCTCGATATGCTCCCGATTCAAGCTTTGATTGGCGCCCGGAAACAGGGTCACACGGTTCGGGGCATTTTCCTCGCAAAAGATGTGCGAAAACCCTGTTTTTTCGTCGCTGTCACGGAAAATAAAGCGCCGATCGACCGTTTCCTTTTCGAAAGCGGCGAATAATTCATCCGCATAACCGTCGTTGCCCGTGCATCCGCAAAAAACCACATCGGCACCCAACCGTGCGGCGCAGACCGAATAAAAGGTTCCGCTCCCGCCGGGTGCAAAAAAGAATTCGCCGTCCGAAACAACGCTTTCGCCGGGCTCCGGCAGCTTTTTGGCGGTACAGACAAAATCCGTATATACCGTTCCGACGGTCAAAATACGCGGTTTTCTCATGGGCACTCGTCCTTTCCGTGTCGATGTATATATAGTACCACATTTTTTGCGAAAAGTCAAGCGTGACTGTGAGCGACTTTCGCAAACGGAGTACAGAACGGGAGCTGCCCCGTTTTTTTTTGAGACAGCCCCCGCTTTTTATTCTGTTTTCGCTTTATTTCTTAAGCGTGATCGAAATATCCTTGACCAGATAGCCGATGGACTCCGATGCAACCGGCTTGCCCCAGATCTGGAAGCAATCCTTGTCGGTCGCGGTGTAGTTCTCCGGTACCTCAACCTCGGTCTCGACCTCGATCCAGCCCTGACCGGAAGCACGATCGGCGGGAGCTGCAAAGGTGTGATCCTTTACACTCTGATTATCCGTGGTGGAGTAGCGGAAGTTACCGCCGATGATCGTTTTTTCGTAGTTTTTATCGCTCACCGTCTTGGTCGGGTAGATCGAATAATGAACCGTGTAGGTCTTACCGGCCTCAAACTGCATATAGAGGTTGAAATAGTTGTATGCGTTCTCACCGGTAGTCGTTGCCTGAACCTCGAACACCTTGTTTTTCTCGTTCTCCGGGTCGGTCGTCACGACCAACTTTCCGGTGGGCGTTTCTACCTTAAGACCCTCGGGGATTTTTTCCGGATCCTCGATGACGGCCTCGGTCGGTTTGGTCGCTGCGACCGGATCGGGAAGCTTCGGTTCTTCTCTTTCCGGCGCTTCATAGCCGGCGATCTTACCGAAACGTACATAGGCAATCTGATATTTTTCGGCCGCGCCAAACGGGTCGATACGGAAACGAAGCACATCCCCCACCCACTTGGACTGGTTGGCCAGATTGAACTCGACCTCGATAATCTCGCCCTCGTTGGTCATGGCGGGAACCTGATATTTCACGCTCACGCCCTTGTCTGCCGACCAGTTTTCGCTTTGCTTGGTCACGAAGAACAGCTCGGCCGTTTGTTTTTCCAAACCGGGTCTGTAGCGCACACCGACCACACAAACCTGATATTCGTCGGCGTTGAAGCTGACCTCGTGATGAACGGCCGGGTCACCGTTGATACCGGTGCCCGTCAGATAGCCGTCTTCGAGCGTCAGCTCGGTGGAGTTGCCCGCCGTCCACCCCATAAGGTCGCTTGCGGTGGTGAAATCCCACTGATTTTCGCCGCTCTCGTCAAACAGCACTGCGCCGCTTTCCTGAAGCGTCTCATCCGTCCAGAAACGGATATAATCGACGTCGAGCGATTCGATATAGCCGCACGGGTCAAAGCGAACACCCGAGATGGTACCGCTGTACAGCGTGTTTGTGGTCAAATCGAAGGTCACCTCGACGGTGTCGCCCTCTTTTTTGCCCTCGTAATCGTACTTGCCGTTGAAGCACTTGTCGGCGGTGTAGGAGTTGCTTGCCGTGGTGCGGAAGAAGAACTGCGGTGTGCCTGCCGTCCAAAGCGCCTCATTGTATTTGACGCCGATGGTCAGACGGTTATAATCGGAGGATTTGAAAGTGGCGCTGTGCATGATTGCCGGGTCACCGTTGGTCGGCGCGATGTGGAGACAACCGCCCATAACGGAGAGCACGCTGTTCTGCTGCGACCAGCCCTCTAACTGTCCGTCTGCTTTAAATTCCCATTGATTGGGCACTCTGGAAAGCAGAGCCTCGTAATCCGCATCGGTCGCTGCCTGAACCATAACTACCTTGTCGTTCATGGTGTACTTGTAGCCGGCAAAATCGCACAGCTGCTTGATGTGGAACACGGGCAGACCGTCACGAAGCGTAAAGGTGTAGCCGAGCTCACGCTCCTTGCCGTCAACAAGCGCCGTATCGCTGCCGACGGTGTAGAGAATGGTGGTATCGTTATAGGTCTTGAGAAGCAGCTCGCCCGCGTCGCGGTTCCACTCGAAGTAGAAACGCATCAGGCTGTAGAAGCCCTTGTCCTCGTCCTTTTGACCGACGACCTCGTAATCGCCGTTATCAAGTTCCTTGATGCGGAAGGTGAAGGACAAATCCGTTCCGTTGACGTTCACGCCGGGAATCGACTCGGCGGCGGCGTAGCCCATCAATTCAATGCAGGAAATCTCGAATGCGCCTGCCTTGGTCTGCGGGTCGATACGCATGTCGGTAATGACACCGCTCCACTGGGAGCTTGCGGACATGTTGACATAGTAATCGACAAATTCGGTCGTCGAGGTGATTTTGATCTCCTTGCGCTTGGTTTGATCAATACTTGAGCTTTCCGACGTTGCGAAGAACACCTCGAAGGTAGCAGCTTCACTGCTCTTCATACGGATATGGAGGAAAGGCGCTTCTTCGGCGTCGATCTCCTCCCACTTTGTGGGAACGATCGCGAAATCATCGCGCGTACCGGTTCCGGAAAGAACACCATCCTTAACGGCAAAGCCGTCGATGCTGAAGCCGGCCTTCCAATCTTCGGCCAAATCGTAAGTGTGAACGGGAACAAGATCCTCGGCCGTGATGCCGCTGTCCGTGCTCAGGCTGTCGGAGGCTTCGTTCTGATGCCAACGGATGGTCGAGCGGTGGTTCGGGTACAGGTGCGTTACGCGCTCCTTCTGCTCGGCCGTGGCGCGCACGTCGATATCCGTGTGGTCGCTCGTATCGTCGGTAAAGGTCTTGCGGATGTTTTCGAGATAATCGTAACCGGTCGATTCGGTCGGGAGGAAGTAAGTACCCTCGGAATACTCGTTCGTGGTGGATACGATGAGCGTGTTATCCATCCAGGTGCCGGTATTCATCTCGGCAAGCTGTGCCTTGATATCCTCGCAAACCTTCAAATGATCCTCGGGCGTGATGATGGGGTCGCGCGAATGGTTACGGCCGACATCGTTGAAGCCGATGGAAACGGTCGGGATGTGGTGCATGCCGACGGTTTGCGCGTTGGTTAAGTCGGTGCGGTTGCAGTTAATCTGATGATCGGCGCTGTAGCCCTGGGTATTCCAGTGGTAACCGTAGGTCGCGTCATAGCCGAGAGACTGCAAAGAGCTGTAGGTGTTCGCGGCGACCGTACCCTGCGTGGAAGCAAGGATGATGATGCCGTCGTAGCCGAGCTTTATGAGTTCATCGTTCATGAACTTGACCGCGTCGGCACAGCTCGTGTCACCGAACGCCTTTTCAAAGTTGCTTCTGCTCCAAACCGTGAGCACCGCCTTGTTATCGAGACGTGCATAGCGCGGATCGGAGAAGTAGTATTCGACCCAATAGTTCCAGATGTAATCGCGGAACTGCTCGAAGCTCGTGCAGTCCTGACCGTTGTTTTCCCACATGATGCAGAAATCGACAAGGTCGCTGTACTTGGCCATCATGTAGCCTTCATGAAGTGCGTAGTAGGAATGACGCATCTTCTTGATCGGCTCTTTGACCGTACCCTGCGGGCAATACCAGCAGGCGTGGATAAAATCGACGCCGTGCTCGGCCAACCACTTGAGCT
>CAZYFX010000084.1:0-9360 GCA_964646725.1 uncultured Oscillospiraceae bacterium
CACTCTTTTTTATGCAAGGCGAAGCACGGCTGTTAGTTATTTGTTTCAAACTTCTCCTCCTTGAACCGTGTCGTACACGATCTGTGCGCTTGCTATATGAGATGGAAAAAGTCCGTCCGAAAAGGGCACGGCAAACGCGATAAATTTAATGTTGGTCGTTCCATCGGGAATATCCGTTGCCGCAAGGCGCGTAAAGGTCTGCGTCGGAGTCGCTTCGTCCGTGCTCGAACCCAAGTAGCGATTTCCGTCGTAATACACCGCCGTAAAGCTCTTCGCGTCGGTTTTCGCGTCGGGGCGGTACAGATACCAGGCGATCGCGCCGTTCTCGTTTTTCATGGACGGGATTAACTCCGCCTCCGTCAAATCGGTCACAATCAACAAATCGGGCAAAGCCCCCAAAGAAGCGTTACTCACCCATTCGGCGCGGTGCTCCTCCAAAGCATCAAGCCCCATTTCGCATAATGCTTCGGTCGTGACCGACACGGAGTATCTGTCCGCTTTACCGATCGAATAAACTTCCGTAACCGAACCGACAGCAGCATACCCGACGGCGGGCACGTCCGAAAGGTTGAGCGCATACGCCGCCGACACGGCACTTCCCTCTCCCTCGGTCGCGGTGCTTACGCCGACAAGACCGCCGACACGGCTGTCGTGCGCCGAAAACGTGCCGCAGTTGAGAAGCTCCCCGAGCACAGCCTCGGCCTTATGTCCGAGATTGCACCCAACCAAGCCGCCCGCAACGGTTTTGGAGACGGAAAGCGTTGCCGCGTTTTTGGCAAGCTCAATCTTACCGTTTTGATTTAAGCCCGCCACACCGCCTATGTATAACGGATACACGGCAATACCCGTTCCGGAAAGCGCCGCCGCGTTCTGTGAGCGCGTCACCGTGCCGTTGTTGCAGCCCACCACACCGCCGACAAACATCTGCGCCGCTTCCGTTCGGATGCTTCCCTTGACGGAAGCACCGTTGCGACAGCCTTCGACCGTGCCGTTGTTTTCCCCGACAATTCCGCCGAGATTGATGCGGTAAACGTCCGACGAAGCATCTAACGTCCCGAACGAATGACAGAACGAAACCGTGCCGCCGTTCTTTCCGACAAGGCCGCCCATACTCAAATAATACGGATTTCCTTTCACGTCCGTTATAACGTCGGCCGTGCAGTTTCTCACAATCGTCTTTTCATCCGTCTCGCCGACGATACCGCCGCCGAAAGCAAACGCTCCCGACGTATCCGACTTTAACGTACCCGAAAACAGACAGTTTTCAATAATCGTCGTGCCGCGCGCCGTTCCGACGATACCGCCGAACACCGTGTCCGCGCCGACGGTCGCCCCGGTAACGTTCAAATCGAATATGTGCGCATCCTCGGTGAATGCGAACAGCGCCGCATAGTTCCCACCGCTCACAGTGCGGCCGCCGCCGTCGAGCGTGCCGGTAAACGGCGCATTCTCCGTGCCGATCGGAACAAAGTCCTCCGACAGAAGCACATCCTTCGTCAATTCGTATTCCCCCGCAAGATCCGTGATCTGCGAAAGGTCGGTGATCTCCGTGGCCGCCGCGCCGACACATAGAGTCAAGCCCACGGCAAAAGCCGTAAGTCCGTATCGGATAAGGGATATTCCGCGCATACGATTCCTCCGTTCTTTCTCCTTATTTTCCCGACGGCGATAAAACCGTCGGACTTTTCCGTTGCTATACACATTTAATTATAAGAAAAAAACGGATACCTGTCAATGTCTCCGTTTTAGCTAAACTTATCCTCAGTTTATTTTTCGCACAAAATCGATGTGTTTTTGCAATGCGGTTTTGTCAAATGTTGACAAGCAGCGGAATGTGTGCTATAATACTCTTCGAGAACATACGGAATTCCAAAGAGACATTTCGCACATCGAAGCAGAACGGGAGAAAAAATGCAAAGAAAGCAATACATGCAGTTTGATATGAATCCACCTCTCCGTTTGGACGGCTACATCCTGTATCACACCGGGTATTCGCACGCCAAAGACACCACCTTTATCCCGGAGCACTTTCATCATCAGACCTACGAACTGACCGCTTTTACAGAAGGGATCGGGCAGAGCTACGCGGGTGACACGCCCACCGATGTGCGCGCGGGGGACATTTTCGTTTCCTTTCCGTTCGAACGACATCGTGTGCCCTCGGACGAGAAACGGCCGCTAAGCTTCGTGTTCGTCAGCTTTCGCGTCACCACGCCGAAATTCGAAGGGGCACTTGCGCGGTTGTGGCACGACAATCCCCCGCCGACCGACCGTATCTTCCGCAACGAAAAGGTTTTTACGCTCATTCGGACGATCTTTACCGAATTTGAGCGCGGCCCCGGCCGCTATTCCTCCGAGCTGATCGCGGCGGCCTTGGAGCAGATCGTCATCTATCTTTTGCGCGACTTTGCCGACCGTGTACCCAAGCCGCTGTCCGAAAAGCCGTCGGACGAAGAATTGTGCTTGCGCCTGACGCATTATATCGATACCCATCTTCTCACCATGAAGCACCTGTCGGAATGCGCCGACAGTCTGTCCTACAATTATTGCTACTTAGCCACGCTGTTCAAGCACACGACCGGAACAACGCTGTCGGATTATTATCGGATGAAGCGTCTGGAAATGGCGAAATTTCTCATTGAGGAAAACGAGTGCTCCTTGACCGAAATTGCCGAAACGTTGAATTATTCGGGAATCAGCGCCTTCAGTAAGGCGTTTCATACGCGCTTCGGGATTTCGCCGCGCGCATACGAAAAAAAGTGCCGCACAACGTAAAACCCACCGCCGCAGGGAATCGAAAATCCCTGCGACGGTGGGTTGCATAAGCCGACCAAACTCATCGCTTCGTCGGCTCTTTGGGTTCGCTCAAGCTCAATTGTTTATACACCCTTACGATCAAAAAGACCGAGATTGCAAAGGTGAGCACATCGGACACCGGCATGGAATACAGCACCCCGTCCAGTCCGAACCAAACAGGCAACAGCAGTGCAAAGCCCACGCCGAACACGACCTCCCGAACCATGGACAGCATCGTCGATTCGAGCGCCTTGCCCATGCCCTGCAAAAAGATAAAGCAAGCTTTGTTGACACAGGCAAGAACGACCATGCACAGATAAACGCGAAATGCCTTTACGGCAAAATCGGTATAATACACGCTTTCCTGCGCCGCGCCGAAAATACCGATGAGCGCTTTCGGGAAAAACTCAGCCAAAACAAGCGCGATCGCTCCGACCGCCGCCTCGGCACACAGTAAACGGACAAGCAGTTCCTTGACCCGCTTCTTTTTTTGAGCACCCATGTTAAAGCCGATGATCGGGATACAGCCGGCAGCCATACCGACCACGATGGATATAATAATCTGGAAAAATTTCATAACGATTCCCACCACCGCCATGGGAATCTGTGCATATTCCGTCTGCCCGAAAACGGCGTCCCGTGCGCCGTACTTCCTCAGCATGTTGTTGATGGCCGCCATGGCGGCTACCAGACTGATCTGCGATAAAAAGCTGGTAACGCCAAGCAAAACGGTCTTTTTACAAATCGGTGCAGACAGACGGTAATCGCTCCGTGCGGGACGGACAAGCTTCATGCGAAACAGATAAACCACCGCCGAAACCGCCGTACAAACCTGTCCGAGCACCGTCGCAACGGCGGCTCCCGCCATTCCCCACCGAAAAACAAAAATAAAAACAGGATCCAAAACAATATTGACCAAAGCCCCCGCCAACGTGGACAGCATGGCAAAGCGCGGACTTCCATCGGCACGGATGATGGGATTCATAGCCTGCCCGAACATATAAAACGGGATACCGGGCAGAAGATACGTGAAATATTCCTTCGCGTGACGGAAGGTGACCTCATTGACCTTGCCGCCGAACACGGTAAGGAGCGGCTCGGAGAAAATCAGATACAGCGCCGTCAGCACCAGACCGCTCACCACAATCAAAACAACGGAATTGCCGACGCTCTTTTTGGCGTTCGCCCGATCGTCCTGTCCCAGACAAAGGCTCACAAAAGCGCAACACCCGTCACCGAGCATCACCGCCACAGCCAACGCGACCACGGTCAACGGAAAAACGACGGTGTTGGCGGCATTTCCGTAAGAGCCGAGATAATCGGCGTTGGCGATAAAGATCTGGTCAACGATGTTGTACAGCGCGCCGACCAACAGAGAGATCACACAGGGCAGAGCATAGCGGCGCATCAGACGCGAAACGCGCTCCGTTCCCAAAAACGAATTGGAATTTGTCATACGGTTCACCTTTCCTTGCTTATAAGCATAAAAAAAGTGCAGCTCTTCACGCAACCGGAATTACGCTTCAGAGCTACACATTGCATTGTTATTATATCATAAATGATGCGGATTTGCAAAGGGCATTTTGCACAAAAAATCAAGTCTTTAACAAAAATGCTGTGCCAAAGCCTCTTGCAGAGCGACAGCTCCGGAGGAATGGACATATCGAATCTTCGTGCCCGTCTTTTCCGCTTGCTTGCAGGCACATTTGAGCATTTTGTGCGCAACGGTTTTGGTGAAAACCACGATTAACTCGGGAGAACCGATCTGATTTTGAAAATTGGCGGGGCATTGGGTAAAAACCTTGCACTTGCATCCGTATTCTTTGCAAATCTTTTTGTATTGGCAGTGCATACAGTCGTTGCCGCCGACGATGACAATGTTCATGAAAGACTCCTTTGGTATTTTTATGCTTTTCAATCAATCGCACGGTGCTTTTTTATTTGCTCTCGCACCGGGTCGCCGTGTATCCGCTCTTTCGAACGATCGCCTTGACCGTCTCCTCGTCCGTCGGTGCTTTGCTCCAAACGGCGGCGCATTTCTTTTTCAAATCGACCTTGGCCAAAAAGCCGGGACGGGAATGAAATTCGTTCTCCACGCGCACCTTGCAGTGCTCGCACTTCATCCCGTCGATGTACACCGTCATTTTATACGGATAATGCGCGATATTCCTGTCCTCGGGTTTGAAGCGCACCGGCTCGTCTCCTCCCCCGCAGCAGCCGCTTTTCAAGCGCTTCTTCATTTCGCGAAGGGCAAGTAAGACGATCAAAAGCAAAAGAATGATCAATATCGCATCGGTCATAACGCCACCTCTTTGTCGTTATTATTCGGTTAGTCCGAACTAACCGCTTATAGTATACCGTACTCTCTCGGATTTGTCAAGAGGTTTGCCGAATTTTTTTGAAAAAGAAAATACAGAATCTGTGTACAGGGGCTTGCAAAAAGCGGAAAATATGATATAATTATTTTATCGGAAAGAAGTTCAACGAATTGCTTATCGGCTTGAAAGGAAAACATCGATGAAAGCAGCAGCGAAATTCCTGTATGTGCCCGCCTTGGCTGTAGGCCTCGCCTTAAGCGCGGCGGCAGCTCCCTTACACGCCACGGAAAATATAAAAGAAACGGTCTTGGCTCAAACGGTACAGAGCGCCTCTTCGATACAGGTCAAGATCAACGGCGTTTCACCGTATTTTACCTATGCGCCCTTTTTGCAAAACGATTCGACTATGATCCCGGCGCGTGCCGTCATGGAAAATCTCGGCTGCACGGTCGGCTGGGAAGGTGAGACAAAAACCGTCAAAATATCCGCGAACGGCAAAACCATAACCTTGACCATCGGTCAAAGCGAGATCACTGTGGACGGGGTCAAAAAAAACATCCCCGCTCCGGCTGTTCTTGTGGGAGATGTGACCTACATTCCCCTTCGCGCCGTGTCGGATGCGTTGGGCGCGACGGTCGGCTGGGACGCCGATTCCCGCACGGCCGGTATCTGTTCCTATGAAAAAACGCACACGCTTTCGGTCGGCTCGACTACCCTTACGTTAGGGCAGACCGCGCAGAGCTTTTTTGCGTCCTGTGGCTTGCCGAGCTATTCGTATCTCGGAGAAAACGGCCTTGTGTGGCACGTTTACGCCGATTCGCCCGCCTCCTTTTTCGCCGCCGCGTCGGACGGAGGTATCCTCTGCGCTTACTACACCAACGCGCCCGGCTTCTACACCTCGGACGGCTATGCCTACGGATCGACCGCGCCCTCGAACGGCAAGCAGTACGAATATACGCACATCGGACACGCCAATCTCCACCGCTATTACGATACCGTCGAGAAAAAGCTGTGTGCGGTCTACGGAATATTGGACGGCTATTACAATCTTCACGATGTGAACGAAGCGCTTACGGGCGAAGCACGCATGGGCTTGGATATTCTCAATACCTTCCGCTATGCCAACGGGCTGGCACCGTTGTATTGGGACGAAGCGGCGGCAGAGTGCTCGGCCGATCATGCCGCATACATGGCGTCGATCGGAGAGCTCACCCACACGGGTGCGGACGGCTCCGGAGCCATCGACCGCTATCTGTCCTACCGTCCCGACTTCCGTTGGACGGCGTGGGGCGAAAACATCTGCGCCGAAGCCAAAAACATCTTCACCTGTATGAACGGCTGGCGCAACTCGACCATCCATCGGTCGCTCATGCTGTCGGACAAGCTGTATGCCGGGATCGGACTTATGTATGTGCCGGGCGGAAAATACAGCTATTGCGCGGCTATGCTGCTTCTCAAGTAGCAAAAATAACGTCAGTTTTTACAAATACCTATTTACAAATCGATAAAAATCATGTATAATGTCCTTGTACACCAAGGATAAGGAGAGAAATTATGGCTCATTTCAAGCTCAGCGCTTTTGCCGACGAGGTTTCGTCGGTTTTCGACGAACAGTTAGCCTATTTGAACAGTCGAAACATTTCTTATATTGAGCCGCGCAACATTGACGGAACCGGTGTGGCGCTTTTGTCGCTCGAGGAGGCAAAGAACGCCGCACGGAAAATGAAAGACGCGGGTATCGGTGTGTCGGCGGTCGGCTCTCCGATCGGAAAGATCTCGCTCGAGGATGATTTTGCCGAGCATATGCGTCTGTTTTCGCATGTGATGGATATCGCCGAGATTTTCGAGACGAAAAACATTCGTATGTTCAGCTTTTTCTGTGAGCAAAACGGAAACAAATCGGTTCGCATGGCGGTGCTTGCGCGGTTGGAGCTGTTGTGCGAGCTTGCCGAAAAGCGCGGCCTTACGCTGTGCCACGAAAACGAAAAGGGCATTTACGGCGAAACGCCCGAAAGCTGCCTTGACCTTATGCGGCATTTCGACGGCCGCATGAAAAGTGTGCTCGACATGGGAAATTTTGCGTTCTGCAAACAGGATGCTTACCACGGTTACGAGCTTCTTGCGCCGCATATCGAATATATCCACATCAAGGACGCCTTTTACGACACGCGCATCGTGCCCGCAGGAAAGGGAGACGGAAAAGTCGCGGAGATTTTGAAGGCGGTGAATCGCTCGACCGACCGCGAAATGTTCTTGACCTTGGAGCCGCACTTAACTGTTTTTGAAGGTCTGCAAAAGCTGTCCAATCTGGACGATATCACGGTCGAAAATGCCTACGCTTCGCCGGAAGCCGCTTTCGACGCCGCTTCGGAGGCTTTGCGTGACATTCTGAACACGCTTTGATTTTGTTTGTTATAATTTATCCCATAATTCATCCACGAAAGGAATCGGATCATGAGTAAGACTTTAAAAATGTTGGCCATCGACCTCGGCGCGTCCAGCGGCCGCGGTATCGTCGGCAAATTCGACGGCAGACGGATTACCTTGGAGGAAACGCATCGCTTCACCAACGACCCCGTCAACATCCACGGCGCACTGTACTGGGATATGCTCAAGCTGTTCACCGAGATCAAGGGCGCAATCTCCAATTGCTTCCTTTCCGAGAATCGGGACATCAAGAGCATTTCCATCGATACCTGGGGCGTTGACTTCGGTTTTCTGGATCACGAGGGACAGCTTATCGGCAATCCTTACAACTATCGCGACCCGCGCTTGACCCGGGAGCTGATGGAGGAGCTGTTCGAGATCATCCCCAAGGAGGAGCTGTACCGTATCACCGGAACGCAGTTCTGCAACTTCAATTCCATCTATCAGCTGTTCTCCTTCCGCAACGACCCCTATAAGTTCCAAAACGCCAAGGATATGCTTTTCGTTCCCGACCTTTTGAAGTATTTCCTCACCGGTACGCGCCAGACGGAATACACCATCGCTTCCACCTCGCAGCTGCTTGACGCCAAGACGCGCAACTGGTCGTGGGATATCATCGACCGTCTCGGCTTCCCGAAGGAAATGTTCGGCGAGATCGTCGCTCCGGGAACATCGGCCGGAAAACTGCTGCCGCATATCCGCGACGAAGTCGGAAACATCGACGCCGATGTCATCGCCTGCGCCAGCCATGACACCGCTTCGGCTGTTGTGGCCGTTCCCGCCAAAAACGAGGATTTCGTCTATATTTCCAGCGGAACCTGGTCGCTCATGGGCAAAGAGATTCCCGAGCCCATCACCAACGACCTTGCATATCGGTACGATATCACCAACGAAGGCGGTACCGACCGCAAGATCCGCTTCTTAAAGAATATTATGGGTCTTTGGATCGAGCAAGAGAGCCGCCGTCAGTGGGCGCGCGAGGGCGAAAAGCTTTCGTTCAACGAGCTGTCGGATATGGCAATGGCTTCCAAGCCCCTTGCCTGCTTCATCAATCCCAACGATCTGGTGTTCCAGACGCCCGGCAACATGCCCGCGCGCATCGTCGAGTTCTGCAAAAAGACCGGTCAGCATGTTCCCGAAACCAAGGGCGAGATTGTGCGCTGCATTTTTGACAGCCTTGCCATGTGCTATCGCAGCACCGTCGAAAAGATCGACGAGATCACCGGCCACCGCGCTCCGTTCATCAACATCGTCGGCGGCGGTACCAAGGAAGTTCCGCTTTGCAAGCTGACCGCCAACGCATGCGGACGCCCGGTCTATACCGGCCCCGTGGAAGCGACCGCTCTCGGCAACATTGCCGTTCAGGCCATGGCCGCCGGAGAAATCAAGGATATTTGGCAGGCACGCGAGGTCATTGCCGATTCCTTTGAAATTTCGTGCTTCGAACCGCAGGATACCGACATGTGGGACGAAGGCTACGAAACCTTCAAGAAGATCGTTGCCATGCAATAAGTCGTAAACAATCAAAATATACATACACAATCAGGAGGATTTCCCATGAACGCGAGATATGAATCCGCAAAAGCCATTTACGCTTCCTACGGCGTGGACACCGAAAAGGTGATCGATACGCTCAAAAACATCCCCGTTTCCATGCATTGCTGGCAGGGGGACGACGTTATCGGCTTCGACCACGACGGCCCGTTTACCGGCGGTATACAGGCAACCGGAAACTATCCCGGAAAGGCCACCACCCCCGAACAGCTGCTGGCCGATATGGACAAAGCCATGTCGCTTGTCCCCGGCAAGAAAAAGATCA
>CAZYFX010000085.1:0-9038 GCA_964646725.1 uncultured Oscillospiraceae bacterium
TCGAACAGCACACCGCCGCCGCAGATATCCGCGTCCTGCTTCCAGCCGCGCGGACGGTTTGGATCGGTGCTTGAGGAATGCAAGTACGCACTGCGGAAGGAAACCACACGCCCCAGCTTTCCCTCTTTCACAAAGGAGGCCGCACGCATGGCTGCCGGGAGATGGCGATTGTTGAACACAACGCCGTGAACAACGCCCGCCTTTTCGGCCAGCTCCGCCAGCTCGTCGGCTTGAGCGCGTGAGATGCCGAGTGGCTTCTCGCAAAGCACATGCTTTTTGTGCGCAAGCGCGGCCTTGACTTCCTCGTAGTGGCAGATGTTGGGGGTGCAGATGTCGATCACGTCGATGTTCGGATCGTTTAAAACCGCTTCGTAATCGGTCGAAGCGCGCTCAAAGCCGAGACTGTCGGCCTTTTCACGCGCCGCTGCGGGATCGCGGGTTACAAGCGTGTCGAGCTTGGCTTCGAACGGAAGCGGTCGGTAGCAATAGCGCAAAGCGCTTACGGAGGCGGAATGGGCGCGTCCCATAGCGCCGGAGCCGAGCATGGCAATACGAATGGTTTTCATAAGGCAAATCACTTTCCGATTCTGTTATTTTTTGTTGGAAACCGGTGTTTTTACGATTTTCAAATAGCTTTCCGCACCGAATTCGACCGCAAGATTCAGTTCTCCGTTTTCGTCGGCCGTCACGGTCGAGCGGGAAATCTCAAAACCGTTTTCAACCGTCACCATATCGTAGGAAGCATTCGGTTCAAACCCGTCGATGCGGAAGCGTACCGGGCTTCGCTTGTCGGCCGTCAGGTAGACCGTGCCGTCCGCAAACAAAGCGCCGTAGCGGTTGTGTGCAAACTCTATCGAACGCAGTCCGACGGTCGGGACGGTCGGCTCGACGGCTTTGCCTTTTTTGGAGGTTTCGGCGGGCTGCTCGGTCACCAAAGAGAAATCCGGGTTAAGGCAAATGCGGAAGCCGTCGGTATCCGCTCCGAACAGGACTTGCACATAGGCTGTCGGCGCAAGCCCCGCCAAAGCGTCATCGGCTATGCGGCAGGAGGGACCGTTCGAAAGCGCCAGACCGCCGCTGCTGTAATCGTTTAACAGATTCTTCATGCGCAAAAGCGCTTCTTCGGAACGTCCGTTTCGATAGCGCGCCATAAAGTCATAGTAGGCGGTGGACAGAGAGTAGCCGCCGTTTTGATAATACTGCCCCCATGCGCCGAGCGACGATAACGGAAGCTTGCCGCCCAAATAGTCCCACCATTTGTCCTCGGCGGCACGTGTTGTGTTGCGCACGAGCGATCCGCTCGGACTGATGTCCGTTCCGACGGCGGTGTCTCCCTCGACGGTACGTTCTCCCGCGATCCACGAGAGAATGCTGTCGGCTTTTGCGCTGTCGGCCAATCCCGCTTCGACGGCTTCCAAATTCAAGAACACAAAGCCGTAGTCGTGTGATTCACCGTTTTTGTCGATGCAGCCGACGTAGCGTCCCTTTGAAGCGTCCCAGAACTTTTCGTTGAAGGCGGCGGCGTTTTTGCGGGCAACGGCACTGTAGGTTTCCGCTTTTTCGGTTTCGCCGAGCAGCGTATACAGTGCGGACAGATCGTTCATGGCGCGGTTGAAGGACAGATTGGTGTAAGCGTCCAGATAGCCGAAGCGGAAGTTGTACCACGGATTGGAGCCGTAGCCCTGCGATGTGCCGTCATTTTCGTCAGTGTGGATATACACAAGCCCCGAAAGCTCATCGTATTTGAGTCCGCGCTCGGTGGTGTCACGGAAAAGATAGTCGATCGCCGCTTCCAACTTCTGTAAGACCGTCATGCCGCCCGATATGTCGAGCTTCGGCTCGGTCGTTAAGTCGGTTTGCGAAAGAAACATGCCGTCGCCTTCCCACAGACAGATATTGGCTACCGCCGATATGTAGGATGTGTCGGTATCGTAGAAATAGCCGCCCGTTTCGGAGGAACGGATGTTGGTTATTTCCGTCCAGACGTAGCCGTTGGAATACATGGGCGCATCGCGTACCGCGTCCTTGAGCGCGGCAAAGGCTTCGCCGTTCGACCGATAGCCCAAACGTCGGGACAAAGCGGCAAATTCGCTAATCTTGTCGGTCGTGTCGGGGACGGAAAGAAGCGTGTCATCCAAAAAGGCGTTGATGACCCGAACGGTCGTGTTGTCTTCCGCCGTATAGATGTTGTCGGTGCAGGAAAGGAACTCTCCGAGCAAGGCGGTTTCTTCGGCCGAGACCGAGCCGTCCGATACTCGATCCTTGTCGTTCCCGGAAAAAACGGCCTTGACGATCATCGCGATGACTCCGATGACGATACAGAGAGCTCCAAGTGCGACGACGGTCAACATGCATAACGCCTTGAAGCGCTGTATCTTTGCGCGGCGAATGCGTTCGGCTCTTCGTTGTGCCGCCAGTCTCTTTCGACGGCGCTCACGCTCAAGTTCTTCGTTTTGTCGGATAGCCTCGGTGCGTTTGCGACGGTCGAAATCGATCGGTTCGAGCGGGTCGGCAGACATGGAGCCTGAGGGCGGGGGAGACGTGCGGTCAGTGCCGCGGTTACGGGGATCTTGATTCATGATTTGCCCTCCTTCGTTTTCGGTACCTACATTCTATCACATTTGTGCGCAAATGTCAAGAACCGTCGAAGTCGTGCGCAAAAAAATGCTTCGAAGTGTTGACTTCTTTCGCAAAAAGTGATATGATGTTATAGGTAAACAAAAACAGAACCGAGTTTTATCCGGAAAGGAATGTAAGTGTATGGAACTGCTTGTTCTCATCTTAAACAAAACCGAATATTTGAAGGATATCCTGTCCGCCTTCGTGGAGAAGGACATTCGCGGTGCTACGATTTTGGACAGCCGCGGCATGGCGCACAGCCTTTGCGAATACAACGAGCTTCGCTTTATGGTGTCCTTGCGACAGTTGCTCGATCCCGACCACAAGGAGAGCAAAACCGTGCTTGTGGTCGTGGAAAAGGAAAAAATACCGGTCATTTCGAAAATCGTCAACGATATCACAGGTGGACTCGACAAACCCGATACCGGCGTTATCTTCACGCTCCCGGTCGGCTATACCGAGGGCTTCGGCTCCCTGTGCTGACGCGCTTTGACTCATGAATTGACCTTGAAAGGAATCTGTGTTATTTATGCCTGTTTTGCTGACTCTTTCGATCATGATTTTTGCCGGTATGGCCTTCGGACGGCTGGCAAAGCTTTGTAAGCTCCCCAACGTGACCGGCTATCTCATTGCCGGGCTTCTTCTGGGGCCGGCGATCCCGTCCTTGATTCCGGGGCTTTCCTTCGGCGGCGTGATCCCGTCCTCGCTTTTGCCGACGCTGGATGTCATTTCTGAAGCCGCGCTCGGCTTTATTGCTTTTTCCATCGGCAACGAATTTAAGCTTTCCTATTTTAAACGCGTCGGCGTGACGCCGATCGTTATCGCCGTGTTCGAATCGCTGTTCGCCATTTTGTTCGTGCTTGCGATTCTGCTTCTTGTTCCGGGTACAGAGCTTCCTTTTGCGCTGGTGCTCAGCTCCATCGCCGCCGCTACAGCTCCCGCCGCCACCATCATGGTCATCAACCAGTATAAAGCCAAAGGCCCCGTGACCGAAACGCTTTTGTCGGTCGTTGCCATCGATGACGCGACGGCGCTTGCCATGTTCAGCATTGCCGTGGCCATTGCTCAGGCTTGCAAAAATCCGGGACAAGTCTCGTTCGCTTCGGCTGTTCTCGACCCGTTGTGGGAGATTGGAGGAGCGTTGGTTGTCGGACTTCTTTTGGGAATGCTGTTCTGCATTCCGTTGCGGTGGTTCAAAAAGGATGGGAACCGTTTGTCGCTCATCATCGCTTTTGTGTTCTTGGGCGTGGGACTTGCGAATGTCTGCGGCTTTTCGTCGCTGCTTATGTGTATGGCCATCGGTGCGGGCTTTGCCAATTTCTCGTCGCAGGTGTCGCATATTATGAAGCTGACGGACGGCCTGACGCCGCCGATTTTCATGCTGTTCTTCGTGCTGTCCGGCGCGGAGCTTGATCTGTCGGTCGTTCCGACGGTCGGTCTGTTCGGCATCATCTACATTGTTTTCCGCGTGATCGGAAAAATGTGCGGTGCTTTCTTTGGGGCGGCTATCTGCAAGGCCGAGCAGAACGTGCGTAAATACTTAGGACCCGCGCTCATGCCGCAGGCGGGCGTTGCCATCGGTCTGTCGCTCGTGGCGACCCGCGTGGTACCCGAGCACGGTGCGCAGATTCGAGCCATCATCCTCTGCGGAACGCTTATCTATGAGCTGTTCGGCCCGGTCGTGACCAAAATTTCGCTCACCCGTGCAGGGGAGATTGCGAAAACGACCAAGTAAGGCAATACTTATGAATGTATACGATTTTGACAACACCGTGTACGACGGAGAAAGCACATTCGATTTCTTCCTTTATTGTTTAAAGAGACGGCCGAAGCTCGTGCGCTTTCTGTTTCCGGTCGTAAGCGGCTTGCTTCGGTACAAAATGCGCTTGGTTTCGCGCGAAGACTTTGCGGCGCTGGCCGAAAAGAATATGTTCGGTATGCTGCGTCTCTGCCCCGACTATCGGACGCTTGTCGAGCGGTTTTGGGATCAGAACATGCGTAAGATCAAGCCGTTCTATTGGGAACGTAAGCAGGCGGACGATGTAATCATGACCGCTTCCTTTGATTTTTTGATCGAGCCGTGCCTTGCGCGCTTAGGCGTGAAGCATGCGATCTGTTCGTCGGCCGATCTTGCGGAGGGAAAGGTCACACGGCTGTGCTTTCGTGAGAACAAGCCGCTTTTGTTTGACGAGCTGTTTCCCGAAACTCATGCGGACGCTTTTTATACCGATTCTCTCAACGATCTGCCCATGTTAAAGCATGCCTTGCACGGCTATTATGTGCGCGGCCGTCGAATTTATCCGTTGTCCGTCGATGCGGACGGAAAGCCGCACATTCAAAAAAAGAACTGTGAGAGTGAACTATGTTAGAAACGATACGCTCACCGGAGGATATCCGCAAGCTGTCGCAAAACGAACTGGAAGCGTTAGCTGCCGAAATCCGCGCCAAAATTCTTCAAACCGTCTCACGGACCGGCGGACACCTCGGTTCGAATCTCGGCTTTGTCGAAGCAACGCTTGCCATCCATACGCTGTTCGATTTGCCGAACGATAAACTGATCTTCGATGTGGGACATCAGTGCTATACCCATAAGCTGCTCACCGGCCGCTACGAACGTTTTGATACACTTCGCACGAGCGGCGGAATTTCGGGCTTTCCCAATCGGTTCGAGAGCGAATACGATACCCTGACGGCGGGGCACAGCGGCTCGTCGATCTCGGCGGCTCTCGGAATTGCCGAAGCAAACCGCCTGGCAGGCCGCCCGAACTATACGGTCTGCGTGGTGGGGGACGGCTCGTTCACCAACGGCATGATCTACGAAGCCTTAAACAACTGCAACAACAAAAATCTTCGGTTGATCATCATTTTAAACGATAACGAAATGTCCATCTCACAGAATGTCGGAAGCCTTGCCGGCTATCTGTCCAAAATCCGTACCAGCGGTCTGTATTATCGCTTCAAACGCTCGCTTCAGAACGTACTTCATAAAATTCCGCTTGTGGGAGATTACAGCATTCGCGGAGTGCGGCATATTAAAAACGGACTCAAGCGCATGTTTTACAAGCAGCCCTTTTTTGCGGCGCTCGGCGTGCGCTATCTGGGGCCTGTGGACGGCAACGACCTCGAACGTCTGCAAATTGTATTAAAGGAAGCGAAAACCTACGACGCCTGTACGTTGGTGCATGTAAAGACCAAAAAGGGAAGTGGCTACCGATATGCCGAGGAAACGCCCGAAAGCTATCATTCGGTCGGTGCGTTTGACCCGGATAAGGGCGTGAGTCCGTCGCATAAGCCGGATTATTCTGCCGCCTTCGGGGATGCTCTCTGCACTTTGGCCGAAGCGGATGAGCGTATCTGCGCCATAACCGCTGCCATGCGCGACGGGACGGGGTTACGCGCTTTTTCCGAGCGCTTTCCCGAACGCTTTTTCGATGTCGGTATCGCCGAGGAGCACGAAATTGCTTTTGCCGGAGGATTGGCCGTGTCGGGACGGATCCCGGTCTGTGCGGTGTATTCCACCTTTGCGCAGAGAACATATGACCAGCTGTTGCACGACGTCGCGCTTCAGAAGCTCCACATCGTTCTGGCACTCGACCGTGCCGGCTTTGTGCCGGGGGACGGGGAGACACACCAAGGGGTTTTCGACTGCGCGTTTCTGTCCTCCATACCGTATGTCACTTTGTACGCGCCGGACAGCTTCGAGGAGCTGCAAAAAGCGTTGGTGTATGCCGTACAAGGCGAAAACATTTGCGCGGTGCGCTATCCGCGCGGGGGCATGACGGCGTATGACCGCGCGCTTTTTCGCACGAACGGAGCGGATGACGCTTTTGCCGTGTGCGACAAATATGTGAACGTTTTTCCGCGGCTTGCGCTCGTGACCTACGGACGACAAACCGAGCAGACGCTGAAAGCCGCCGAGCAACTGCATGAAAAAGGTGTTTCGGTGCGCGTGATCAAGCTCTTCAAGCTGCTTCCGATCATGGACTACGCCGAAGCATTTATGGCGGCGGTGAAGGATGTTCCGTACCTGTACTTCGCCGAAGAAGGACAGCATCGGGACGGTATCGCGCAGAATCTCTTTTGCGAGCTTGCCGAAAGAGGACTTGCGGCACATATGCGCATTCGTGCCGTCGAGAGCTTTTTCCCACCGCACGGCTCGTATGAAGCGACCTTAAAACTCTGCGGTCTGGATGCCGCGTCCGTAACGGCAGATGCGGAAGAATTTTTGAATAAAGGTCGGTAAAGAAGGTGCAGAAGCTCGAAAGTCGGGCTTCTGCCTTTTAAAATAGCAATCAAACCCGAAATTCACGAAATATTAACGAAATAACGCAAACAAATTATTGATTTTTCGCCGATTCGTGGTACAATAAGGGTAAAGATTAGCACTTAAACAAAAAGAGTGCTAAAACCTGAAAGAGGGAGTGTACATGGAGCTCAACGAGCGAAAGCTGAAAATTCTGAAATCCATCGTTGACGAATATATTGACCATGGTGAGCCGGTCGGTTCCAAGCATTTGATCGAATACGGCAACTTCTCTCTGTCCTCGGCGACCATCCGCAACGAAATGAGCGATCTGGAGGAAATGGGATACCTCGATAAGCCTCATGCGTCGGCCGGGCGTATTCCGTCCGGAAGCGCGTATCGGCTGTACGTCGATGAGCTGATGCGGGAGTACCGCGCTTCCAAGGAACAGCTCGATCTGCTTGCGGAGCTGACGCGGTTCAAATCCGACGAGCTGGATTCTATCGTCACACGCGCGCGTAAAGTCATGTCGCATATGACCAATTGTGCCGCCTTGACCATCGAGGACAAGAATACGGCGTGTACGGTCGAACGCTTTGATACCCTGCTCATCGACCGAACAAGTATGCTTCTTGTCATGATTCTGCCGGACGGAACGGTACACACCAAGCACGTTGTGACCGGAATTCCCGTCAACACGGCCGATGCGGCGGTTATCAAAAATGCCTTGAATGTCAGCCTTGCGGGAAAGCCACTCGGAAGCATTTCCTTTCCCGAGATCATGAAGCTTGAGGAACAGTTCGGCGATTTGTGCGTGCTTGTCAATCCGTTATTACGCATCGCCTACGATGCCGCCTCGGGCGGCGGACGGAGCGTGGAGGTGGACGGCATTGCCAATCTGCTGTCTTATCCCGAATTTCGAAGCGTCGAGCGTGTCAAGGATATTTTGGGACTGTTGGAAACCGACGGTGAAGCGCTCAAAAGGCTGTTGCCTGTTTCTTCCGCCGACGCGGGAACCGATTCCTTGAAGGTGTATATCGGCGACGAAGGCGAAAACGAAGGACTGAACGATGCCAGCATCGTGTTCTGCTCCATGCCGGTGGGTCGAAAGAATACCATCTTCGGCATCTTGGGGCCGCGGCGCATGAATTATAAGAAAGCAACGGTCGCGCTGACGCGATTGGCACAAACCATGCAAAGTCTTTCCGATTCCGCAGAGTCGGAAATGCGAAATACAGACGGCTTCCCACAGGGCATTTCGCCCGGGACGGACAGCGTATAGCGATGCCCGACGCCGCAAACAATAACGGAAGGTGAGAATGTGTCTGAAAAACAAAAAGCCGGCGAAGTGAACGCTTCTTCGACCGAGGCCGTGGACGAAAACAAAGCGCAAACGGCAAAAAACGAAACCGCAAACGAAAAAGCGGACAAAAAGGACAAAAAGAACGCAAAGCTTTTGGAAAAGCAGTTGGAGGATGCAAAAAAAGAGTGCGAGCGTCTGCAAGCCGAAAAAGACGCGCTGAACGACACCTATTTGCGTATGCTCGCGGAGTATGACAATTTCCGCAAGCGCGCGCAGAAAGAAAAGGAAAGCGTATACGCCGACGGTCTGGCCGAGGCGGTCGAAAAGCTGTTGCCGGTTTTGGATAACCTCGACCGCGCGGCGGCGGTCGAAACGGAGGATGCTTCCGCCGTGCTCGACGGTGTGGGCAAGGTGCTTGCGCAGGCGAACGAGGTGTTTGCGAAATTGGGCGTCAGTGAGATCCCGGCCAAGGGCGAGAAGTTCGACCCGGAGCTGCACAACGCCGTCATGCACGAAGACAGTGAGGACTTTGAGGAGAACACCGTTTCGGAGGTTTTCTTAAAGGGCTATAAATTGGGCGACAAGGTGATCCGTCACTCGGTCGTCAAGGTTATGAATTAAACAATCAACAAGATTTTCTTTGGAGGAATTGAATTATGGGAAAAATTATCGGTATTGATTTAGGTACAACCAACTCTTGCGTTGCCGTCTACGAGGGCGGCGAACCTGTCGTTATCACCAACGCCGAGGGCGCGAGAACCACTCCGTCGGTCGTGGCCTTCTCCAAGACCGGCGAAAGAATGGTCGGTCAGGTCGCAAAGCGTCAGGCCATCACCAACCCCGACCGCACCATCGCTTCCATCAAGCGTGAGA
>CAZYFX010000086.1:0-8997 GCA_964646725.1 uncultured Oscillospiraceae bacterium
CGCTTGTCTTTGAGATCAAGGACGGAACCGCTGTCGGACACTATCCGATCACCGCATCGGCCGATTCCGAGAACATCTACAACGCCGACATGGACGAAGTGGAATTCACCACGGTTTCCGGTGAAGTCGAGGTCATCGACGTTGCGTTCGGAGACCTGAACGGCGACGGAAAGGTCAATGTCAAGGACAACATGATGCTTGCGCGTTACCTTGCCGAATGGGCGGATCATGACGAAACCACCGTCAATCTCGCAGCCGCCGACCTCAACGGCGACGGCAAGGTTAATGTCAAGGATAACATGATCTTGGCAAGACATCTGGCCGAGTGGCAGGGATACGAGACGTTGCCTGTCACGGAATGATAACGAATTAAAATTAGGGGCTGTATTTGCATACGGATTGCGGATACAGCCCCGAACATTTTCGTAAACAAGCCTCATCGGCGGAAAAAATCTGTGTTTGGGGCTTGCAAAAATCTGAAATCATGGTATAATGTAGTATGTAATACTTTAGAAAGGAAATTATTCTCACATCCATGAAAAACATACAGGACATCAAAACCGTGGTGGTGAAGGTCGGCACCTCCACTCTTACACATCCGTCGGGCATGCTGAACCTGCGCCGTTTCGATGCGTTGGTCAAAACGCTGTCCGATCTGCAAAATTCGGGGCGCCGCATGATCTTGGTCAGCAGCGGTGCCGTCAGCGCGGGGCTGGCCAAAATCGGCTTTCTGCGCCGTCCCGATTCCATCGTGGAAAAGCAGGCGGCCGCCGCCGTCGGTCAGTGCGAGCTCATGAACATGTACGAGGAACGCTTCGCTTCCTACGGACACAAGGTCGCGCAAATACTGATGACACGCTTCACCGTGGAGCATGAAATCATGCGACGAAACGCCCAGGGAACTTTCCGTGTGCTTCTCGAAAAGGGCTGTATTCCCATCGTCAACGAAAACGACTGCGTTTCTTGCGAAGAACTGGAATTCGGCGGAAACGATTTTCTGGCGGCTTACGTTGCCTGTCTGGCCGAAGCGGATTTACTTATCAACATGTCGGACGTGGATGGTCTGTTTGACAGCAATCCGCGCGAAAATCCCGATGCCAAGCTTATTTCACGTGTCGAAAAGATCGACGAGTATATTCTTCAAATGGCGGGAGGAGCGGGCACGGCGCGCGGCACGGGCGGCATGAAGGCCAAGATCAGCGCCGCTGTCATTGCCGCCGAGAGCGGTATCCCCTCTATGATCGTCAACGGAGCCGACCCCGAGATCCTTTACGACATCATGGACGGAAAGTCCTGCGGAACGCTGTTTGCGGTCGAATAGTCCGAAAACACACGGAGTAAACGAAAAATCAAAGCGATGTAAGGAGTTATGATTTTATGACGGTCACCGTAAAATCCGCCGCCGTCTACGGTATCGACGGCTTTGTTGTGGATGTGGAATGCTTTGCCAGCGGGTCGTTTCCGGGCTTTACGTTGGTGGGACTTCCCGATACGGCCGTGCGCGAGGCGTATGAACGCATTAAAGCGGCCATCAAGTCTTCGGGCATTGAATTTCCCACTACGGCTATCACCGTCAATCTGGCTCCTGCCGACCGACTGAAGCAGGGCACGGTTTTCGATCTTGCCATCCTTTTGGCGATCCTCAAAAGCAGTGTGCTTGCAAGCACCGACACGAGCGGCAAATGCTTTATCGGTGAGCTGTCGCTGTCGGGCGGCATTCGGCGCGTGAACGGCATTTTGTCCATGTGCTTAGCCGCCAAAAAGGCAGGGCTTCATGAGATTTACGTTCCGCTCGAAAACGCCGCCGAAGCGGCCGTGGTCGAAGGTATGACGGTATACGGCGTGGACAACGTAACCGAGCTTATCGCCCATCTGACCGACATTTCGCGCATCACGCCGACTGCCGTTGACGGTGAAAAGCTGCTTTCCGCCTCCTATGACGGCATTCCGGATTTCTGCGACGTCAAGGGGCAGGAAAACGCCAAGCTGGCGCTCGAGATCGCGGCGGCCGGAATGCACAACGTACTTCTCATCGGCCCGCCCGGCACGGGAAAAAGCATGCTTGCCAAGCGTCTGCCCGGCATTTTGCCGCCCATGAGCTTCGACGAGGCCGTCGAAACGACGCGTATCCACTCGGTCTGCGGAGCGCTGACCCCCGAAAAGCCGTTGATTGTGGCGCGTCCGTTCCGTTCGCCTCACCATACCATGTCTACCGCCAGTCTCATCGGCGGCGGAAAGCTGCCCATGCCCGGCGAAATCTCGCTTGCGCACAACGGAGTGTTGTTTTTGGATGAACTTGCCGAATTCAAAAAGGACAGCACCGACGCCCTTCGCGGCCCCATTGAGGACGGCGAGGTGTCCATTGCGCGCGTGAGCGGACGTATGCGCTTTCCGAGCAAATTCATGCTGGTGTGCGCCATGAATCCCTGCAAATGCGGCTATTACGGAAGTCCCGACCGAAAGTGTACCTGCACGGAATTTTCGCGCAGTCAGTATCTTTCCAAAATATCGGGGCCCATGCTCGACCGTATCGATATCCAGATTGAGGTCGGTTCGCTTACCTATGACGTACTGCGGGACAACACACCGCGTGAGAGCTCTTCCGAGGTGCGTAAGCGTGTCGAACGGGCCCGAGAACGCATGACGCGTCGCTATGCAGGCACGGGCATTCATGCCAACGGCCAGCTGACCCCTGCCATGATCCGCGAATACTGTGTTACCGATGAAAAAGCGGATACGCTTCTCGGCGCCGCCTTTGACCGTCTGGGGCTGTCCGCGCGCGGCTACGACCGCATTTTGCGCCTGTCCAAAACGATTGCGGACATGGATGACAGTGACTTGATCACCGAAAAACATGTGGCACGCGCCATTCAGCTGCGCAGCTTAGACCGAAAGTATTGGCAGAACACATAATGCATAAAATTTGCAAAACGCCCCCGTTTTCAACGAAGGCAAGCGCTTTTTCGCTCTTTTGCGGCGCATAAATTCGGGTTTTGACGAAACGGAGTTTTCTGCCGATAAAAATTATTTTCCACACTGTCCTGTTGAAAAGTCTGTTGATAATGTTGGTAACTACCGAAAAAAGCCCCGATTTTATGCGTTTTTCCACCGTTCATACCGGTTTGAACGGTGCTTCGACAAAAAAGTTGATAACTTCGTTCCCGACAAAATTATGTAAACGAACACGAACGGATGCGCATGAATAAACATTTATTTTGATGAATATTTATTCGTTTTGCACTTCGTGCCGTGTACGGAAAGAGAGAATGCTTTGACCGTGCTAAATATAATAAAAGAATACCATACCCACAGCGAAGCCGAAACAGAGAAAGCGGCGCGCGACTTTTCCGCTTGTCTTTCAGCCGGAGATTTTATCGCGTTTTTCGGTACGCTCGGCTCCGGAAAGACTGCTTTTACGCGTGGGCTTGCGTCGGTTTTCTGCCCCGATGCACACGTTTCCAGCCCGACCTACGCCATCGTCAACGAATATCCCGGTTCCCCCTCAATCTTCCATTTCGACGTGTATCGTGTGCCGGATGACGACAGCCTGTTTGCGACCGGCTTTTACGACTACTTTGACCGCGGCGGTATCATGGTTTGCGAATGGTGCGAAAACATCCCGTTTGCACTTCCGGAAAAGCGATACGAAATTCATTTTGAAAAACTCTCCGAAACTGAACGGAAAATCACGGTTTTTGCTTTTGGCATAAACGGTTGACGCATAAAACGCCGTTTGCTTGCTCATACTATCCGTCGAAGCCGTTTTCGGACGGCTGATATACCAAACGGTGTATATTATTATGGTAAACGAAACGAAAGGACGGTTCGTATGGCAAAAATTCGATGTGAAGCGAAGACCTGCGGATTCAACGAGGACGGCGGCTGTCGTCTGGAAACCGTAAAGATCGAAGGAGAAGGTGCGGAGACCTGCCGCGACACAGAATGCGACAGCTACACCGAAAAGGGTGAGCAGAGCTTTACCGACTGCGCCTGTTCCGCAAGCGGCTGTGCCTGTAACCACAGCGTGGTGAAATGTGACGCGACGACTTGCCGTCACAACGAGGACTGCACTTGTACGGCCGACCGCATTGAGGTCGGCGGTTCGTGTGCGCACTGCGGCAGTGAAACGGAGTGCCGAACATTCAGCAAGTGAGGCAGACGAAAGCGGGCGTACGAGAGTACGTTTGACAGCATCGTAAAAAAGCAGGGGCGGACAAGTCAGTCTGCCCCTGAAGCATGAAATACATAACAGGAAAGGGATCAAATATGAACAGCTTCGAAAAACGGAAAAAGACCTGGATTTCTTCGGCGCATCAGGGGTATGTTACCGAAGGAATGGTGTCCAATACCTTACGCGCCTATCGTCTTGCGGCGGAAAAAGGTGCGGATATGATAGAGACCGACGCGCGAAAGACCGCGGATGGTGTGCTTATTGTCAATCATGACCCGGACGTCAAGGGCTTCGGAGCCGACGGAGAGCCGGTTCGCTTGATGGTGGCCGAGACCGAGTATGCTGTTTTGAAGCAGGTTCGTCTGTCGCGCGAGGATCCGTTCGGTGACCGCATTGCGACATTGGAGGATACGCTGCATTTGGCATATCACACGGGCATGTGCATCAACATCGATCTTAAAAACGGTGCGGCGTATGCCGAAGAGATCGCCGAAACCGTCGTGCGTCACGGTATGCGCGGCCGCACGGTGTATGCGACAAACGGCGCGGGAGCCGAATGCATTCGTTTGATTCTGGCGATTGATCCGGAAGCTCGGTTTATCGATACCAAGCAGAATTACACAAAGGAAAAGCTGTGCGGGATCGAGGGCTATCCATCCAAATGCTATGTGTATACCGGTGATTTTTCCGATGAGAACATAGCCGAAATCCGAGCAAGCGGCTGTATGCTTGCCGCTATTTCACTGAATGCCGACAATGCCTACGCGGCGTTCCGACATCATCCCGACATGGCAGAATACCCGCACACAAGCGATTTTGAAGCCATCGACCGAAAAATCACGGAAGCTTATCGAGACAAGTTGACCGATTGAAATCCTATATAGGCGACCGCGTCTCTCACAGATCAAAAAAGCTCTCCACTGCTGCGAAGCAGGGGAGAGCTTTGTATTTTATCGATACAACGGGCCGTAATGTTCGCAGGCTCTGTAGTCCGTTCCGGTCGGATCGTTTCCTTTTCCGAAACCGTTCCAGGCGTGCGGACGATAAATGCGCTGTTCGTCCACATTGTGAAGCGATACGGGAATACGAAGCATGGAGGCGAGCGTGATCAGATCGTCACCGATATGACCGTGTACCGTTACGCCGTGGTTGGCACCCCAAGCCGCCATGACCGAATACACATCGGAGAAAGCGCCTTCGCCGGTAAGCTTCGGAGCAAACCAGGTGGTCGGCCAGGTCGGGTCGGTACGCTTGTCGAGCTTGTCGTGTACGTCGTCCGGAAGAACCACGGTGTAACCCTCGGCGATCTGCAAGGTCGGGCCTACGCCATCGATCAAATTGACGCGAAGCATGGTCACGGGCATTTCGGCAAGCGTCTTGAAGTGAGACGAGAATCCGCCGCCGCGGAAATATTCGTAATCGGCGCGGCACCAGTCGGTGGCCTTCAGGCAGGCATCGATATCCTTGTCGGACATATCCCACCAGGTCTTAACGGTTCCGTTGCCGTTTTCGTCCTTCGCCGCGCCGGTGCAGTCCATGGCCGTAGCGCCCGAATTGATCAAATGGATGATACCGTCGGCGGCCTTTCCGGTAAGCTCTTTACCGGTTACGCGCTTAACGGCATCGGGCGACCAATAGGTACGAACATCGTGGAAGCAGGGAGCTTTTCCGGTAAGAAGCGTTGCAAACAGCATGGCGATACCGTTGAGCGTGTCGTTTTCGGTGGCAAAGGGGAACGGAGGCTTCTTGCCGTTCCAGTCAAAGCTGGAAGCAAGCAGCGATTCGGTGAAATCGCCGTTGGGAAGCCAGTCTGTCCACATTCTCTGTCCCTGGAAGCCGCCGACGACCGCGTTTCTTCCGAGCGCTTCTTCGTGCCAGCCCATTTCGCCGAGCTTCGGATTTCCGTGCAGAATGTCGTTGACGATCAAGGTAAACTTGGTGATAAATTCCCAATCCTTGTCGGGAGCAATGACCTTGGATTTCTTGATGATTTCGGGGAAATTCTTGCCTGCGTTCTTGTCAAAGCCCTCTTTGCAGTTGGCCTTGATCCAGGCTAAAGCCTTTTCGTACTCGTCCTTGTCGTAGATTTCGAGCTTGACGCGACGAAGCACCTCGGTCAGATCGACCCATTCGGCGCGGAGTCCGAGATACTGCTGCATAAAGGATGCATCACAGAAGGAGCCTGCGATACCCATGGCCACACCGCCGATGTTGACGTACGCTTTGTTCTTCATCTGTCCGACAGCCAATGCGCCGCGCGCGAAGCGGAGGATCTTCTCGGCAACATCAGCCGGAATGGTCGTGTCGGAAGCATCCTGGACATCGTGTCCGTAGATGGAGAATGCAGGAAGTCCGCGCTGTGCATGAGCGGCCATAACGGCGGCAAGATAGACCGCACCCGGACGTTCGGTTCCGTTAAAGCCCCAAACGGCCTTGATGGTCTTGGGGTCTAAGTCCATGGTTTCGCTTCCGTAGCACCAGCAGGGCGTAACGGAAAGCGTGGCAACCACGTTTTCGGTGGAAAACTGCTCGGCTACTCGTGCCGCTTCCGCGCCGCCGCCGATGGTCGTGCAACCGATGACGCACTGCGCCGGTGTGCCGTCCGTGTAGCGAAGCGTAGACGTGATCAGCTCGGCCGCCGCTTTCGCCATGTTCATGGTCTGCTGTTCGAGACTTTCGCGCACACCGCCCCAGCGTCCGTCAATGACGGGGCGTATACCGATCTTGGGATATTGACTCATAAATAGCACCTCTTTCATATGATTGGTTACTATCAGTTTATCACAAACCTACACAAAAGAAAATGCATTTTTCACTTTAATTTATGTGTTTTTTCACAATTTTGCGTCCGATTGGCGTTTTTCCATCCGAACCCAATTGATGTAGCCGTATAAATCGTTTACAAGAAAAGCGGAAAAGCAGACAATGACCGAAATATAAGACGAATCGTACAGCGCCGCAAGACACCACAAAACAATTAACACGATATCGTTTGCCGCGTATGCAAGGGCATAAAACGGTGAGCGTTTATAGGTCAGGTACACCGCCAAAAAGCTGGTCGTGACCGATACGGTGCTCGGGAGCAGATTCGCCGTGTTGAAATAGGCGAGAACAAAATAGAAAACGGCTGTGACTGCCACCGAAAGAACGAACATGGAGATGGCGTCCCGTTTGTTCGTGCGAGCGACCTCGACCTCGGCGTGATTTCCGCCAAACGGATGCCGCAGCCAAACGATTAACGAAAACAGCGCCATGGGAGCGGTCATGCCCAGATAGGTGAGCATTTCGCCATAATACGCAAAAGAGTATGATATGATACCGTACAGTACGCTGAATACGATCATCAGCGCCTGTCCGAACGGATTTCCCTTGGCATTGAAGATGAGCGAGGTAACGCCGAGGAGGGATGCGATTAAGGTGAGCGAACCGTTCCCGCCGAAATAGAGATAGGAGAGCAGAATGCAGAGCACACTGCCGCCCCAGAGGAGTTTTTCGGCTTTGGTGAATGCGGATAATGTTTTTGAGAGCATGATGTTTTTCCTTTCCGATTTGTCTGTTTCGTCTGCGGATAAAAAAGAAAATGCATTCGAGGCACATCTTCTAAGACCTAACGATGTGCGACGAATGCATATATGCATTTCTACCCGGTGGCAGTATATATTCGTTTTACGAATGGGATTATAGCACAGAACCGCTTGCTTGTCAAGCCCTTTTCGGACGTTTTTTTGATTTTCTCGCAAAAATAAAGTTTGACGTTTGTCGTGACAAGGGCGAAAAAACAGATTAAATATAAAATTTTACATTTTTTGATATATATGCCTGTCGGCAGCATGATATAATGATATCGAAATTTAAAATGCGGGAGGAACAATTTATGAAAAAGATGTTGTTGACCGTGCTTGCGGTCATTGTGTTCGGCGCGGTACTCATGTGCGGCGTGAGCGCGGAGGTGGCAGAAGACTTTGCGTGGAGCTTGGATGAGACTACGGGGACGCTGACGATTAGTGGGCATGGGGATATGCCCGGTTATGATTATATTCCCCCATTTGTAAATATGGGCGCAATGGGACCGGGATATCGTTCGTATGCTCCTTGGAATTCCGAAGAAATATCAATCAAAAAAGTCGTGATTGAACCGGGCATAACGAGCATTACTGACGGTAGTTTTATATATTGTGACGAACTGGTCAGTGTTTCGATTCCCGATACTGTAACATATATCGGCTTTTGTGCTTTTACACAATGCTCTAACCTTAACAATATTATTATTCCGGACAGTGTGACAATCATTGACGGTTATGCATTTGAGTCTTGCGACAGTTTGACAAGCGTAACGATACCGGACAGTGTGACGAGCATTGAAACACGGGCATTTTATGGATGTAACAAACTGACAAGTATAAATATACCGAGTAGTGTGACCTACATTGGCGACGAAGTGTTTACATATTGTGCCAATTTAAGCAGAATCGTTGTGGATGAAAATAATTTACACTACAGTACAGACGATTTCGGTGTGCTGTTTAATAAGGAAAAAACAGAGTTAATATATGTGCCTGACGGGCTATCGGGTGAATATATTGTTCCGAATGGTGTCATATGTATTAGATATGATTCATTAAGTGATACTCCCATACTTTTTGGTGGTCCGATGGGCGCTTTTGAGAATTGTGTTAATTTGACGAGTGTAACATTACCAAACACCATAACGAGCATTGGCGATTTTGCATTTGAGTCTTGCAGTAGCTTGACAAGCATAACGATACCGGACAGCGTGACGAGCATTGGCAGTTATGCGTTTCGCGGATGCAGCAGCTTGACAAGCA
>CAZYFX010000087.1:0-8952 GCA_964646725.1 uncultured Oscillospiraceae bacterium
CATTTCCGTCGGTATTCCATTGGATTCCGCCGTATTCGCTGACGAAGAACGGCTCGCCGCCGTAGACCTGCTCAGGATCCTTTTCGTTGTGAACCACCTGATCGATCGCCATGCTTTCGGGGAAGGCGTCGCAGTTCTTTTTGAAGTTTTCGGGATTCTGGTCGTAGTTGTGTACGTCGTAGATATCCGTAATCACATGGTAGTTTCCGCTGGTGTCGATGACCGGGCGCGTGGTATCGACGGCCTTGGTATAGCGGTAGATTGTTGAGAGAAGCGTGTTGCGGCTGTTACGCTCGATGTAGCCCCATGTTTCGTTGAAGGGACACCAGCCGATGAGCGCGGGATGATTGAAGTCGCGTGCGACCACCTCCGCCCATTCGTTCAAGAAAATCTCGACCGCCTGACCGTCGGCATGATTCAAGCCCCAGTTGCCTTCTTCGCCCCAGACGAGATAGCCCATTCTGTCGCAATGGTACAAGAAACGGGACTCAAAGACCTTTTGGTGCAGTCTTGCGCCGTTGAAGCCGCAGGCCATCGACAGTTCGATGTCCTTGACCAGATCGGCGTCGGTCGGCGCGGTGTAAATGCCGTCCGGATAGAAGCCCTGGTCAAGCACGGTGCGCTGGAATACCTTTCTGTCGTTCAAGATAAACGCGCCGTCCTCCAAACGCACCTCGCGAAGTCCGAAATAGCTCTTCACACAGTCCTCGCCGAAGGCGAAGGTGAGATCGTACAGCTTTCCGTCACCGAGCTCCCACAGATGCTTTTCGGAAAGCTTTATATACGCCTTGAACGCGCCGCCGTGACAATCCACGCTTGCGCTGCCCATGTCTTTGCCCTCAAAGGAAGCCGTGATCGTCAACGTGCCCTTTCCGACCGTTTCGCCGAAAATAAGCAACGATCCGTCGTGGATGTCGGGATAGTATTTGGCGCTTTCCACATAAGCTTTCGGAACGGCCTCCAGCCATACGGTCTGCCAGATACCGGTCGTGCGGGTATAGTCGCAACCGTTCGAATAAAAACGGCTTGCCTGCTTGCCCTTGGGTTGTTTGCCGGAACGAACATCGTCCTCGGCATACACAAACAGCGTGTTTTCGCCGACGGAAGCGAATTTCGTGATGTCCAACTTAAAGGACGAATAGCCGCCTTTGTGCGTGCCGACCTTTTGACCGTTGAGATAAACGGAAGCGGTGTAATCGACCGCGCCGAAATGTAAGAAAAGCGTACCGGCCAGGTCTTTTTCGGTCAGTGTCAGCTTGCGGCGATAGCAGACCGCCGGGATGAAATCGGTGTGTGCGATACCGGACAGACGGCTTTCGGGACAAAACGGAACGAGAATGGTTTCGGCAAGCGGCTTATCGCCGTTTTGCAAGCCTCTTTCCAAAGCAGATTTTCCGAAATCGAATTCAAATTCCCAATTTCCGTTTAAATTCGTCCAGTGCGCACGCTCCCATTGCGGAAGCGGATATTCGGGACGGGGGATGACGGGTGTGGTCATGTTTTTACAGCTCCTTCGGTTTTATTTACAAAATAGCCTTTGTCTCAGTCTATTATAGTGGTATAATAAAGAAAAGTAAATGGAGAATTGAGTCAATTATGTTAGGAATATGCGCATGAAAGAAGATATTTATTTTGTTTCCCCGTTCCACTCGACCGAGCCGTTTTATATCAACATCTGCGGCGTTTCGCACTGCGACGGCTCCTATCAGATTTTACGCGCCCCCTCGAACGTGCTCTGTATGGAATATGTTTACGACGGCACGGGCACGGTGCGCTATCGTGGGAAGGATTATCATCCGTCGGCAGGCGACGTGTATCTGCTTCCCTGCGGCGAAAAGCACGAATATTTCAGCGACGCGCACGAACCATGGCACAAAATCTGGTTCAATGCCGCCGGCCCCTTGACCGAAAAGCTTGTGCAAGCCTATGCGTTGGATGGTGTGCCGCTCTACCCGGGCATCGATCTCGGCGCAGATTTCGAAAGTCTGTTGACCATCGCCCGCACCGGTTCGAACGCACACAGCATCAACGAGCGATGCGCACTCATTTTTCACGAGATGCTGCAAAAGCTGTACGCCTGTCTGCACCCCACCCAACCGCATTCCGACGAAGCGAACACGCTCAAGGCGTATTTGGACACGCATCTTGCGGAAAACGTGTCCGTCGAAGCACTTTCCGCACTCATTTACAAAAGCCGTTCGCAGACCATCCGCATTTTCAAAACCGAATTCGGGCTCACGCCCTACGACTATCTTCTCGACAGCCGTATCAAGGCGGCCAAGGCCTTATTGCGCGGCACCAATCTGCTCATCAAAGACATCGCCGACCGCGTGGGCTTTTCGGATGAGCATTATTTTTCCGATCTGTTCAAAAAAAAGACCGGCAGGACACCTTCGTCCTACCGATCCGACCGATAAAGCACGGTAAACTACAAAAGCAACTGTCGAATGCCGAAATACGCGACCACCACGAGCCCAAGTACGATACGGTACACGCCGAACGCCTTGAAATCGTGCTTTTTCACATAATCCATCAAAAAGCGGATAGCGGCAAGCGACACGACATAGGCAACCGCCATACCCACAAGCAAGACCGCCACATCGCTGCCCGTCATAGCCACATCGTTGGTGACGATTTTTAAGAAGCTGACGCCGAACATGACCGGTATCGCAAGGAAAAACGAAAATTCCGCCGCTACGCCGCGCGAACAGCCGAGAAGGATCGCCCCCAGAATGGTCGAGCCGGAACGCGAAGTGCCGGGGATGATCGAAAGCACCTGAAACGCGCCGATGAGAAGCGCCGTTTTGTAGGACATGTCGCGCACAGAGCGAACCGTCGCGCGTTTTCCTCTGCTTTCGACAAACAAAAACGCGATACCGTACAGGATTAAGGTTGCCGAAACCACCTGCCAGTTTTCGAAATGCTCCATATAATCGTTGAGCGCCAGCCCGATGACACCCGCCGGAATGCAGGCCACGATGACCTTGAACCACATTTGCCAAGTATCGGCACGCTGCTCGGGCGTTTTTTTGGGCGAAAAGGGATTGAGCTTATGAAAATACAGCGTCACGACCGCAAGGATCGCCCCCAGCTGGATCACATAAATGTACAGATCGCTCGCGGTAAAGCCCTCGTTTCCGATAAACTCGTTGACTAAGATCATGTGTCCGGTCGAGCTGATGGGAAGCCATTCGGTGATTCCCTCGACAACGCCCAAAAGAACGGATTTTAAAAGCTCAAGAAAAACAGTCACAGGTATTCCTCCAAACATTTTTATACATATTTACAGAGCTTTGCGAAACACTATACCATATGGTCTATCCCTTTCGCAAATGCATAAGATATTCCACGTTGCCGCTCCCACCCTTAATGGGCGAAAGCATCACGTCCCGTCGGACAAGGCCGAACGAAGCGGCACAGGCCGCAACCTCCTCCACGGCGATCAGACGCGCTTTTTCTTCCTTGACCACGCCGTTTTTGCCGAGAAGGGCGCGTCCTACCTCGAACTGCGGCTTGATGAGCGTGACGATGTCGGCCGCAGGCTCGGTAACGGCACACAGCGCCGGGTACAGAAGCTTCTGCGATATGAACGAAACGTCCATGACCGCAAGGCTCACCCGTTCGCCGAACGTGCTCTCGTCGATATAACGCGCATTGGTGCTTTCGAGCGATATCACGCGCGCATCGCTTTGTAAAGACGGTGCCAGCTGTCCCGAACCGGAATCGACAGCATACACCCTTGCCGCACCGCGCCGCAAAAGGCATTCGGTAAAGCCGCCGGTGGACGCGCCGATATCGGCACACACGCGATCGGTCACACATATCCCGAACCGCTCCAAGGCCGCCGCAAGCTTGAGTCCGCCGCGTCCGACAAACTCCTCCTCGGTCGGTTCGGCCACCGTCACGGACGCAGTCGGCTCGACCTCGAACGCGCGTTTGGTGACCGTTTTCCCGTTCACGCTCACTCGCCCACTTTCAATCAAATGTCCCGCGCGGGTGCGGCTGAGTCCCTCGGAGGTCGTAAGATAAACATCTAAACGCATTTTTGCTCCTTTATGATTATGCCGAAAAGCATTTCCCACTTTCAAGCCTTCTTCGGAATCATTATACTTCAAACACCGCCGTCTGTCAACCGTTTTTTGGATTTATTAAAAATTAAACCGCCGTTCGTTCGCGTCGTTTATTAACGAAAAAATAATTTTCGTGTGTGATATTACGAATAATGCCCCGTGACTATTGCAAAAACCGTCGGATTTTAGTACAATAGTAAGGGATATGAAGAAAATTACACACGAAAATTTATGCAAAGGAAGTTTTACAGCATGAACGAACAGGTTACCATTTTCGATCATCCTTTGATCACCCACAAGATTTCCCTCTTACGCGACGAAAAGACCGGAAGCAAGCAGTTCCGTGAGCTTATCGAAGAAATCGCCATGCTCATGGGCTATGAGGCGCTTCGCGATCTGCCCACCGAATACGTCGATATCAAGACTCCCATCACGACCACCAAAGCGAAAATGATCGCCGGAAAGAAGCTTGCCATCGTTCCGATCCTTCGTGCCGGTCTGGGCATGGTCGGCGGCATTTTGTCTTTGGTTCCTTCGGCCAAGGTCGGTCATGTCGGTCTTTACCGCGACGAGGTGACTCTCGAACCGCATGAGTATTACTGCAAATTGCCCGAGGATATCGCCAACCGTCTCGTAATCATTCTCGACCCGATGCTTGCTACCGGCGGCTCCGGCTCGGCGGCACTCAATTTCATCAAACAGAAGGGCTGCAAAAATATCAAGTTCATGTCCATCATTGCCGCCCCCGAGGGCATTGCCCGCATTTCGAAGGATCATCCCGACGTGCAGTTCTACTGCGGCTGTGTGGATGAAAAGCTCAACGAAAACGGCTACATCGTTCCCGGACTCGGCGACGCGGGCGATCGTATTTTCGGTACGAAATAAAATTTCCTACGCTTCTTATTAAATTAAGATAGATCACACAAAAGAAAGGTGTAAAATCATGGCAATCATCTCAACCAAGGAAATGTTCAAAAAGGCTTACGCCAACCACTATGCGGTCGGCGCTTTCAACATCAACAACATGGAGATCATCCAGGGCGTTACCGAAGCGGCTGCCGAGGAAAAGAGTCCGATCATTCTTCAGGTCTCCTCCGGCGCAAGAAAGTATGCGAAGTCCGCTTACCTGATGGCTCTCGCCAAGGCCGCCTGCGATGACGCGGGTATCGATTTCGCGCTTCATCTCGACCACGGTGACAGCTTCGAGCTCTGCAAAGACTGCATCGACAGCGGCTTCTCCTCCGTTATGCTCGACGGCTCCAAGTACAGCTTCGAGGAAAACATCGCGCTCACCAAGAAGGTCGTTGAGTATGCACACTCCAAGGGCGTTGTTGTCGAGGGTGAGCTCGGAAAGCTGGCCGGCATCGAGGACGATGTGAACGTTTCGGCCGAGGATGCCATGTTCACCAATCCCGACGAAGTGGAAGAGTTCGTCGAGAAGACCGGCGTGGACAGCCTTGCCATTGCCATCGGCACCAGCCACGGCGCTTTCAAGTTCAAGGGTGAGCCGAAGCTCCGCTTCGATATCCTCGAAGAGATTTCCCGCAGACTGCCCGAGTTCCCGATCGTGCTTCACGGCGCGTCTTCGGTCAACCAGGAGTATGTCAAGGTGATCAACGACAACGGCGGTAAGCTTGCCGATGCCAAGGGCGTTCCGGAAGAATTGCTTCGCAAGGCCGCTACCATGGCTGTCTGCAAGATCAACATCGACTCGGATATCCGTCTTGCTTGCACGGCCGCTATCCGCGAAGTGTTCTGCAAGGATCCCGCCATCTTCGACCCCAGACAGTACCTCGGCCCAGCCAGAGAAAACGTCAAGACGCTTGTTAAGCACAAGATCAAGAACGTGCTCGGTTCGTCCGGCATGGCCGACTAATCGCATAAAACCGAATTCGAAAGGGAAGCAGCTCAAAGTCGCTTCCCTTTTCGGTTACCGTTTATTCATTTTGCAAATCCGATTCCGCTCATTTACGAGATTACGGAGCTCGGTGATTTTCGCCTTAATTTTCTCGCTGTCCGCGTTTTGCACCATATCACGCAGTTCGGATATTCTTTTCGATAAGCTCGTTTCGATTTCTTTTGTTGCGTCGCTCGAAACGGGGTCGCTGTAACGGATCGTCTCCGCCAAGCTTTCAAGCTCTTTTCTTACGGCGTTGTCGCTTGCCGAATCGATCACGTCTGCCATATCGACCTTGAACCGCTCGAACGCTTCGGTCGTTTGTTTCAAGTCCGCATCCGCTTTTTCCACAATCTCTTTGGCGTTGTCCGCGGCAATAAAACCGATTGCGGCAATTCCTAACATCACGACAGGCGTCCCACACAGCAAAAAACGATCGCCATTCCGTTTTCGAAATACGATCGCCTTTGAGATTCGGTTCATGTCGGCGCTTTATTGCGTTCGACTGCATTTTAAGCGGTCACCGCCGTTCTTTCGGAGCCCATGCAAAACAAGCGTTGTGATCGCATACGCCGTAAGCACCCCCGCAAAATCCAGCACCACGTCCCGCACCGAGCTTCCGCGCCCGGTAAAGGATTGGATAAATTCATCCGCAACGGCTGTAGCCAAGCCTCCGAGCGGTGCAAGCAGTGTCAGCTCCCGCTTATGTGCACTCAGCCGATAAAACAGCGTATACAGGGCACTTAGCAGGAAAAATTCGGTAAAATGCGCCGTTTTGCGGACGAGGTGATGAAACAGCTCGTCATCGATGCGCTCTGTCGGGTCAAGGAAGCTTTTGAGAAAAGCGGTGACACCGCCGCTGACCGAAACCGACTCTTCGACGGAGGCATCGGAATTGGCAAAAATAAACGCCGTTTGCAGCACGATCAAAGCAAAAAGCAAGCGCTGCGAATATTTTTTCTTCATACGCACGGCCGTCAACTGTTATAATATTGCTGTTGATAAATATCGTAGCGATAAGGACGTCTCTTATCCTGCGCATTCGTCAGAATGAAGCCCAGAATTTTGGAGCGGGCTTTGCGCAGATTCTCGACCGTATAGTCGAGCACATCATACGTCGTATATTCGGCCTTGGCCACGATCACCACGCCCGAGCAATACTGCGCCAACACTACAGCGTCCGTCACGACCGACACCGGCGGCGAATCGACGAAAACATAGTCATATTCTTCCGACAAACGGTCGATCAATGCGCGGAAGCGGTCGGAGGTAAGAATCTCCACGGGGTTTATGGTACGTTCTCCGGCGGTGATAACATCCAACGAGCTGTGTATCTCCTTACGGACGATCTCATCGTATTCCGCATAGCCGCAGACATAGTTCGAAATGCCCACGCCGAGATCCAGCTTCATATAGCGATGGACACGCGGTTTACGCAGGTCGCAATCGATCAAAACGACCTTCGCCCCGGTCTGCGCAAAGGTCAGCGCCAGATTGATGCTGTTGGTGGTCTTTCCCTCGTTGGGTATCGAGGAAGTAACGCCGATAACACGCCCCTTATCCGTTTTCGGAAGCGAGAACATGATATTGGTCCGCACGACCTTGTAGCTTTCCGCACGCAGGAAATTATCCATTTCGCCGTTTAAGACCGGCGTTTCGTTCGCATTCGAAAACACGTTGTTCTTATTGTTTTTGCCAAACATTTGCTAACTCCTTATTTCGCCGAGCACGGAAAGGTTGTACCGTTCGGCAAGATCGGACGCTTTGTGGACGCGCTTGTCAAAAAAGCTCATGGCAAGTGCCAAAGCACTTCCCAAAACAGCGCCCGCCAAAAGACCTATAATTGTCTTGTTCACCGTGCCTTTGGCGATGGGGCTGTTACTGACCTTGGGGTGATTGACCGTTTTCACGCTTCCGCTTTCGAAAATATGCAGCAACGTTTCGGGTGCATTCTTCAGCACAGCCGATACGATATCGCACGAATCCTGCGCATCGGGCGAAACAACGCTTACGGAAAGAAGCTCCGTTTCATTGATACTGCTCATGGAGATCATGCCCTTCAGTTCGGCCGTCGTATATTTTCCGTCCAACGAATCGCTGACGATCTGCAGAAAATCATCGGTCTTCAGAATTTCCATATAGGTCGTGATAAGCAAGCGAGAGGCCTGAATGTTCGTACTTTTCACGGAGGTTGACTGTTCTTCCTCCTCGATAAGCATATTGGAGACATACAAAACGCCGCTCGACCGATACATCGGTGCGGAAAAAAATGCGGAAGCAAACATGACACCGCCGCAGATCAAAGCCAAAAGCGCGATCAAAAGCTTTCGGCTCCATAACACCTCCGCGATGTCGGCAAAGCTCCATTCTTTATTATCACGATTCAAAGAAATTCCTCCGTTTCCGATGGGCAAACAGAATGAGTGAAATGAGCCAATAACGCTTTCAGCACTCATACGCGTAATTAAACAAAACTTCTACTTGTACAGTATAGCACAACGAACACGGTTTGTCAAGATTTCAAATGTTTTTTTACAATCGCCCTCTGCTTCCGGTAAATTCTCAAAGTAAATGCAACAGCGCTGTTTAGAAGTTGCATTTACTCTGAGAGGGATTTTGCGGTAGAATTCAGCTCGGGCTTTTCAGTCGCGCTGTTTTCCGGTGTTTGGGCTCGTTTTTTCTTGCTTTTTCTTTGCTCGCAACATGTTTCCCACTTTATATTCCGCTTATTTCTCATACTTAATTCCGCTGTGGGTCTACCGTGGAATTTACTTTGGGAATTCACGTATCGTTAAAAAGCATCGAAAAAGCCTTGCAAATCAAGGGCTTTGCAAAAAGAAACCGGACACCCGCTTCAATACGCATTGTATCAAAACCGATGTCCGGTTATGGTGGAGACAGGAGGACTCGAACCTTCGACCTCACGGATGTGAACCGTGCGCTCTAACCAGCTGAGCTATGCCTCCGCATAAGCGCCTTCGTAGG
>CAZYFX010000088.1:0-8932 GCA_964646725.1 uncultured Oscillospiraceae bacterium
TCAAATTCGCAGATAGTTTCCTAACAGCTGAAAATCACAAATTATTGTAAAAGTTCAGCCTGCATGAGTTTTGAACCGTCCCCGGGAGTCCAGAGGGTCGCAACCCTCGGGCTGCTTTTTGGTTCTTTTTGCAGAAGCAAAAAGAATAAAACCGCTTCCCATTGGGAGAACGCACTATGTTAACACGAAAAATCTCGGTCAAGCTTATGTTGATACCTTAAGTTGACAGCATTGGTTTGGACGAGCGGCGCGTCGGGGAATGCATGGTCTGCGATTCCGCTGAAAAAAGTAGGTTTTGTCGAAAGTTTTTTCGAGGGTTGTCTGTCTTTCAAAAAAAATTTTTGTTTTTTCTGTTGACCTTCGCCGAAATATGTGATAAAATATAAAAGTATCATCGGATATATGCAAAATTTAACGGAAAACGGAAAGGTATGAATTTATATGAAAGCAAGAATCCCGAAGGGTATGGGCGGAGGCCCTCAGAATATGCAGGCCATGATCAAGCAGGCACAAAAGATGCAGGCGGATATGGAAAATCTTCAAAATGAGTTAGATGTTTTGGAGCATGATGTGTCGGCAGGCGGCGGTGCTGTCAAGGTCAAGATCCGCGGAAACCGCGAAATTCTGGCACTTGAGCTCTCGCAGGATGTGGTGGATCCCGAGGATATCGAAACCCTGCAGGATCTGATCATTGCCGCTGTCAACGAAGCCATCAAGACGGTGGATGCACACAATTCCGAGGAAATGAACAAGGTCACCGGCGGCTTGAATGTGCCGGGGCTCATCTAAAGGATCATGAAGGTCGAGCTGTTAGAGTATACCCCGAATCCCGAGCGTGTGATCGCCGCAGCTGCCAAGCTGTGCTACAGCGCATCGGGTGTGGACGATATCATGGCGAAGATGTCGCCCGAAAAAACGGCGGATTTTATCGAAATGCTGACGGCTATGGGACACGAAAGTCCGGTGGAACACGTTTCGTTCACCTTTGCCATCGAGGGCGTGTCGCGTTCGCTGCTTGCCCAACTGACCCGCCACCGTATCGCATCCTACAGCGTTCAAAGTCAGCGCTATGTTGCCAAGGATTCGTTTGAATATATCATTCCTCCGGCCGTTGAGCGCATTCCGGAGGCAAAAAAACTGTTTGTCGAAGCGATGGAGCACGACCGCGAAACCTATAAAAAATTAAGCGCGCTTTTGTCGGAATCCCACGAAAAGGAGCTTTGCGACGAGGGCAAGGACGCGGCCGACGCCCGTAAGGCGGCCAAAAAAATGGCCAACGAGGATGCACGGTATGTGCTTTCCAACGCCTGCGACACCAAAATCGTTATGACCATGAACGTGCGCTCGCTGTACAATTTCTTTTCGCTTCGCTGCTGTGAGCGCGCCCAATGGGAAATCCGCGCATTGGCAACCGAGATGTTGCGTCTGGTCAAGGGCGTGTCGCCCATCCTGTTTAAAAACGCGGGGCCGGCGTGTGTGCGCGGAAAATGTGCCGAGGGCGGCATGAGCTGCGGAAAAGCGGCGCTGGTTCGGGAGAAATTCGGGGCACTGTGATGCTTTGCGCAAGGTTGGAGGAACGATATGCATATCAAGGATAAGCTGTACATGGACCGTGCCGGGCTGGAGAAATACGGCCCCATCACGATCGTGGCGTTCGGGGACAGCGTGACGCACGGCGCTTTGCGCGACGGGCTGAATTACGAAACCGTCTACTGGAATCGTCTGAAAAAGAAGTTGGAAGATGTGCGCCGCTACGTTCCCGTCAATGTGATCAACGCCGGGATCGGCGGCATTACGGCGGCAGGCTCTCTTGCTCGGTTGGACAGGCAGGTGCTGGTGCATGATCCGGATCTGGTGATCGTCTGCTTCGGCTTGAACGATGTGAACTTCGAATTGGACTCTTATTTGTCCGCCTTACGCACAATCTTCGAAAAGTGTAAGGCGCAGGGCGCGGATGTTATTTTTATGACGCCGAACATGCTCAATACCTATGTGGCGGACGATACGCCCGAACAGCATCTGTCCTATGCGGCGGTCACAGCCGATTTTCAGAACGGCGGACGCATGGATCGCTTTATGAGCGAGGCGGTGCGTTTGGCAAAGGAAATGTGCGTGGATGTATGCGATTGCTACGCGATGTGGAAGAAGCTGTCCGAAACCGAAGATACGACCATGCTTTTGTGCAACCGTATCAATCATCCGAATCCCGAAATGCACGAGCTGTTTGCCGACAGCCTTTTTAAGTGCATTATGGGGGAAGCACCGCAGCAAACACTGCAAGCGGACAGTACAATGCCGCAATAAGTAAGGGAACCGCCGAAGGCGAGTTGGGGAGAATGCGATATTATGGGCTATTTATTGACGGTTGAAGCACCGGATGCGTCGGGAAAATCCACGCAGATCGATCTGCTTTGCCGAAAGCTGGAGCGTGACGGACGAAAGGTGCGTAAAATTCGCTTTCCCAATTACGGAAGCGACGCCTGCAAGCCGGTCGAAGCGTATCTGAACGGTGCACTCGGAAAAAATCCGGGCGATACGGACGCTTACGCGGCATCGGTGCTTTTTGCGGTGGATCGTTATTTCTCCTATCGCACCGATTGGAAAGAGACGCTTGCCGAAGCGGACAGCGTGGTTTTGCTCGACCGCTACACCACCTCCAATGCCATTCATCAGCTTGCAAAACTGGAGAAAGAGCGGGAACGCGAAGCATTTCTCAATTGGCTGTACGATTTCGAATTTACCAAGCTTGCGCTTCCCGTACCCGACGACACGCTGTTTTTGGACGTGCCGCCGTCGGTGTCGCTTGAACTTCTGGCCGCGCGCGCGGTAAGCGACCCGTCGCATGTGACGGATATTCACGAAGCGGATCGCGATTACCTTGCTCGTTGCTACGGGGCGGCTCGTTTTGCCGCCGAAAGGAAGCACTGGCATACGGTGGACTGTGCGCCGAACGGCGTTTTGCGCTCGGCCGAAAATATATCGGATGAAATTTTTTCCTATGTTTCGGCAAGAATAAAGGAAAAAGAACGAAAGGATCGTTGTTAACAGCTATGCTGTCCTTTGAACCGGTCGAAACATTGGACCGAAAAAAATATCGGGAGCAGGTGAAGCGGTGCGTTTTTTCCACCCCCAGCTGCGAATATGCCTACGCCAATCTGTATGCTTATGCCGATGCCTATCAAACGGCATGGGTGCAGACCGACGAGGGCTTGTTTATTCGAATGAACGACGGAGCGGCGTACCGCTATCTGTGTCCCATCGCGTCGGATGAGAATTTCGAAAGTGCCGTGAAGCGTCTGAAAAGCCACGCCTCACAAGGTGGAGAAGAAAGCCTACATCTTTTGTGTCTGCCGAAGCGGGCGGTCGAGAAGCTTTCAGCGTGTGAGTCGGATGTGCTTGTCGATACGGATCGCGGTCACGCGGATTATCTGTACGAAACGGCACGGTTGGTGACCTTCTCCGGCAAAGCGCTCCACGCCAAAAAAAACCATCTGAACCGCTTTTTCGCACTGTACGGCGATTCATATTGTTATCGTCCCATCGCAACGTCCGATGACGTTGACGCTTGCTTTGCCTTTAACGACGCATGGTATGCGCTCAACGAAGGTGAAAGCGATGCGGCGCTGTCTGCCGAACGAACGGCGGTGACGAAAATGCTCGAAGGCTTCGAGCGTTTGGGACTGTACGGCGGTATGCTGTATGTCGGTGACAGGCTGTGCGCTTATACGCTGGCGTCGGACAATTATGACGGCGCGGAAACACTTTGCGTACACGTCGAAAAAGGACTGTATGACGTGGTGGGCGTGTATCCCGCCATTGTTTCCGAATTTCTCAAGCATGTCGGCGGCGCTTATCGCTTGGTCAATCGCGAGGACGATTTGGGCGATGAGGGCTTGCGGCGATCCAAGCTGTCGTATCAACCGACGGCGATGGAGGAAAAATACAACGTGCGGCTTGCACTGTGAAACTATCGAACGGAGGAATTGTTATGGTCTATGTATTTCTTGCGGACGGCTTTGAGGAGATCGAAGCGTTGACACAGGTGGATTATCTGCGCCGTGCCGGGATTGAGGTATATACGCTCGGTATCGGTTCCGAATATATCACCGGATCCAAAGGTATTACGGTTCGTGCCGATAAGCGCATGGAGGACGCGACCTCGGAGGACGTGGATATGATCGTTTTGCCGGGCGGACTCGGCGGCGTGAAGGGAATATCCGAGAGCGTGTGCGCCATGAAGCTGTTGCGCGAGGCATATGCCTCCGGCAAGCGTATCGCCGCCATCTGTGCCGCTCCGACGATTTTGGCGCGCGAGGGCTGGCTCAAAGGCAAGAAGTGCGTCTGCTACCCGGACATGACGGAGGAGCTCGAAAAGGCGGGCGGCATTATCTGCGAAGAAAGCGTGGTATGCGACGGATTGTTCATCACGGCAAGAGCCGCCGGGGCGTCGGAGGAGTTTTCGTTTGTTTTGATCGAAGCGCTGAAAAGCCGTGCGGCGGCGCAAAGCGTGAGGAGAGCGATCTGTGCGCGATAGCTTGAGCGCGGTCGAACAAATACGCGCCGAAAAGCGTGCTCTGCGAAAAAAATACAAAGAAGTGCGCAACTCTCTTTCGCCCGAGATCAGGCGCGAAAACGACCTCCGCATGGCCGCGTTGTTGGAGAAATCGCTGTGTGTGCGTTATGCGCGGCGCATTTTAACGTATGCGTCCTTCTGCAGTGAGCCGGATACGCTTGTATTTGCCGAAAAAGCGTTAAGCCGCGGGAAACGGCTGTATTTTCCCAAAAGCTATCCGCAAGGGGTCATGCGTTTTTTCGAGGTGAAGTCGCTTGACGAATTACAGTCGGGCGCGTTCGGCGTTCTCGAACCGCGCGAGGACGAAGCGAACGCTTACGAACCGGGCGTCGGTGCGGATGTTTGCCTTGTTCCGGGCGTTTGCTTTGATGGGTACGGCTACCGTATCGGCTACGGTAAGGGCTACTACGATCGATTTTTGAGCCGTTTTGACGGCGTGACGGTCGGACTTGCTTATGCGGATTGCTTGAGTGTCGAGCCGTTGGCGCACGAAAAACGCTACGATAAACCTGTGGATTTTATCCTGACCGAAAGGGGGATCGAGCCGCGTGTCCGTTCGTAAAAAATTCGATGAGCTGGGAGTCAATCCGCGCTTTGAAGCGGATGACGCGGAAAACCGAACGGCTGACGAAGCCAAACGTACGCGCGTTTATGCCTTTCGTCCGGCTGCGCGAAAAAAAGATACGCGTGTGTACGCGGTCGGCTTTTTGCGGGTCTATGTGCTGTTTGCCGTGAGCTTTACATTGGCTGCCGTGATGTTTATTTTGCAGCGGCAGGGCGCGTTCGATTCTTTGGGTGCAATCGAAAAAATGCCCGCGTTTGCGCTGTGCGAAGCGGCGATCTTCTTGCTTCCCGCGCTTGTCTACGCGTTCGGCGTAAGCAAAAAGAAGAACGAATGTATGGCGTGGCACCGCTTTTCGCCGGCGTTTGCGGCATTTATTGCATTGAGTTTACTTTTGTGCGTGGCCGTCGAAGCAGCGGGAAAATTTTCGCTTGCGGGCTTCTTTTCCGTCACGCTGCCCGACATGGGACAGCGGTTGATTTTGTCCGATACGTTGTTTCTTCCCAAGACGATAGCTTATGTTCTCGTACCTGCGCTGTGCGAGGAATTGTTCTTTCGCGGTGTGCTTCAGACGGAGCTTACACATGCGTCCGGAGGACTGGCGGCGATCGTTTGCACATCCTTAGCCGGGGCACTTATGCACTTTCATCTCGGCGGTTTTGCCGTATATTTGGCTTTGGGGCTTGCTTTGGGCGTACTGAGGCACGTCTGCGGCTCGTGCGTTCCGTGTGTGGTTGTACACGCGGCGGCACGGTTCGTTTCGCTCGGCTTTTCGGCACAGCTGTCGTTTATTGCGTCCGAACGTGCGGGCGGAATGCTCGTTATGGCGGTACTGACATTGGCGTTGCTTGTGATTTTGGTGTTCTATTTGAAAAGTCTGGAGCTTGTGTGCGTCAAAAAAGCCGTGTCGTTGGAGATTTCGAATATCCCGGACGGTGGGGAAGATGAGCTTCCCGAAAGCGAAACGTATATACGGTTTCACGAAAAGCCGCTTCGTATGTTCGCCGAAACGGGCTACACGCTTCACAAATTCTGGCGTGTGCTTTTATCACCGGCCATGCTGGTGGCGGTCATTGTGTTCTTTTTGATCACATTGCTATAAAAACGGAGCCTGTGGCGACGGCAAAAACCGTCTGTCCGCAGACCCGTTTTTTTATGCTTTTTTGCCCATCTCGTAGGCTTGCTTCATTGCCGGATGCGTCAGAATTTCTCCCTTTTCATACGCGCCCATGCCGTAGATCACGCCCATTTCCCGTGCACCTTCTACGCAATCCGCGTATCCTCGGAAGCAGGCGAGCGTTGTTTCGGCAGAGGCTTTTGCTTCGTCCGCCGCCGTGACGATGTAGTAAAACTCTTTGTCCTTTACTTCCAGCCAACGCGCCACCGTGCGGTCGATGAGCGCCTTAAGCTGTGCGTCGATCGAGTAAAAATAGACGGGGCTGGCCAACACCAGAACATCCGCGTCGATCATCTTCTGTAAGACTTCGGTCATATCGTCCTTTTGGACGCAAGCTCCGTTCTTACAGGCGTAGCAGCCGCGACAGTAACCGATATTTTTTTCGGCTACACGGATTTTTTCCACGGCATGTCCCGCTTCGGCGGCACCTTTGGCGAATTCGTCGCAGAGGAGATCGGAATTGCCTCCTTTTCGGGGACTTCCGGATAAGATCAGTATTTTTTTGCTCATTTCGGGTTACTCCTTTACCAATTCTTTTTATCTTTTGTGCAATCGTGCTGTTGTTTGCGTTCCTCGACCATTTTCACAAACCATTCGACCATGGCGGGGGCTGTGTGGGAAAAGAAGCTGCTTTGCTTTTTGTCAAGCGCGGCTATGGCGGCCATATCCGTTTGCGTCAGCGCAAAATCAAAGACGTCGAAGTTTTCTTTCATGCGCTCGATATGCGTGGATTTGGGAATGACGACGATCCCTCTTTGCAAATGCCAGTTCAGAATGACCTGAGCGACCGTTTTGTTGTATTTTTCGGCAATGGCTTTCAGCTCGGGCAGATTGAACATATCGCCGCGTCCCTCGCCGAACGGAGCCCACGCTTCGAGTTGCACGCCGTATTTGTCGTGCCAGAGCTTACTTTCCTCCTGCATGTGGTGGGGATGAATCTCGATCTGATTGACCATGGGCTTAATGCGGCAGAAGGAAGCAAGGTCGATCATGCGGTCGGGGGAAAAGTTGGAAATGCCGATGGCGCGTATTTTTCCCTCGTCGTACAGCTCCTCCAACGCGCGGTACGCGCCGTAAATGTCCCCGAAGGGCTGATGAAGCAAGCACAGGTCGAGATGATCCGTTTGCAGCTTGCGCATGGATTCAAGCACCGATGCTTTGGCAGTCTCGTAGCCGTAGTGCTCAATCCAGACCTTGGTGGTCAAGAAGATCTTCTCGCGCGGGATGCCGCTTTGAACGATGGCGTTTCCGACCTCCTCCTCGTTGAAGTAGCTTTGCGCCGTATCGATGAGACGGTAGCCGATCGAAAGAGCGTCTCGAACACAGCGTTCGCATTCGTCCTTGGTGACCTGATAAACGCCGTAGCCGAGCTGAGGCATTTTTATGCCATTGGATAAAGTGATGTAATGCAAAAAATCATCTCCCGTATTTCGATTTTTCTCTTGTAACAGCATTCAATATCTGCTATACTTATGATAACACCTAAACCGTACTTCAGGTCAATAGGTTTTGCAAAAATAATTGTGAATTTTTTTGGAGGGATCGTATGTATACCATCGGAGAGATCGCGAAAAAGACCGGGCTTCCGATCTCCACACTGCGCTATTACGACAAGCAGGGACTGTTTCCCGAATTACAGCGCGTTTCCGGTGCGCGCCGCTTCGGCGAAAAGGAGCTTGCCGCGCTTCGCATCATCGAATGCTTAAAGCGTTCGGGACTCGGAATTGCGGAAATACGGCAATATATGGAATGGTGCGTCGAGGGGCCGAGCACCTATGCCATGCGTAAGGAGCTGTTCGAGAAACAGAAGAAAGCGGTGGAAGCGGAGCTTGTGCATATGAACGAGGTGTTGGAGCTGCTCAATTACAAATGCAGTCTGTATGAGAAGCTGATGAGCGAGGAAGCTTCACACGAATTTTCGTAAAATCGGCAGAATACGCGTTCTAAGACTTGCATTTTTCTTGCAACTATGCTATAATATAGGCGAATCTCAAGGAAAGGAACATAAACCATGTTAGACATTCGATTTGTCAGAGAAAATCCCGATGTGGTAAAAGAGAACATCAAAAAGAAATTTCAGGATGAAAAGCTTCCGCTCGTAGACGAATGCATCGCCATCGACGCCAAGGTGCGCGCACTCAAGGGTGAAGGGGACGAGCTTCGTGCCGAGCGCAATTCCACCAGTACGCTCATCGGCGGACTGATGCGTGATAAGAAGATCGACGAGGCCAACGAAAAAAAAGAGCGCGTCAAACAGATCAATGCGCGTTTGGAGATTCTCGAAAAGGAAGAGGAAGAGCTCGGAAACGAGCTTCGCGCCAAAATGATGATCATTCCGAACATCATCGACGTTTCCGTTCCGGTCGGCAAGGACGACAGTGAAAACGTCGAAAACGAAAAATTCGGTGAGCCGGTTGTTCCGGACTATGAAATTCCGTACCATGCCGATATCTGTGACATGTTCTCGGGCTTGGACAAGGAGTCTGCCGGGCGTACCAGTGGCAACGGTTTCTACTATCTCTGCGGCGATATTGCAAGACTTCATTCCGCCATGCTCAGCTATGCGCGCGATTTTATGATCGACAAGGGCTTCAACTATTGCATCCCGCCGTTCATGATC
>CAZYFX010000089.1:0-8889 GCA_964646725.1 uncultured Oscillospiraceae bacterium
CGGTAAGACCAACCTTGCCATGCTCATTCCGCCGGAAATCTACCGCAACAAGGGCTACAAGGTATGGTGCGTCGGTGACGATATCGCCTGGATCCGTATCGGCAAGGACGGCAGAATGTATGCCGTCAACCCGGAGAACGGCTTCTTCGGCGTAGCTCCCGGTACCAACGAAAAGTCCAATCCGAACGCCTGTGCCACCACCAAGCGCGATACCATCTTCACCAACGTTGTACACAACCTCGACGACAACACCGTTTGGTGGGAAGGCCTCGACAACAATCCTCCGGCCAACGCCGTTGACTGGAAGGGCAACAAGTGGGACTACACCAAGTACGACAAAAAAGACAAGAGCACCTGCGGTGCGCATCCCAACTCCCGCTTCACCGCAAAGGCTATCAACTGCCCGTGCATTTCCAAGGAATTCAACAGCATCGACGGTGTGCCGCTTGAAGCCATCATCTTCGGCGGTCGTCGTGCAAAGACCGCTCCCCTGGTATACGAATCACGCTCGTGGCAGCACGGTACCTTCGTCGGCTCCATCATGGCCTCCGAAACTACCGCAGCGGCAGCCGGCGCGGTCGGCGTTGTCCGTCGCGACCCGATGGCCATGCTTCCGTTCTGCGGCTACAACATGGGCGAATACTTCGCACACTGGCTCGAAATGGGCAAGAAGGCCGAGCACGCTCCGCGCATTTTCCACGTCAACTGGTTCCGCACCGATGCCGACGGCAACTTCATTTGGCCGGGCTTCGGCGATAACTTCCGTGTCCTTCTGTGGATCCTCGACCGTTGCGCCGGTAAGGCTGACGCCGTGGATTCGGCAATCGGCTATCTGCCCAAGCCCGAGGATATCGACACCGAAGGCTTGAACATCAGCGCCGAGACATTAAAAGATCTGCTGACGGTCGATACCGAAAGCTGGATCGCCGACCTCGACAGCATCAAGGAATTCTATGCAAAGATCGGCGACACCATGCCGCAGGGTCTGTTGGATGAATTGGCAACGCTGGAAGCAAATCTGAAGAAATAAATCAAGCCAAGACCGTTTTAAGGGCCACAGCAAATCGCTTTGCTGTGGCCCTTAATAACTTTATTGCGGCTTCAAAACCGTTTTGATTTGCTGCTATTCCGCTGCCAATATCTCAATATCCACATAATCGAAGGTCACGCTCTTATCTTTTTTGAGTAAGATCTCCGCGACCTGTACCGTTTCCGAAAGCGCAGCACGGTCGATTTCGAATTCATACACCGCCGCTTCGGTCAGAACAGGGTGTGTACATTTCATGGAACGCACGAATCGCACGAGGGTGCTGTTGACATACACCTCAAGGTCGGCTTCCGGTTCGACCGCTTCGACAATGCCCAAATGAAGCAGTACACGTCCTTGCGTTATTTTTCCGGTCGTGATCTTTAAAAAGACCGGCATAACTCTTTTTGAGATGTTTAACGGAAGCTGCTCCGTATGCAAGCGCCACACCGCCGCCTTATCGACCGGCGTGACGATGCACTTGCGGTTTTGCGTCATAAGAGCGTCCAAATCTCCCGCGATATTCCAAAAATTATAAAGGTTTTCTTCCGCAAATATCTTTTCCGCTCCGTAAACCGGCTTTTTTCCTTCCCACTCACGTTTGATGGGATCGTTTGCACCGAATACGTAGAAATAGTTGAACAGATACACGCCGCATCCCTGCGAAAGAACGGAGGCGGCCAAGGCACAGCACACCTCATAGGTCGTGGTCTTGAAGATATACGTCCACGGCCAGTGACGAACATAGCTTGCGACCTGGAGCTCCACGGCTCCCATGACCTCTACGCCGTACGGTTCGAGTAACTGCTTCCAAAGAACAAGCGGCATATCCATATCCGAGCTTGACCAACGCGGTGAAGCGATATACATGTCCAATAAGCCGCGCCTTGCCATTTCGCCGATATCAAAGCCCATCTCGTAGGACAATTCGGGACTTTGGTGTCCGCGTAAAGCGATTCGGATTTTATGGCCGTACTTCTCTTCGAATTTGCTTACCGCGCTTTTCAACTCGGCAACGTATTCGACCATGACCTTGCGCCCGCTTTCTTCGCGGCCGATGCCGAAGCATTCCAATTCGCGCTGAAAATCAAGCTCAATGCCGTACACGTCGTAGCGATCAAGCATTTCGAGAATGTAGTCCCGCTCGTAGGCGCGAACTTCGGCAAGCTCAAAGTCCCTGCAACGGTCGTAATAATCCAACTGCTCACGATGACGGATGCGGGAGCGTGTGGGAAAGTTTTCGTAGATTTCCGGCGGCACGAGTGCATTTGGCGCTTCGAACAGGCGGTGGCAATCGTTCATACGGAAGGACAGCCACGGATGAATATCGTTTTTCTTGCATTCGTCAATCCAGATCGTATATATGTCCAAACCGTTTTTGTGCAAGACAGTATCGGTCAGTCCCGCATACGTGTTTTGGTAATCTACCGTTTGCCCGCGCTCAAAGGTGACATGAGCGCGCTTGCTGTAGGAAGTCTTGACCTCGGAATCGGTCGCTGAGGACAGTCCGCCGACGTTTAAGAACAGATCGGTGATACCGGTGTCGGCGTAATTATCCATATAATCGCGCAAAAGCTGTTCGGTAATCTCGCTGCCGTCCGAGCCTCGAAGCTTCATGCAATACACAAAATTGGTCATGTCTTCATTCAGAATGACTCTGCTTTTTCTCACGAAAAACATCCCCTTTGCTTTTGTTTGTATAAAGGTATTTTACTACGTCCTGTGCCTTCTGTCAATATCCGAACGGAACATGTTTTGCCGATTTTGGTCCTTTTGGGAAAGGTCAAGGTTCGTTCTTGACAGTCTCGTGTGAGACAAAGAGTGCTGTTTATACGCTCCAACCGTTTCGGAGCACAAAAAGAACGACAGTACATACCGCTGTCGTCCTCTGTTATTCGTTTTTCTGTCCGCAGAACAAATGCGTTTTTGCAAATCCAACCGCGTCCCGCTCCGCTTCTTACAGCTTCGCGCTGAACGTATAACTGTACACACCCTTATCGCAGGTGTCCACCGTGGTGCCGTCGTATTTTTTCGCCGTTTCTTCAACGACCGTAAGCATCGTGTCCGGCTCCGCGTCACCGCTACTTCCGCGCACATTGATGACCAACTGCCCGTCCTTGGCGATGATCGCCGCGCTGACAAAGCGTTCCGCGCCGCTTCCCGAGGACACCGCCCGACGTACCGCTTCATCAAGGAGCGCCGAAAGCACCGCGCAGATATCCGTGTCGGAAACGGAAAGCCCCGTAAGGCCGCTCGTTTTGAAATCGACCCGCAGTCCCAACCGCTCCATGCGCAGCTTTTCGTTGAACAACAGCGCATCCACGGCTTCGTCCTCGGAAAACGACTGACTTTCGTCGGAAACGATCTCCTTGGTCATTTCATCGATATAGGCACTCCGCTTTTCCGCGTCTCCGAGTGCTTTCAGCACGCGGACATGACGGTAGTAGTTCGAACGAAGCTTCTTATATTCTTCATGCTGCAAGCGCAGACGCTTGAGCTGTTCTTCGTACAGCGACAAACGCACTTCGGCTGTCTCGGCCTTGAGCTTTTGCGCGAAACTCTTTCGCATAGCACGGTACAGAAATACGCCGAACACCGCCGAGACGGCCACCGTGAACGCAAACAGAGACATGACCGAAACAGCATTCATACCGTAATCCCAGACAAGAACGTATAAAAGCATACACAAAAGCAACTGCGTAAAGGCATATATCAAAACGAAGCGCGATGCATGGCTTTCAAAGGTGTCGGTGCGACGCTTCAAAAGGTGTACAAGACCAAGCGTAAACAGCGTATTTAAGATCATGCCAAACGCATACGCGTACAAAAAGCTCTCGTCGGTATTTACCACACTCAAGCCCAAAGCGTTCGCAACAACCAACGAAAAAGCTTCAACGAGCGCAACGCCTCCGATGTAAGCGACCATCAAGCCGAAACGCTTCCACAGCGGGTCGGTGAACAAAAGCAGAAGAAGCACCGCCATGAGGGCCCACTGCACAGGTGTGCGCACCATCATGTGATCGTAAAGCAAAAGGTGCTTTACGACGGAAATGACCGAAAACAGCATAAACACGGCAAAGGAAACCGCCTTGGAATACCTTCGGTGAAGTACCGAAAAGTAGCAATAGGCATTCAAAAGCATATCCCAGCCGCAACCGATGAGAATCTGACCGAGTGACAACGTCCATCCTCCCCAAAAAGAAGTATGAGCTATTATATCAAAGATTCTCCGCTCTTTCCAACACTTTTTGCAACCTTTTCAAGAACAAATCGCGAAGCGTTCGCCCGATTTCAAACCTCAATGCGCATTTGACGTCCGTCAAAGGTATACCGGTATCCGAAAATCGCACACAGCTCGCCGAGCTTGACCGTCGGAAGTCCGTCGCGCATACGAAGCGGCTCACTCATTGCGCATCGACGGCCGTTGACATACGCCGCCGCGCTTTCTTCCTCCCACACAACCTCGGTATCGAGCGACGCCATATACAGCCGATGTGCCGCACCGTCGTATTCGTGATACAGCTTGAGCGCACGGAAAATGCCTCGTCCCGGGTCGAGCGACACCAAAAGATCGCCGTCGGACGGCTTGGGGTCGAAGTCAAAATCCTGCACTGCGCCGTTGACGAACACCTTCGGAACGGGCGATGCGTCGTTTCGGTACACGGAGTATTCGATTTTGGAGATTTCCCATTCTCCTTGCTCCATGTTGTCAAAGCGAATATCCGTGATCATGCCGCTCCATGTCGGAAAACGTCCGGGACAAAAATCAAGCGGTACAAATTCGTCGGAGGGAGAAATTTTATACGTTTTCTCGCATTTGTTGTTTGCCCAACGCTTGTCCGTATCGGTCAAGAAGGCAAAGCGGATCGCCGCCATCCGTTCGGCACGCACATAAATGCGTATTCCGCTCACAGACTTGGCAGGAAACAGACCTTTTTCCCCGCCCCACGCCACAAGCGAATAGTGGTCATGCGTTCCGCTTGACGAAAGTCTTATATGTGTACCTGTATACGAAATTTTCAATGTATCGTGATAGCTCTGCCAGACGGCACTTTCCGTCGAAAAATCGTCGGTGCGAACAAGTGTGTTCGGCTTTTTGAACACCTCCGACGGCTGATAGCCGAGACGGCGGATGACCGAACGGTTGGGAAAGCGCAAGGTGGTGATGCGCTTCTGTTGGTTTTCGTCCGGCAGAAGATTTTCCGCCTTACCGCTCTCCGGCACAAAGACCGCACGAATCTTGTCCAGATAGCCGAAGCCGTGCAGATTCGACGGCATGATGTAGGTTCCCTCGCCGTATTCGTTCCAGGTGGACATCATGAAAATCCTGTTGTACCACTTTTTGTCGGTCACGGCATCGCTGACACTTTTTGTATACCGGAGTACCTTTTCGTAGTCCTCCGGCGTGATTAACGGAACTCTTGCTTCGGCACCGTGCCACGGGCAGGCATTAAAGCCCACCGAAACGGTCTGCAAATAAGGCACAAGTCCTTCTTCGACCTTGGCGTTTAATGCGCGTATGCTCTCGATCTGATAATCGGCCGAACACCCCTCTTTTCCGAAATGATACGAATAGGTCACGTCGCAGTATTCCGACAGATTTTCGTATTTACTCATCCCGGCCGTCGCCATGAGAAGGATACCGTCACAGCCGTACCTTTTGATATCCTCATTCATAAACGCGATGATCTCTTTGGCCTTTTGTTCGCCGCCCCAATGCTCGACGAATTTGAACGACCACAGCGACACGAGCGGCTTGTTGTCGATTTTCAAATAGCGCGGGTCGGTAAAAAAGTACTCGCACCAATATTTCCACACATATTCCTTGAAATGCTCGGGGTTAGTGTTCTGATAGCCGCCGTTCTCCCACATGATGATGAACTTCATTTTGTCACTGTAGCGCGCATTCATAAAGCCGTCGCGCAAGGCATTGTCCATACGGGAACGCTTGATGGGAAAATCGATGACCGGGTCGGGGCAGTACCAGCAGAAATGCTGAAACGTGATCCCGTGCTCCGTCATGAACTTGATCTCCCAGTCCGCGACCTCCGGATTTCCCTCGTCATAGGGGCCGATGAGCGGCAGATTGTCCTTGAAATAGGTAATGCGATCCCACCCGAAATGGTGTCCCTCACGCCACATGTTGCAGACATTCACGCCGATGTCGTATTCCGAATGCCGCACCGCCTTCGGCTCGGGACAGTAGTCAGGGAAGACAACGTTCGCTTCGCAGAGAATATCCGTAAAATACAGCTCGGCTTCACGGTCGGGTGAAAAGTATACCTGTATACCGTCAAGCGGCAGCTTTTCGATGGAAAACACACCGCAGACCTTGCCGTCGATCTTGACCGTCACGCGTCCGTCGCGCGTTTCGAAGCGTACCAATTGCCAGACGTTCGGCGTAAAGCGGCGCAACAGTGTTCCGCCCGCGGCATAAAATGCGCAATTCTTCGTATAAACGCCGAACACCTCGGTGTCTGCGTTCATAAGCGAAACCCGTGCCCCGTCCGCGCCGTCGGGTAACAGTAGATAAACCTCGGACAGGATATCCGACGCTTGTCGCGTAAGCGGAACAAGTGCCGTATTCGCACGTCCCTTTTGTCCGCGCGCCGCCGCATAGGTATAATTCATTTGCAAATTGGCGCCGTCATGCCGCCGCACCTCGAAGTCTCCGTTCAGGGCAATCGTGTCCGGAAATGCCCCATCGGTACACAAAAACGTCTCCTGCGCCAGAAAATCCGCGCACAGCCGCGTCTTGAGCGGCGTAAGCTTGATTTCGGTTTCGCCGGTGGTTCCGACAAACAGTCTCGAAACATCGTTCACCTCGCCCATGCGGAAGCTTGCGACCGTTTGTCCGCGCACAACAAGCGTTGCGTTTCTGCTGTTCAAATCCATATCCACGCGAAGCCTCACTTCGCCGACTGACGACGGAGCGTCCGTTTTTTCGCCGTTTAAGACAAAAAAGCCGTCGCGCGTCACAAGCTCCCACGCCGTGCGATCGTCCGAAGAAGCAAGCTTCACATGTGCGCCGTCTGCGTTCCCTTCGGTCAAAAACAGCAGTTCAAGCCGCAAAAAGCCCTCCGAACGGGGTTGAAAATCGTGTTTGTACCGCATACCCGCACCGCTTTTCTTGTCCGTCAAAAAGGGAGGGAACACATCGTTTTTGTCGGATACGACGCGGTTGTCGTAGTCCCAGGAAGAGGCGATCCCGGCTGCGTAAAAGCGGGCATCGTCGATCAGATATTCGGCTTTTTTCGTATACATAATCCTTTTCCTTTCCGCACCTCGGCAGATTTTTGACAAGACCATGATATTACAATCGGCGGAAAAAGTCAATAGCTTTTCGCAATTTTTTGTGCTTATTCGATAAAAAAGAACGCATTCAACCCGACAAATCCCGGCGGATTTTTCCGCGTAAGCTCCCACAAAAAGCACCCGGCAAACCCGAGCTCACGCACCAGAAGCGCTTTGGCGCGATAGCTTCGCACATCCTCGAACCAGACCACATGCGCTCGTCCCCCGTCGTCGGTATAGTAAAAGTACGGAGAAGCCGCCGTCGGGTCAAATTCGATTCTCGCCCCCTTCGCCACGGCAAGGGCCTGTGCCGCCTGCGGAGATAGAGACGGCGCGTCGCTCTCACCGCGCACAAACGGAAGCGTCCAGTCGTAGCCGTAGTTGGCAAGCCCCAACAAAAGCTTTTCGCGCGGAATACGGCTTGCGGCATATTCCGCCACACGGCGCACCGACGCAAGCGGCGCGACCGCCATGGGTGGGCCAAAACGATAGCCCCATTCGTAGGTCATCAAAAAAGCGAAATCAGCCGCTTGACCGAGCCCCGCATAGTCGATTCCCTCATACAAAAGCCCCGCTTGATCATCCGATGTTTTCGGAGGAAGCGCCACAATACAGATATATCCGTTTTCGTTTAAAAGTGCGGTCGTTTCGGCAATGAATCGCACATACGCTTCCCTGTCCTCGGCAAGCAGATATTCGAAATCGACGTCCAAACCGTCATAGCCCTTTTGACGAATGTTGTCAAGCAGATTGCTTTGCAGTGTTCGAACGGCCGATTCGTCCGCGAACAGCGCATGTGCCGCTTCGTTGCTGAAATAGCCCTCCGGCGTGAGAGTGGACAGATGCATGAGCGGACGTGCGCCGTATTGCCGCGCCAAGTCGAGCAAACGACCGTCCTCCGGCGCGACCAATGCTCCGTCGGCGGAAAAGCCGTAGGTGAACGGCATGAAATAGGTCAGGTAGCTAAGCACGGCACGAAGCGTATCGTCCTCGGTAAAATCGTAGGCATAGCCACCTAAAACCGCCGAAAGCGCGGGCGTTTGCTCGTACCGAATGACCACGCGGCTTCCGATCGGAAGCGTCAGCTCACCTTTCAAAAACCAGTTGTTGCGAAACAGCTCCCGCTCGCTTATCCCGTACAGTTCGCTCACCCGCGCCGCCGTTTCGCCCTCTTCGACGATGTGTGTCAGCGTCGGGAACAGCAGAATCAAGCTCTGTCCGACTGCCAATCGCCCTTCGGCATCCAGTCCGTTGTCCGCGATGATTTTCTCCGTCTCCAAACCGTACCGAGCGGCAACCGCGCTTACCGTATCACCCGCCGCGACCGTGTAAATCAACATATGCATCCGTCCTTTCGGTCTACGGTATGCGAAGAAAACGGAAAAAATGCAAAGCGCGAAGGTAGGATATACGGAAAAAAGAGGAGCTGTCGGGCGGACAACTCCTCTTTGGCGTTTGCTGTTCTGCTTAACCGTTGGTCTTCATGGCGTTTTCGGCGTTCATAATCATTTTTTTGAACGTGTGTCCCGTACGACTTTCATCATCAGAAACCGTTGCGGTGTCTGGGT
>CAZYFX010000090.1:0-8856 GCA_964646725.1 uncultured Oscillospiraceae bacterium
ATTCTTTTGCGGTACTTCAACCCGGTAGGCGCACATAAATCGGGGCGTATCGGCGAGGATCCTCACGGCATACCGAACAATCTGATGCCGTACATTTCGCAGGTGGCGGTAGGAAAGCTGAAAGAGCTGTCGGTGTTCGGAAACGATTATCCGACGCCGGACGGAACGGGTGTGCGCGACTACATTCACGTGGTGGATTTGGCTCGAGGTCATGTATGCGCCATCGAATATGCCGCGACGCATACCGGAGCCGAGGTCATCAATTTGGGCACGGGCAAAGGCTACAGCGTGCTGGACATGGTAAAGGCCTTTGAAAAGGTAACGGGACAAAAGGTTCCGTACAAGATCGTACCGCGTCGTGCGGGCGATGTGGCCGAGTGCTATTCCGATCCGACCAAGGCAAAAGAGCTCTTGGGCTGGGAAGCGGCGTACGGCTTGGAAGACATGTGTGCCGACTCCTGGAAATGGCAATCTACGAATCCGCACGGCTACGGATCCTCCGACGAAGCGCAGAACTAAACCGAGCGTTTTTGCGAAACGGCTTCCGCGCCGACGCGAAAAAGGCCTTCGATTCACATAATTTTCCCCTTGCAGCATATACTGAAAGTGCATTCTCTCCAAAAAGAAAATGCACTTTTCGTATCTGTATTTTGCGAGGGGATTTTTTATGTCAACTTCAACGTCTGTATCCGTCTCCGAAACAAACCCGTATACCGTCGAGCGTCCGTCCGTTTATCTGCACACCCATCCGGATATCGCTTCCGAGGTGTGCGACGAGGTGCTGTTCGGCACACGTTTGCAGCCAAACGCGCCCGACGCCCCGAAAGAAGAAGAAAACACCGCCGACGCTGCCTGGAGTCGTGTCAAAACCGATTACGGCTACTGCGGTTACATACAGAACAAATATCTGTCATCCGAAGCGGAATCCGACGTCGAGGAAGCGTTTCCTTATTTCGTAACCGCGCCGTTCTGCGATGTGCTTGCCGACAGTGTGTACAAATACCGTCCGCTTTTCACGCTTCCGCGCGCATCGGTGGTTCGCGCCCGTCGGGACAGTATCGGCGCCGACCGATTCTTCCCCGTCGTTTGCATGGGACGGCGATTTTTTGTGCCCTCGTGCGCACTTCGTCCCATGTCCGACAGCCTTTTGAAGGATCCCGAGCGCTTGCGTCGAAGGATCTGCGACGATGCGCTTGCCTATCTCGGCACACCCTATCGTTGGGGCGGTCGAACGCCCTGCGGGATCGACTGCTCAGGACTGTGCTTCAACGCCTATGCCTTAAACGGACTGCCGCTGTGGCGGGACGCTTTTGCCGACCGACGCTATGTGCATGAGATAAGCGAAAAGGAACTGCTTCCGGGTGATTTGATCTATTTCAAGGGGCACATGGCGCTGTACATCGGGGACAGCGAATATGTGCACGCATCGGCTTCGTCAGGCTGTGTCACGGTGAACAGTCTGCGCAAAGGCAGTGTGATCCACCGCAAAGACCTTGCGGAAAAGCTCATTTGCTTTGCGCGCTGTAATCGGCTGTAGGGATGCCCTTTACGGGAGCGAACTTAGGGATTTCGCGTATAAATCTTCAAGATAAAGTCCGCTTCGACCGTCAGATCGCCCAAATGCGCCGATTTCTCGCGGATATCCGCACTGCTGCGCCAAAAATAGGGCGTCATGGCAAACAGATCGGCCGCTTCCTCGCCCGAAAGCGCCATGGGATAGCATAGGCGTTTTTCTTCGCACAGCGTAAAGCCGTCATAGGACGGAAGCTTCTCTTCGTTTTCGAGTGCCGTGTCGTATAACCGCTCCTTTAATCCGTACAAATGCCGCTTTCCGGGGCAGGCGACCGCCAAAACGCCACCCTCACGCAAAACTCTGCAGTTTTCCGCATCCGCCACCGGCGCAAAGACCGATACGACGGCGGAAGCGCTTTGATCGGCAAACGGAAGTGCGAAAATGCCCGCGACCGCAAATCGACATTTTTGCTCTTCCGACTTGTTTTTTTCCGCCTTCGCCGCCATTTTGACGGCGCTTTTGGCAAGATCGACGCCGTACAGGTCGGTTTGCGGAAGCTTTTCTTTGATAAAGCGGCTGTAGTAGCCCTCACCGCAGCCGGCATCTATAATTCGGTCGTTCGCTTTTCCGACCCCGTACGCCGCCAAGCGGTCGCACAACAACTCGGCCAAGGGCGCATAAAAGCCCTTTTCCAGGAAACGGCGGCGTGCTTTACAGGAATCCGGCGCGTCGCCCGAAAGGGTGTGTCCTTTGGGGAGAGCTAAGTTGACATAGCCCTCGGCCGAAAGATCGAAGGTGTGTCCCGAAGCGCAGTAAAGGCTGCGCTCACGAAGCGCTAACGGCTGTGCGCAGAGCGGGCATTGATAGGTGAGATTCATAAAGGCTCCTTAAAAAATCGAAAATATGAGAGAAAGTGCGGCACAGCCCGGCTCGCCAAGGCTGTGCCGCTTTTGCGTTACTTCCGTTTATTTTTCATTTTCGCGGCATACAGATCGACACCGTGCCGCTGATATTCTCGCCGTACAGATAGGTTCCGTTTTCGGGATCCTCGACCACGCGCCAATTCTCCATGGGAACAGGCGTCAAGTCGGGAGCAATCTGTGTAACGATGCAGTCCTTCTTGCAATATTCCTCTCCGAACAGGCGAACCTTCGCGTTCTTCAAGCCGGATATCCGAATGCGTCGGCGATAGAGCATGTTGACCGGTGCTTCCTCCGAGGCCGACACGATACCGCTCTCCTGCTCGACAAACACGCGGCATTCGCCGTGTACGCTGCGCGGAAAGACATACGTCGCATATCCGTTCTTCAAGCGCGTGTTGAAGCCGTTCAGAACGGGAGCACCGATCGGAAATTTGAGCTGTGTCTCAACGGTCGTGTCGCGGTTATATACCGAGAAGAAATACGCATTGTCACTTCGATGAACCGTCATGCAGGGACGCGGACTGCCCTCGTCCGCTTCGTAGCGAACATCGTAGCCGTAAGTGCGCCAAGCGTCGAAAAGAGACGCGGTATCTCCGTCGATATCGGCTTTTTCGGCCGCATACGGCAGCGTCTCCAAAGCTTCCGCGCTTCCGTAGGCGATGATCTTTCCGCCTTTTTTCGAAAAATCGTCAAGAGCCTGCACGGTCTTTTCGTCGGAAAGCCGCGCCGGAACCAAAAGAACGCATTTCCGATACAGCGTCGAGTCATGACGGGCAAAGAAATCGGCGGACACGACCGACGTGATCGGAAAGCCCACATTGATCGCCTTTTCCAAAAAGCGGTCACCGAAATACATTTCGCGAAGCATGGATCCCTCGGTCGCTGTGGTGTATTCGCGGAGCGGGTACACCAGCACCAAAGGAGCGGGCTCGTCGGGCGCGTTCTTTTCCGCTTTCAGCAAATGCGGAATGACCTCATACGCACACGAATCCGGCATATCCCCCATCGAATTGTCCACCGAAAGCACGTTGAACAGCGTCGGGCTTTGCGTTTTTCCGTTTTCGTCGATACGCGAAAGCGCCATGGGAATGTAGATATCGTGCGGAGACGAGCCGTAGCGATCGTACCACGGCGAATTCATCCACCATATATCGTGCAGATAATAGCGGAACATATAATCGTTCCCCGGAAGTTCGCAGTTTCGGGTCAGCTGACCGAGCACCTCGATACCGATGTTGTCGTTGAGGGCCGCCCAGGGGGAATTGGGAGGAGGCGTAATATCAAAACCGCCGTTATAGATATCGTACAGCGGTACGCCGTCGCTGGCATAATCAATGCCGACCGAATAGTTGGTGCCGCGCGTTTCGATGGGATAGGAGCACTTTTCGCGAAACAGCTTCCAGAATAAGAACACCTTTTCGCGGGTATCGGGAAGCTTTTCGGGATGAAAATCCGTTCCGTCGTAGATTTTTCCCTTGTCACTCCACGGCTCATAGCAAAAGCCCATGCCGTTGGAGAGCCAGATGTAGTCGAAGCCCATGTCACGCATAAACACTTCGGCCTGTGCGCCCATAAAGGTACCCATGGGCGTTCCTTCGGGAATCCCGTCGGGATAGGCGGCATACGGATAGCGGTCGGCGTTCAAAACGGCCGTCGCATCCACAAAGCCGAAGCGGTCGCACCCGGAGCCGTCACAGGCTTCGGGGTGTCGGTGATACTTGAATTCGGAAACGGCAAACTCCGGGCCGATATCAAAGGTCGTGCCGACGCGGATGCGGGCATCGGGGAACAGCTTTCTTCCCTCTTCCCGAAAGGCGCGGACAATACGCTTTAAAACAGCGTAGGTCATCTGCGACGGGTTTTCGATATACGGCTGTTTGCGTATATGCGGCGAAGTCTCGCGCGGCATATCGCCGACAAGCAGCTTGTTGGCCGTTCCCACATAACAGCACCACTCAAACGTTCGGTCGGGGTCGCCGGTGTAATCGAGCAGTTCGCTTCCGTCGGACGACCACATAAGCACCGAAACCGTTTCGCGTTTTTTGACGAACGGCTCCCATTGCTTGAACATACGGCGGCAAACCGAACGGATGTATTCCTCGTCGGTTTGCTTAAAGGGCTTTAAGCTGATCTCCAGAGTAACGTTCTTGAACATAGATATTTCCTCATAAAGCGAAAAAGGGCCGTTTCATCGACCTGTGCCGACGAAACAGCCCGTATGTACGTTTAAAGTATGTACGTTTAAACGGTTTCTCTCTTCAAGAAGTCGGCGCAACGCTTGACTTCTTCCAGACCGGTCGGATTGAGTCCTTCGCTTTCGACGACCATGAGAAGGCCGAGATCCTTAGCCTTGGCCATAACGTCGCGAACCGGTGCGGAGCCTTCGCCGAGAGCGCGTCCGGCAACGCCCGGATAACGCAGACCGTCCTTCAGGTGGATACAGCCGATGAGACGGTTCTTGTATTCCTCCAAAACGGTCACCGGGTCGCGGTGTGCGACGAACACCCAGAAGGTATCGATCTCAAACTTGACGTTCGTCTTTTCCATGAAGTAGAGATCGGGGTAAATGGCACTTCCGTTGAGAATAAATTCTCTGTGGTGGTTGTGATAGCCGAGCTCAATGCCGTATTCGGCAAGCATCGGCTGATACTTGTTGAAAAGAGCAACGGCGTTGTCGAGCGCTTCCTTGTTGGAGGTGTCCACACCCGGAACGATGTAGCGCTTGTTGCCGATGGTCTGATGGTACTTCACGGTGCCTTCGAAATCGTTTTCGAGATCACCGAAGCCCGAGTGCGTACCCGAGACTTTCAAGCCGTACTTGTCGAGCCATTCCTTGACCTGCTCGGCACTGTGACCGAAGAAGCCGGCCGGCTCAACATATTCGTAGCCCATAGCCGCGACCTCGCGAAGGGCCGTTTCGTAATCCTTTTCCGCCATATCGCGGACGCTGTAAAGCTGCAATCCGTAATTCATGATAAATCCTCCTGTTATTTGCGATCACTCGCAGGATGTATACAGTATAGCACGAACAAACGAATTTTGCAAGAGAATTCGGAATATTTTTTACTTTTTTCTCCGTTTTTCACTTATCGTTGAAAACCGACAGAATTGTTCACACTCGGCTTATGAAAATTTGCAAATTTGTCCGTTGACAAAATGAGATTTCAATGTTATAATAGTCGCGTAACTTAAATTCTCTGCAACTGACGGAACCGTGGGACACCACAAGGGAACAGAGAAGATATCCGCCGACCGTCTGGGCACACTTGCTTCGTCAGAGTAAGTGCGCCCTTTTGTTTTTTCGACAGGCACCGCGGTCGGGAAAGGAGCTGAAATCCCAAGACGGAAAAAACGTCCCCACACCTTCATCTGTATTTTAAATACTCGACAAACCGTTTCGCAGCCGGCGAAAGCGTCTTTTTACTGCGCATGGCAAAGCCGATGTTTCTGTATGCGGGAATATCGAGTTCTCTCGTAACAATCTTATACGGTATCCTTTTTAAGATCAATTCCGGCAGTACGCTGATTCCCAGACCGCTTTCGACCATGGACATGACGGCGTAATCGTCCCAAGTAGTAAAGTGCGTTTGTGGAGCTATGCCGCTTTTCGCGAAAATATCCGATATTTCCGCATTGGCCCCCTTTTCCAAAAGCATAAACGGTTCGTTACACAAATCGGCTACCGATACCTTCTTCTTCCCCGTAAGATAATGATTTTCGGGCAAAACGGCAAGAAATCTGTCTTGCTCCAAAAACATCGTTTCGAATTCGGGACGGGTAGGTAAACGCAAAAAACCGCAATCGACACGGCCTTCCGCTATCCACGCTTCTATCTCGGTATAGTCTCCGAGCAAAAGCTCATAGTCGATATTCGGATAGTCCTTTCGAAACGCTTTAATGATATTCGGCAACCAATGCGTTGCCACACTGGAAAACGTACCGATACGGATAAGGCCGGCTTGCAGTCCGTTCAATTCATCCACCTGCATTTGCAAATCGCGGTATCGATCGCAAATATCCTTTGCGTAAGGGAACAGCTTGAAGCCGTCCGAGGTCAGCTTTACCCCCGATTTGTTTCGCTCCAAAAGCGATACCTTCCACTCGGCCTCCAGGTCGCTTATCATACGGCTTATCGCCGATTGGGTGTAGTTAAGACGCTCCGCAGCCTTTGTGAAGCTGCCGTATTCGACAGCCGCCACGAACGCCATGTATTTTGATATACTTGATTCCATGATCATTCATTTCTCTTTGTCATAATATTGATTACAAACATTCGTTTTTGTAATTACAAGATATATGATACAATATATTTTGCAAATTGTCAACGACAAGTGCAAAATAAAATTATTGAGGTGTAATTATGGGATTGTATCAAAACAGAATCGTAATCAAAGTCGGAACTTCCACACTGACAAACGAAACGAGAAAAAGCGATCTGCGTTCCTTCGACCGTTTGGCTTTCGTTCTTTCCGATATTCAAAACAAAGGCTATGAAGTGATTTTAGTCTCATCCGGCGCGATCGCCGTCGGAACAAACAAGCTGAATTTGAATGCCCGTCCGTCAAACATGCGGATGAAACAGGCGGCGGCCGCCGTAGGACAATGCGGTATCATGTTTTGGTACGATAAGTTTTTCGGCGACTATGACAAAACAATAGCGCAGATTTTGCTGAACGCGGACGACATAGAGCACGAGGAAAAAAAGGAAAACCTTACAAACGCATTCAACGCTTTACTTGAAATGGGCATCATACCGATTGTCAACGAAAACGACTCGGTGAGCTATACGGAAATCGAATCGCACGACCGTCTTTTCGGGGATAACGATATGCTTTCCGCTGTTGTGGCCGTATTGTGCAAAGCGAAAAAGCTTGTGATCTTATCCGATATCGACGGCATGTATGACGGCGATCCGCGTCTGCACCCGAATGCAAAACGGATCGACCGCATCGAACACATTGACGAGAGCGTTTATTCTCTTGCGGGCGGTGCGGGCTCACGACGCGGAACGGGCGGAATGAGAACCAAAATCCAAGCCGCCGATTTGGCGACCGCAAACGGCATCGACGTAATCGTCACCAACGAAAAAAATCCGGAAGCCGTATACGACGTAGTTGCGGAAAAGCCCGTCGGAACTCTGTTTGTCGGAAAGCGAAGTATCTGAAATAAATCCACAGCAAAAAACAACGCAAAAGCGGCTTTCGGAATACAGCATCGTATTTGCGTATCAAATCAAGGCGGTAAGCCGCAAAGACACTTTTGCGGCTTACCGCACAGCAGAAAGGAACGGTCATAAGCATGAAAAAAGTAGCCGTCATCATGGGAAGCGACAGCGATCTTCCCGTTGTCGAAAAAGCCATCAACACCTTAAAGGAATACGGTGTGCCGCACGAGGTACACGTCTATTCCGCACATCGCACGCCCGAAGAGGCGCGTGATTTCGCTCTGCACGCACGCGAAAACGGCTTCGGTGCGATCATTGCCGCCGCCGGTATGGCCGCGCATTTGGCCGGAGCCATTGCCGCCAATACCACACTCCCCGTTATCGGAATCCCCGTAAAATCCGCCGTTTTGGACGGCGTTGACGCTTTGCTTTCGACAGTACAGATGCCGAGCGGCATTCCCGTAGCCACGGTTGCCGTCGGAGGAGCGGTCAACGCCGCCTTGCTTTGTATCGAGATATTGGCCGTGACCGATCCGACGCTTGAGGAAAAGCTTTCGGAAGCAAGAAAAGCGGGACACGACAAGGTCATGGCCAAAAATCGCGAAATAGAAGAAAAATTCAATGCATAATGCAAAATCAGGAGGAAAAGACAATGGAAAAGACAGTACAGCTCTACGAAGGAAAAGCCAAAAAGGTATTCGCAACCACCGATGAAAATTTGGTGATCGTGGATTACAAGGACGACGCGACCGCATTCAACGGTCTTAAAAAGGGCACCATTGCCGGCAAGGGCGTCATCAACAACCGCGTGACCAACTATCTTATGCAGTTACTCGAAAAGGAAGGCGTTCCGACTCATTTCGTGGAAGAGCTTTCCGAGCGCGAGACGGTCGTGAAAAAGGTAAGCATCGTTCCGCTCGAAGTCATCGTTCGCAACATTTCGGCCGGCAGCTTTGCCAAGCGCTACGGCGTGGAAGAAGGCATCGTGTTCGAAGAACCGACCATCGAATTTTCCTATAAGAACGACGACCTCGGCGATCCGCTCATCAACTCCTACCATGCGCTGGCTTTGGGGCTTGCCACCAAGGCGGAGATCGAAACCATCAAGTCGATGGCGTTCAAGGTCAACGAAGTGTTGAAGAAGTATTTCCTCGGACTCGGCATCGAATTGGTCGATTTTAAGTTGGAGTTCGGTAAGACCGCCGACGGCACGATTGTGCTTGCCGACGAAATTTCCCCCGACACCTGCCGCTTCT
>CAZYFX010000091.1:0-8523 GCA_964646725.1 uncultured Oscillospiraceae bacterium
AAGTAGTCTTGAAACTTTTGTTTTTTCAAGTGTCTACTCTATGGGGATTATATCAGATCGCTTGCGAGCTTTTTGCTTGCATTTTTATCAAGCAGAGCCAATAGGAAATTACACGTCAACGCAAGAACAAGGAAAAATCCGCTCACGGCAAATTCACCAAAATGCGTTTGACCGCTTGCGCCATAACCGGCTGAAAGCTTTTGATGTCGGAAATTGTGAAAATGCTTACATTTGTTTTTTCATTTTTTTCGGCAAGCCGCCATTCAAGCGTTCCGTTCGGGTTGCATTTGACAATGGCCGGTACATATTTAAACAAAGCATCTTCGGCGTCTTCTTTTGTGACCGAACCGTCATTTCTTAAACTTATGCCGGCGCTCATCAAGTATCCCGGCGTACTCCACATCTGTCTTTCGCCTGTATTGAACCGATCAAAAACATCTGTATCAACATCTTGTTGAATATAAGTCAGCCAGCCGACTCGATTTTCGTGAGAGTACATATAGTTGAAATAGTTTTTCATTTGCCTTGAAAGAAATGGTAAGACCTTTTCATGTTCTATCCAATAGTAATTTGCGTGCTTTCCGACTTTCAAGAATTTTCCTTCTACCAGCCCGGCGAAGCATGGAGCCCACATGATTTTGCACGGCATTTCGAAGATTTTGTAAAATGCAAACGGCTCCAAACTTACATTATATTCCAATGGGCTTTGATCTTCGTAAGTTCCCGCGTTAAGAAAAATACGAACATTTTCGCCGAAAAGATCGGGACGTTTGCAATAAGCCAATACGATATCCCGACAGCTGCCGCATAAATGAATATCGATTTCTCCGCCTTCCTCCAGCACCGCAAGGATATGATTGACGGACGGGATGATTGTTTCCGAATTCAATATATCTTCAATATCCTTGTCGCTTTTAATCGGCTTATGCGAACCGACCGCTTGCGGAACGGCAAGGCCCGTTATGTAATTCATTTGAGCGATTGCCTGTACAGCAGGATCGCCGAATCGCATTCCTCTTGCGCAGTCGGGTTTATCTTCGTCGCATAAAATTCCGCACAGTTTGATCATTTTTTGCATCGCCATACCGTAAAGCGTGGCAAGATTCCAATGATCGTTGGAATCAGCGTGCGGATGGTACAAATCGGTTGTTAACAATACTTTTCTCATAAAAAGCCCTCCCAAAGAATCTGAATTTATTATAGCATTTTTCAACCGAAAATCAATTGACAAAATGTTCGAAGTGGTGTACAATTTAATCATGCTTAAAAGGTTTGTCGAGAGGTAACAAAACATGAACGATTTTGAGTTTATACTGAATAATCATTTTATTGTCCGACATTGTACCGCAAGAAAGGGGAACGATACGCCGAAAAAATTTCATTGCTTTCGAGGATTAAGAAAATGGAGTCGCTTTTTTTATTTGGATACGGGAAAAATCGAATTTAGCAGCATAACGGGAAAAAGCTTTATCATGGAAAGCGGGGATTTGCTTTTTTTGCCATACGATATAGAGTATTCTTCCGCATGGATCGACGCGGATAACGGATTATATTATTCCGTTGAGTTTATTTTGGAATTTCCGGATGGGCAACCTCTTGATTTGTATGATGATTTAACGTTATTGAAAAAATGCGGCAATGCTTTCAGACATTTGTTTTGTGAAATTGTAAATACGGTTGAAAGCAGAGGGAGCGGTTTTCAAATACTGTGTCAAGAGAAATTTTTGCATCTGTTATTTCAAATTGCCGTATTCGTGAAAATTCAATGCAGCCCGGAATCGGATATACAGCCGGCGATTCTATACATAAACGAAAACCTCCATCATGAAATCGATGTTGACGAATTGGCAAAAATGTGTCATATGAGCCCGGCTACTTTTCGACGAAAATTCATCAAATATGCTTCCGAATCTCCGATTCAATACAGAAATCATCAACGTATGCTAAAGGCAAAAGAGCTTATTTCAACGGGTCTTTACAAAGTTAAAGAAGTAACAGCTTTATTGTGCATATCGGATGCTTCTTATTTCAACAGAATGTACAAAAAATATATTGGAAATTCTCCCTCCGAAGATTTACCGATATGATTTGTCACGCATGAAAAAGTTACCGAATATCTGTTGACACGCTCCCGCGCGCGTGGTATACTATACCTGTATACAAAAAGGGAGGCCGCATCCATGTCCGAACACAAGCATTCCGTTTATCGAAATATCAGTCTTGACTTAACCGAAAAGATTCGCTCGGGCGTTTATATGAGTGGCGAAAAGCTGCCGCCCGAGAGGGTTTTGATGGAGCTGTACGGCGTGGAGCGTACCACGGTGCGTCGCGCAGTGGAGCTTCTTTGCGAGAAAGGACTGATCGTCAAAAGAAGCGGACTCGGAAGCTTTGTCTGTGCGGAGGACGAGTCTTGTGTACCGGTGTCAAGTGCCGATGAAACGCCGAAAAAAGCGTCTCTCAGAAAGCCGTCTTTTCAGGTTCGTCCCGATTTGACCAAGGGCGCGGAGTGTTTGCTTCGGGCGCTTACCGACCACGGGCACGAGCGGATTTCCTACCTCGGAAGTGACCCGCAGGCGTTTGCGGCGCTCGGTGCGGCGCTTGCGGCCGAAGGGCTGTACCAAAGCGCATATCTCACCTTTGTTTCGAATGCGGAAGAATGCGGTCTTTCCTTTGAACGCTTTTGGCGTGCCTTGCGGTTTCCGTCCCCGACGGCGCTGGTGACCGATTCGACGGTGACAGCATCGCTGTTGGAGACGCGTATGCGAAGATTGGGACTTCAGGTGCCGACGGATATCACGCTTGCGGCTCTTTCGACCGAATCCGGCGGGCGCTACGGCGGCTGTATTTACGTTCGCCCCGTGCTTTCGGAATTGTACCTTAACGAAAATGCGGTCGTGAAGCCGTTTACCGTTCTCGCTCCACCGCGCGTGTACGAGGGCGAAACCATTGGCGAAAAGAGCCGTGTGCGCGGAAAAAGCATGTCGGATTATTTACTGTAGTCGACACGGATATTTATGATTGTGATGATCGGGTGATCAATAGAATGAAAATGCTTTCAGACGGCGAAGTGCTGTCTTTTGATACGATTTTGGCCTTGGGTGATTTTGACGGTGTTCATAAAGGACATCAAAAGCTGTTGTCCGAGGCCTGTGCGTTGGGCAAAACGACCGACCTTGCGGTGGGCGTATATACCTTTCGGGAAAACACAAAGCTGCTTTTGGGCGACAAAAAGGTATCGCTGTTGACCACGGAAGAAGAAAAAAACGAATTGTTGGCAAAAACGGGTATAAAATTCATCGGAGCGGATGATTTTAATAAGGTGAAAGATTTTTCTCCCGAGGAGTTTTGCGGCTATCTGTACCGTCGCTTTTCGCCCAAGGCCGTGTTTTGCGGTGAAAATTTCACCTTTGGAAAAAAGGCCGCCGCCGGAAGCGCAGAGCTTGCGCATCTCATGGATGTTTACGGCTGTGAAACGCATATCGTTCCGGGACTTGCGGCACCGAACGGGGAGTGCATTTCTTCAACCGCAGTTCGTCGTGCAGTCGAAAACGGCGATATGTACGGTGTGGCCGAGCTTTTGGGATACCCTTATTTTATCCGCACGCGCGTGGTACACGGAGCGATGCTTGGCCGTAAGCTCGGCTTTCCGACCGTCAATCAGCTTGAGTATTGCGGAAAAGCGATACCGAAATTCGGCGTGTATGCCTGTCTGTGCGAAATTGACGGGATCACGCACCGAGGCGTGGTGAATGTCGGCGTTCGTCCGACGGTAACGGACGACAACCGGGTCGTGTTCGAAACGCATATTTTGGATTTCGACGGCGATCTGTACGGCAAGCGTATCACCGTGTCGTTTTACAAAATGCTGCGTCCCGAGCGGAAATTTGCGTCGCTCAAGGAGCTTCGGGAAAATGTGTTGGCCAATATCCGTGAAACAAGAGAATATTTCGAAAAAGAGGAGGGAAGCCGGTGTTTGTAACGTCGAAACGTTTTTTGCTGACTTTTTTCGTTTGTTTGCTATGCATGTTTGCAGTGTCGGCAGTCGAGCCGTTTACCGAACGCCTGTATGACGGAAAGGATTTTTGTACCTATGCCGGACTTTCCGATGTTCCGCAGGTCACCGCTTACAGCGCCTATGTGTTCAATGTCGAGACCGGAAGCGTTATGCTTTGCAAAAACGCCGACGATCCGGTCTATCCCGCTTCGACGGTCAAGCTTATGACCTCAATCGTTGCCTACGAAAACATCCCCGAGCTGTCGGTTTCCATCACGGCCTCCGAAAGTGCCGTTCGCGCCACAAAGGGCTCCAATATGTCTATCAAAGCGGGGGAGACCTTTACGGCCGAACAGCTCTTATATGCCCTGCTTGTGACGGGTGCCAACGACGCGGCAAACGTTCTTGCCGAGTATGTTGCCGGAAGCATCGACGACTTTTGCGCGATGATGAACGAAAAAGCGCTTGCCCTCGGCGCGGAGCATACGACCTTTGCCAATCCAACAGGCATCCATGTCGAGAGCATGAAAACCACCGCACGGGATACGGCGATCATTGCACATCACTTTTACTATATCAATCTTTTGTACGAAATGTCCTGTACGACGCGCTATGTCATTCCCGAGTCGGCGCAATCCGGTCGTCAGCGCATTCTGCTGAACCGAAATCTGCTGATTTCTCGTGTGCGTTCGGATAAATACTACGATTCGGCAGCCAAGGGGATGTCGCTCGGCAACACGCCCGAGGCGGGGGAGTGCATCGTTACAAGCGCTACCGACTCGTCGGGACTTACCTATATCTGTGTGTTGATGAACACATACGCCGACGATGAAGTCAATTATGCCTGTACGGAGGCTTCGGAGCTTTTGCATTATTGCATGAACCGCTTTTCCTACACGTCGGTTCTTTCGCCCAAAACGCTGATCGCGGAGCTTCCCGTACATTTGGCTGTCGATAACGACTATGTTATGCTTCTGCCGGGCGCGGAATTGAAGGCTCTTTTGCCGACCGAGCTGGATTTTGCCGCCGATATCACCACCGAGCCTCGTGTGAGCGAGGATTACGCAACCGCTCCCGTGACCGAGGGAGAGGTTTTCGGTGAGCTGGTTGTAAAGTATAAAGGCGATACCGTTTTGGGAACGGTTCCGCTTGTGGCGGGTCAGAGTATCGATAAAAGCAACGTGCTGTATTTGCTCGACCGCGCCAAGCGTATCGTTCTCGGCGAATGGTTTCGCGTTTTCACGATCACGGCACTTGTGCTGTTTGCCGTATATTTTGCACTGTCGGCGCTTATCATGAAGCGTAGGCGAAGAAGAGGACGCAGACGTTGACATTTTTGCGACAGCTGCTTTATCTCATACACACCACACCCCACACAAGAATCACAGAAACGGAGACATTTATGAACGAAGAACAACTGCGCGGATTGGACATTCCCTCGGCCAAGGAACGCTTTATCGAGGACTACAATACCGCGATCTCCCGTCAAGGCTCCAAGGAGCTTTTGGACTGGATGCTCAAAACCGACTTTTTCACAGCGCCCGCAAGCTCTAAATTTCACAGTGCTTATGAGGGCGGATTATGCGACCACAGCTTAAACGTGTATCATGCCATGATCGAGCGTTACAATGACGGAAAACCGGACGAATCTTTTGCTGTTGTGGCCTTGCTGCACGACCTTTGCAAAGCACAGTTTTATAAGTTAGGCTCGCGAAACGTCAAAAACGAAACCACCGGCGCATGGGAAAAAGTGCCGTTTTATACTATCGACGATAAATTTCCCTTCGGGCACGGGGAAAAGTCCGTGTTCCTCATCGAGCGCTTTATGCGTTTAAAGGTCGAGGAAGCTATCGCCATCCGTTGGCACATGGGCGGCTTTGACGATGCGGCGCGCGGCGGAAGCTACGCCATCAACGGAGCCTTTGAGCGCTATCCGCTGGCCGTCAAGCTGCACATTGCCGATATCGAGGCCACCTACCTGATGGAAAATACAGTGCATTGAGAATACCTTGCGAACGAAAAGGAGAAAAGATCATGAATAACATTTTGGATATCCAACAAAAATCCGGTTTTATCTGCGATATGGACGGTGTTATCTACCACGGCAACCTGTTGCTTCCCGGCGTGTCGGAATTTGTCGAATGGCTCAAAAAGGAGAATAAGCATTTTCTGTTTTTGACCAACAGCTCGGAACGCAGTCCGAAGGAGCTTCAGCAAAAGCTGGCGCGCATGGGCTTAGAGGTGGACGAAAAGCATTTCTACACCAGCGCCCTTGCAACGGCCGATTTTTTAGCCAATCAAAAGCCCGGATGCTCGGTGTATGCCATCGGCGAGCCGGGTCTGATCAACGCCCTGTATGAAAAGGGAATCTCCATGAACGATGTCAATCCGGATTATGTGGTGGTGGGGGAGACGCGCAATTACAATTACGAAAGCATTTTGCGCGCCGTGCGATTTGTCAACGAAGGCGCCAAGCTGATCGGCACGAATCCCGATATGACCGGCCCATCGGAGCAGGGCATCATTCCCGCCTGCAAGGCGCTTGTCGCTCCTATTGAGCTTTCGACCGGTGCGGTGGCGTATTACCTCGGCAAGCCGAATCCGTTGATGATGAAAACCGGCATCAAGCTTCTCGGCGTTTTGCCCGACGAAGCGGTCATTATCGGAGACCGTATGGATACCGATATCATTGCCGGTGTGGAGTCGGGGATCGAAACCGTGCTTGTTTTGTCGGGTGTGACGGATTATCATGTCATGCGAAAGTTCCCTTACCGACCGTCGTATATTTATAACGGCGTGGGGGATGTGATCAAAGGAACGCCGGCGGAGTATCGCAAGTAATTGAATAAGGATTAAAACGACAATAGCCTTATCGGTCTGATTCCGATAAGGCTATTGTGTTTTTGTTTATTCTTTGATCGGCAGCGTTTCATATCCCACCCAACCGGCAAGATGACGCGCTAAAATCATGTTGTCCTTGACGGTAACTTTTCCGTCGCCGTTGAGGTCGGCGGCTTCTAAGTTGATGGTGGTTTCGTCGTAGCCGTCCCAGCCGGCAAGGTAGCGGGCAAGGAGCATGTTGTCTTTTACTTCAACCGTATCGTTGTCGTCTAAATCTCCATACGCTACATTCGAAAATTTAGCAACAACAGCAAGAGGCTCATTTGCAACTTTGACATAGATTTTCGATTCACTTAACAGCTCATCGTTTTTATCATACCATCCCCAAAAGGCTGCATTGTTTAATGCATTGGCTGTCAGTACAAGCAGTTCGCCCTTCGTTACGCTGAGCGGCGCATTGACATAACCGTTTCCTTCCGTTGTCACTTCCACGGAAATTGTATTAAGCAATTCTCCCGTTAATTCGTCGGTGCAATTGAGCGTTTCCGATACCGTACCGTCGGAAGATTGCTTTGTCAAATCATATGCATCGGCATTCAAATTGTTGTTTTCGGGCAAAAGACCGGACAAACATGTTCCCGTTTCAACGGGAATTTCACTGTAATTGATGCGTCGTGACAAATCGCCGTTTGTGTATTCGGATACGGAGTAATCCACCGTTCCCTCGTCATAGGCTGTAATCTCAATTCTGTAGGAATCCGCATCATCGTACAGATGTACGACCGTCGAATCGCCGATCACCTTGGTCGGAAGCTTTGCAACCACAATTTGATTATCCGCAACACTTACAACCAACTCATCGTTTGCGTCGTATATGTTTACATTGACAGGGCAAGCAATCGTAAGGGTTCTGTAGCTTTCCGGAGCGTACAGTTCTTTCGGGTTATCTTCGGCGAAAATCCAGGAGAGATAGTATTGATAATGATGGGGGTCGAATGTGGGGATTTTTTCGCCTCCCAACTCTTTTATAACCGGACGAATCAAGTCCCAGGATTTTTCACCGGAATTGACAACGAATAAAAAATAAAAATCATGAAGCATCTGTCTGTAATCGTTGTAGTTGAAATTGAAATCGGTTTTGGAAAAGAAAGAGTAAAGCTTGAGTAAAGCTCGAGTTAACCAATTATCTACTAGATCTTCCAAATCATCCACAAATTCATCAGCGCAAGCGTCTGCATGATAATAGGTTTTAGGTAATTGTTTTTTGTACCTATCAAGAACAGGAGAAAAATCTCCGTTGTAATACATGAAAACTTCAGAGAGATCCATAACAAATCCTTGAAGATTATCATAATAGTAATCCGAAGTTTCAAGTATTTTGGACACCTTTGCAACCAGATTACGACTGTTTTCATAAGAATCGACCGGTATACTGTATTCATTACCCGTAAAGTCGGCGTAGTATTCTTTTACCTTTTTATACGAAACGGAATCCTTTATCTTTACATCCTTTTGGCTCACAAAATACGAATCGTATATATTATTGGTGATTTTCAGTTGAACACCGTACTTTGTGTATTGCCATTTGCTGAGCGGAACCTCCGGAACAATATCCATGGGCATGAGAATATTGAAAATGTTATTGTGTATCTCGCTGTTCGGATATGTAGATGCTTTTGCTTTTATGT
>CAZYFX010000092.1:0-8514 GCA_964646725.1 uncultured Oscillospiraceae bacterium
GCCGTCGGAGGCACCATCAACGAAGACGACCACGTGTTCGGTCTGTCGGCGGCTCGCAAGTACGGCGGTATCTATGTCCCCGCCAACCAAAGCGTCATTCATTCGTTCGCCCGCGAGGAATTATCCGGCTGCGGCAAAATGATTCTCGGCTCGGACAGCCACACGCGCTACGGAGCACTCGGAACGATGGGTGTCGGCGAGGGCGGCCCGGAATTGGTCAAGCAGTTACTCAAAAACACCTATGATATCAACTACCCGTCGGTGGTTTTGGTGTATCTGACCGGGAAGCCCCATCACGGCGTCGGCCCGCACGATGTGGCCATTGCGCTCACCAAGGCGGTCTTTGCGAACGGCTTTGTCAAAAACAAGGTGCTCGAATTTGTCGGCCCGGGAATCGCGTCGCTCCCCATCGATTTCCGCAACGGAATCGACGTTATGACCACCGAGACGACCTGCCTTACTTCCGTTTGGGAGACGGACGAAACGGTAAAGGCACACTACACGGTTCACGGCCGTCCGCAGGAGTATCGCAAGCTTGCGCCGGAGGCGGTCGCCTATTACGACAGCATGATCACCGTTGAGCTCGACAAGATCGAACCGATGATCGCACTTCCGTTCCATCCGTCCAATGCCTACACCATTCACGAATTTACCGAAAACGCCGCCGATATTTTGGCCGACGTGGAAAAAACGGCAACCGAAAAATTCGGAAACCGCGTCAAGCTCGACCTTGTGTCCAAGGTGCGCGGCGGCAAGGTCTACGCCGACCAGGGCGTGATCGCCGGATGCAGCGGCGGTCTGTTCGACAACATTTGCGAAGCTTCGGCAATTTTAGCCGACGGAAGCACCGGAAACGGCTATTTCAACCTGTCGGTCTATCCGACCAGCGTTCCCGTAAGTCTTGCCCTGACGCGCGGCGGCTTTACCGAAACGCTCTTAAAGGCAGGCGCGGTCATCAAGCCGTCCTTCTGCGGCCCTTGCTTCGGCGCGGGCGATGTTCCCGCCAACAACGGTCTGTCGCTTCGTCATACCACCCGAAACTTCCCCAACCGCGAGGGCTCCAAGCCCGGCGAAGGACAGCTTGCGGGCGTTGCGCTCATGGATTCGCGCAGTATCGCCGCCACGGCGGCCAACGGCGGTGTGATCACGGCGGCCTCCGATATGGAATACGATTTTTCGCCCGTCCCCTACAGCTTTGACAAAACGGTTTATGAGAATCGCGTCTACTACGGCTTCGGAAAGCCCTTGGCGGACGAGCCGCTCATCATGGGTCCCAACATCACGGACTGGCCGAAAATGTATCCGCTGGCCGAGCATATGCTCATCAAGCTGGCGGTGGTCATTCGCGACGAGGTGACAACGACCGATGAGCTCATTCCGTCGGGTGAAACCTCCTCCTACCGCAGTAATCCGCTTCGTTTGGCCGAATTCGCGCTTTCCCGCCGCGAACCGGAATATGTTTCGCGCAGTAAAGCGGTGGATGCCGCAGAGCGTGCGCGTGTGGCCGGTGACCGACCCGAGGAGCTTTGCCGTGTGCTGGCCGCTTTCGGAAACGAATCCGCCGATCTTTCGAACACCCAATTCGGCTCATGCGTATTTGCCAACAAGCCGGGTGACGGTTCGGCGCGTGAGCAGGCCGCTTCCTGTCAAAAGGTACTCGGCGGCTTTGCCAACATCTGCTACGAATTCGCCACCAAGCGTTATCGCAGCAACTGCATCAACTGGGGCATCTTACCGTTCACGTTGGACGCGGACACCGCTTTCCCCTACGAGAACGGCGACTACATTCTGATTCCGAACATTCGCAAGCAGCTTGCCGACGGCAAGGAACGCTTTGACGCCAAGGTGCTCGACGCAACCGGCGCACTTCACGACCTTTCGCTCAACATCAAGGGACTGACCGACGACGAACGCGAGATCATTCTCGACGGCTGTCTCATCAACTATTACGCCGCTCATCACGCCGAATAGAGAACACTGTATATCATTAAGGAGATCGCATCATGCAGAAAATTCAAATGAAAACGCCGCTCGTGGAGATGGACGGCGACGAAATGACCCGCATCATCTGGGAGATGATCAAAAAAGAACTGCTCGAACCATTTGTCGAGCTGAAAACCGAATACTACGACCTGGGACTTCCCGAACGTGACCGCACCGACGATAAAGTAACCTTTGACGCGGGATACGCCACCCAAAAATACGGTGTGGCCGTCAAATGCGCCACCATCACTCCCAATGCACAGCGCGTGGAGGAATACCACTTAAAGGAAATGTGGAAAAGCCCCAACGGAACCATTCGCGCCATTCTCGACGGCACGGTTTTCCGTGCGCCCATTCTCATCGATTCCATCAAACCGGTCGTAAAGAACTGGAAAAAGCCCATCACCATTGCCCGCCACGCTTACGGTGATATTTACAAGGCTTCCGAAATGCGCATTCCCGGAAAAGGCAAGGCCGAGATCGTCTTTACCGACGAAAACGGTGCCGAAACGAGACAGACGGTATACGATTTCGAATGCCCCGGTGTTTTACAGGGACAGTACAACAAGGATACCTCCATCCGTTCGTTCGCGCACTCCTGCTTCCAATATGCCATTGACACCAAGCAGGATCTGTGGTTCTCCACCAAGGACACCATCAGCAAAAAGTACGATCACACCTTTAAGGATATCTTTGCCGAGGTATATGAGGCCGACTACAAGGAAACGTTCGAGAAGTTGGGTATCACCTATTTCTACACGCTCATCGACGACGCCGTCGCGCGCGTCATTCGCAGTGAGGGCGGTTACATCTGGGCCTGCAAGAATTACGACGGTGACGTCATGAGCGACATGATTTCCACCGCCTTCGGTTCGCTCGCCATGATGACCAGCGTGTTGGTCAGCCCGGACGGAAAGTACGAATACGAAGCCGCACACGGTACGGTCACCCGACACTACTACCGTCACTTAGCCGGTGAAGAAACCTCCACCAATCCGATGGCGACCATCTATGCTTGGACGGGTGCTTTACGCAAGCGCGGCGAATTGGACGGTCTTACCGATCTGTCCGCCTTTGCCGACAAATTGGAGGAAGCCTGCATCGACACATTGAACGACGGCATCATGACCAAGGATTTGGCCGGTCTTGCCGAAGGCGTGACCGTTACGACCGTAAACACGGCCGACTTTATCGCCGCCATTCGCAAGCGTCTGGAAACAAAATTGGCATAACGACATTGACCCGAGCCCCGAGCCGCGTTTTCGCACGGCTTCGGGCTCTTTCACTATATGTTTCAAGGAGAAAGCGCATGTTTTCCGAAAAATTCATCAAGGCGACCGAACGATATGCCGCCTTTGACGCACCCGTGCCCGCGCCGTATATTCGCAAAAACTTTACCTTATCCGAAAAGCCCGAAAAAGCAACTTTGACCGTGACGGCCGTCGGCTTTTACCGCGTCTTTGTCAACGGACACGAGGTACAGGTTGGCCGCCTTGCTCCCTACATCTCCAACCCCGATGAAATGCAGTTTTACGACACAATCGATATCAGCGCTCATCTGACCGAAGGAAAAAACTGCATAGCGTTTTGGCTCGGAAACGGAATATCCAACGCACCCGGCGGCGCAATCTGGAATTTTGACAAGGCGCGCTTCCGCTCAGCCCCCAAGCTTGCGTTTCATTTCGAAGCCTTGGCACACGAAACGAAGCTTGCGTCGTTTGAGGCCGACAAGACCTGCGTGTGCGCACCGAGCCCCATCCTTTTTGACGATCTGCGTGCCGGAGAGCACTATGACGCACGTTCGGAGATTCCGCACTGGAACGAACCGAGCTTCGACGATTCCTATTGGACGGCTGCTCTGCCGACCGATCCGCCGCGCGGCAAGCTTCTTCCCAACGACACCGACCGCGTGGAGATCGTCAAGGAGCTTGCACCCGTTCGTGTCTGCCCCGGCGTTTTGCACAACGACCACTATGTGCCCGATGCGGCGAAGCATTTTCCGAAAGACGTTTTTTATCGCCCGGAACCGACGGAACACGGTTTGATCTTCGAGTTTTCCGAAAACACGGCCTGTGTGCCGCGTCTTACGGTGCGCGGTGCCGCATCGGGGCAAAGAATCATCCTGCAAGCCGCAGAATACTGCGAAAACAGCGAAGTATCGTTTCGCAATCTGCAAATGTTTCTGCCGATCGGCTTTTGCCAGCGCGACGTATACATCTGCTCAGGAGGCGAGGTTGAAAGCTACACGCCGTCCTTCACCTATCACGGCGCACGTTACTTTTTTGTCGGCGGTCTGACCCCCGACCAATACGAAAACGTAAGCGTCACCATGTGCGTTTTAAACAGCGCACTTGAGGAGCACGGCTGCTTCGACTGCTCGGACGAAACGGCCAATGCTCTGCAAAAGGCCGCGCGGACAAGCGACCTTGCCAATTTTGTCTTTTTCCCGACCGACTGCCCCCACCGCGAAAAGAACGGTTGGACGGGGGACGCGGCTTTGAGTGCCGAACACATGCTGCAAAACCTGAATGTGACGCGCAGTTTAAGACAATGGATGAAAACCGTCTGCGCCTCTCAACGGCAGGACGGCGCTCTGTCCGGCATTGTTCCCAATACCGGCTGGGGCTATGCGAACGGACTCGGACACGGCCCGGCCTGGGATTCGGTGTTGGTGGAGATTCCCTATCAGGTCTATCTCTATCGCGGCGACATCAGTCTGTTTGAGGAATGCGCCGACTCCGTTTTGCGCTATCTGCACTTTTTGTCCCGTCACAGAAACGAGCGCGGTCTGTTTTCGATCTGCCTCGGGGACTGGTGTCCCTCCATGCGTTCCTCGCACAACCACATTTGTCCGACCGAAGTGTCCGACAGCATGATTTGCTACGGCATTTTCGATAAAAGCGCGTTTCTGTTCGAGAAATGCGGCATGAAAGCGCAAAGTGCCTTCGCACGGGCTTTGGCAGACGAAACACGAAAGGCCGTGCGCGAACGCCTGATCGATCACCGCACCCTGACCGTCAAAAGTGCCTGCCAGACGGCACAGAGTTTGGCGCTATATTACGGTTTGTTCGACGGCGGCGAAACGGACGCGGCCTATCGGCGTTTGATCAGACTCATTCACGATTCCGACGACCACTTTGACGGCGGAATGTTATGTGTGCGCACGGTTTTCCGTGTATTGGCCGACCATGGGGACACTTCTCTTGCCTACCGCATGATCACCCGCCCCGACGCACCGTCCTACGGCGTTTGGGTCGAACGTTTCGGCATGGTGTCCTTGGCCGAAGGCTTCACGGATGTGTACGATGATCTTAAATACTCGCTCAACCATCACTTTATGGGGGATATCAGCGGCTTTTTCATCCGTCACATTGCGGGGCTGCATATCAATCCGTACCGTGAGGACGCTTCCTTTGTCCGCGTCGAGCCGTCGTTTGTCGATACGCTTGAGCGCGCACATGCTTTCTACGAAACAATCGGAGGAAAAATCGACGTAGCATGGGAACGCGAGGGCGAGCGGATTCGGCTGACGGTTCAAAAGGCCGACGGCGTTCACGGCGAGGTGGTTCTTCCGAACGGCTACGTCTTTGTGTCCAAAAGCGGCACATCCGACGAATGGATGCGCGACCGACGAATGTTCGAGCTGGAAAACGCAGTGTATCTCATTCGAAAAATCGGATAAAATTCTCTCAAAATCACTTGACCTTCCCCCGAGGGCATCGTTTATACTGTACCCGTGATGACCAAAAGGAGGTAAAACATCATGCAAATTCATTTTACGACCTACGACATTCTTTTTGACACGCTTCCCGTTTGTGCCAAAACAGCGGACGGAAAGACGGCTTTTTCGGCCGAGGAAGAAAACGGGGCACTGTGCGTCTGTGTTTACACCGACTTTCGCGAAGAGCCTTTGCGCTTAACAGCGCCGCTTGACGAGAAAAGCACCGTCATGCTTCGGGTGCGTCCGTATCGACTGGAGCTGTACAGCGGCGAAAAACTGTGCGACGAGGAATGGCCGATCGGCACGTTTCTCATGGAAAACGCCGAATGGAATGCGCCGATCACGGTTCATCCGTTGAACGAAAGCGACGCGCCGCTTCCCGCCGTTCTCGACACGTTTCGAAATGCCGAGGGGTGGCAGCCGGAGAAAAACGTTTTTGTCGGTGACTGTATGCCGTACTCCGACGGCAAGCGCTTTCATGTGATCTATCTAAAGGATCGGCACCATCACAAAAGTAAATGGGGCAACGGGGCGCACCAATGGGCGCACATTTCGACCGATGATTTCGATTCGTGGCAGATTCATCCCAACGTCGTGGAGATCGACGCCGCATGGGAGGGCTCAATCTGCACCGGCTCACACATCGAATACGCGGACAAACACTACCTGTATTACACCGTTCGCACCTGCGACGGCTCCCCCGCTCCGATTATGCGCTCCGTCTCGAACGACGGGTACCACTACGTCAAAGATGCCGCCTTTCGCTTCACGTTAAGCGACCGCTACTGTCGGGTATCGGCACGCGACCCGAAGGTCGTTTTCGGCGCGGACGGACGGCTGCACATGTTTTTGACCACTTCTCTTGTATCCGAAAACAAAGGGTGTCTTGCGCATTTGACCTCGACGGACGGCGAAACATGGACGGAAGAAAAAGAGCCGATCTACATAGCCCCCGATAAATACCAGCCGGAATGCCCGGATTATTTCGAGCACGGTGGGTACTACTATCTGGTTTTCAGCCGTCACGGAATCGGCGAATATCGATACTCCAAGCAGCCGTTTACCGATTGGAAAACGCCGAAACAGCCGTCGATTCCCTGCAAGACCGTCCCGAAAGCGGGAAAATGGAGTGACAAGATCGTGTTTGTCGGCTTTGAGGGCGACGTACCCGGGCAATATATTTATGCCGGACATATGACCTTTTTGACGGTCGATGCAAAAGGGCCGGAGCTGTTCCCCGAAGCCTGAACGGATATTTACACGATTTTTTTACGCAGAAAAGAGGATGAACCGTGAAGTACCGCGAAGAACGCGACGTCACCAAGGCCGTCAAGCAGAGCTACACGGACGGTCTGCTTGCGCTCATTCACACACGTCAAGCCGAGGCGGAACGCAAACGAGCGGATTACAGCAAAGACATTTTTACCGATCCCGAGCGCTATCGTCGCGAGCTTCGGGAAATGCTCGGTTGGCCGCTCACCGAACACTTTGACGGTGTGCCGACGGCCGAAAGCGTCAAGCTTTCCGAAGAAAACGGCTGCGAAATATACCGCATGCGGTTCGAAATTTTGGACAACGTGTGGATGAGCGGGCTGTTCTTCAAAAAAGGCAACAAAAAAAGACCGCTTGTCATGGTTTCACACGGCGGTCTTGCCACACCGGAGCTGATCTCCGGCTTTTACGGAAGTACCGAAAACTACAACGAGATGCTCGAACGTGTGCTCCGATACGAGGTTCACGCCTTTGCGCCGCAATTGTTACTGTGGAGTGAGGCCTACGGTGTTCCGTATGAGCGCAAAAATATCGACGCGGCCTTGAAGCGCGTGGGAAGCTCGATCACAGCGGTGGAGTTGCATGGGCTGTCGCGCATTTTGGATTGGTTCGAAGCAAAGGATTATGTGAAGAATTTCGGCATGGTGGGGCTTTCCTACGGCGGCTTTTACACGCTGTACGAAACGGCAACGGACACGCGAATCCGCTCGGCGGTATCCTGTTCCTTTTTCAACGATCGAAACGAGGTACACTGGACGGACTGGCTTTGGGAAAAAGCCGCGTATCGCTTCAACGATGCGGAAATCGCCGCGCTGTGCTATCCGCGTCGGTTGTGTATTGAAATGGGCGCAAAGGACGAGCTGTTCGACTCACGGTTCACCGAGCGGTCTTTTCGAACACTTTGCGAAGCGGCCGAGCAACAGGGCGTCGGGACGGACTGGCTCGACCTTATCGTATTCGACGGCAAGCACGAATTTTGTCGCGACGATGCGCCGCTTGCGCGGTTGGTCACGGATTTAACGGAAACAGCAGATTAAGCACATACAACGTTTTTATTTAAGAGGGACTGCGGTAATGTATCTTTGCCGCAGTCCCTCCCGTATTGCCTAATGTGCTTCGGACGTTTTGCTCGGAAGAACTTGTTTATTAAGAAATTTCTTCTGTAAAATACATAAGGATGTCGAAATACGGTGAAACCTTCGCACTTTCGGATTTATATATCAATCGCGAAAACGCATTTTCATCAATCACCGTTCAAAATTGTATAAAAGTTTACAGTTTTGATATATATATATATATATATATATATATATCGGTTCGTGTGATATAATAAATAAAAATTCAAACAGAAAGAGGAATGCATTATGAAGAAAAAAATGTTGACACTGTTTGCGGTTGTCGTGCTGGGCGCGTTGCTGGTTTGTATGGCAAGTGCAGAGGTAGCAGAAGACTTTGCGTGGAGCTTGGATGAAAATACCGGAACGCTGACGATCAGTGGGCATGGGGATATGCCGGATTATTCTTTTTCTTATACGCCT